>NZ_JBWKZL010000018.1:0-359 GCF_059424475.1 Lysinibacillus sp. GW247-5R2A | reverse complement strand
GGGCGACTGATGGGAATCGAACCCACGAATGCCTGAACCACAATCAGGTGCGTTAACCACTTCGCCACAACCGCCATAATTAATATTATTTTGTTTTATTTTAAAGTTAAATGGGGCGACTGATGGGAATCGAACCCACGAATGCCTGAACCACAATCAGGTGCGTTAACCACTTCGCCACAACCGCCATAAAATTTAATTGGCAGGGGCAGTAGGAATCGAACCCACATCAAAGGTTTTGGAGACCTCTATTCTACCGTTAAACTATGCCCCTATTTGATAAAAACTGGTGGAGGGGGACGGATTCGAACCGCCGAACCCTAAGGAGCGGATTTACAGTCCGCCGCGTTTAGCCACTT
>NZ_JBWKZL010000017.1:0-80205 GCF_059424475.1 Lysinibacillus sp. GW247-5R2A | reverse complement strand
AGCGCCGATAGAATATCGACACCAGATGGCTGCGTAGTGTTTTTTAGTGCTGTCTACTTGACAGGGGTAAGTCCAAAGTGCCTTGAATCATATATTTATTGTTTTTTACTTTTTGCCTGTCGCTCCCACTGTAGTAAAGAAGGATAAGGATCAAATGCCCATTCAGTTCTTCCATTAAATTTGTAGATGCCATAATGAAGATGAGGTGGGAATTTTCCAGATGTACCTTCTTTGCCGTAACCAGAGCTTCCGACATAGCCGAGCACAGTGCCGGGCTCCACAATTGTTCCTACTTCAATATCCTTATGATAGCTTCCAAGGTGGGCATAATAGTGATAGGAGTTATGATTATCACGAATGCCGATACGCCAGCCTCCAAATTGGTTCCAACCCTTTACTTCGACCACCCCATAGGAGGTAGATAATACAGGTGTTCCATAATTGGCAAAAATATCGGTTCCCTCATGTATACGACGTCCACCCCAACCTCTATTGGCGCCCCATGTTCCTCGATAGCTGTAAGTAGAGCGGATATTAAGTGGGAAGGTATGGGCATCAAGCTCAATGGTTTTATAATGTCTGTATAAAGTAGAGATGGTAAAAATTTGATTGACTGCTTCTTCGCTGCCATAGTACTCCCATAAGGCTAATTTAAAATCCTCATCAGTTGTTCCATATTTAGCTAAGTAACTGGCCATTGAGAAGATGACATCCTCATCATCCTTCGGGCTAGCAATTCCATCATTATTACCGTCTAGGCCCATTCCTCCAAAATAGCTAATTGTTTCGGGTTTGCTGTCTTCCTTTACAGGATTTAATGCGCCAGACCAATACTCATCAGAAAATTGAATGGACAAATAGCCATCTCGCTTAGGAATATCTTTTCGAACTGATTGTAAATTTCTCTCATATTGATCAATAGCAGCTAAAAAATGCCAAGGAATGAGCAATTCATCAAATTGTACATAATAAGACATACGCTGCTGCATAATTTCATCTTCCGTCGCCTCCTCCTTTGCAAATGAGGCAGTCGGATAAAGTGTAATTCCTAAAAGTATGAAAGTAAAAAGAAATGTAAAATGACGACGCAATGATGGACCTCCTTTCTAAAGTTTAGAATAACCGAAATTTTTATCTTCATTCCAGAAAGCTTTTTCCTGACGATTTAGACAATGTTTTCCCGGTTTTTTTGGCAATAAAAAAATCCATAATAAGAAGAAACTTCACGAAAGAAAAAGTAATCGGTATCATCATGTCATTTGCTTCATACTATGTTATAAATCAAGCCCTGAATGGAGGGAAGGCTATTAACATTTTAGATAAAGTGAAAAGCTATCGCGAAGAAGAAAATAGGCTGAAGTGGGAAGGCACATTTGCAGATTATTTAAACATCATTAGGGAAAGACCTGAAGTTGCACAAACAGCCCATTCACGCGTCTACAATATGATAAAAAGTGCTGGTGTAGAGGAACGCGATGGGCAAAAAATGTACAAATTTTTCGGACATGAAATTTTTGGGCTTGAAACAGCAATTGAAAGACTGGTGGAGGAATATTTCCATCCAGCAGCACGCAGGTTAGATGTTAGAAAGCGTATTTTATTATTAATGGGACCAGTTAGTGGTGGTAAATCAACAATTGTTACTTTATTGAAACGCGGGTTAGAGCAATATTCTCGAACAGACGAGGGTGCGGTCTACGCAATTAAGGGATGTCCCATGCATGAGGACCCATTGCATTTAATTCCACATCATTTGCGTAATGATTTCTTTGAGGAGTATGGCATAAGAATTGAAGGAAGTTTATCGCCTTTAAATACGATGCGTCTTGAAAAGGAATACGATGGACGTATTGAAAATGTGATAATTGAACGGATTTCTTTTTCAGAAGATAAACGTGTAGGGATAGGAACATTTACACCTTCTGATCCAAAATCGCAGGATATTGCCGATTTAACAGGAAGTATTGATTTCTCCACAATCGGTGAATTTGGTTCTGAATCAGATCCCCGTGCATATCGCTTTGATGGGGAGCTCAATAAAGCCAATCGAGGAATGATGGAGTTCCAAGAGATGCTGAAGCTGGATGAAAAATTCTTGTGGAATTTATTATCATTAACACAAGAGGGCAATTTCAAAGCAGGAAGATTTGCCTTAATTAGTGCGGATGAGTTAATTGTAGCTCATACAAACGAAACCGAATATCGATCCTTTATTTCTAATAAAAAGAATGAGGCATTACATTCCCGTATTATTGTTATGCCTATTCCGTATAACCTAAAGATGAGTCAGGAAGAGCATATTTATGAAAAGATGATTAAAGAGAGTGATATGTCCCATGTTCATATTGCGCCGCATGCTTTAAAGGCCGCAGCAATCTTTTCGGTTCTTACAAGATTGGAAGTTCCGAAAAAACAAGGTGTGGATCTGATTAAGAAAATGCGCTTGTACGACGGAGAAAATGTGGAGGGATTTAATTCCGTTGACTTAGAGGAGCTGAAAAAAGAGTTTCCTAATGAAGGCATGAACGGTATTGATCCGCGCTATATTATTAATCGTATTTCATCGGCTATTATCCGCAAAGAAGTGCCATCTATTAATGCATTAGATGTTTTACGAGCTTTGAAGGATGGATTGGATCAGCATGCTTCCATTTCTCAAGAGGATCGTGAGAAATACATGAACTATATTGCGGTGGCCCGCAGAGAGTACGATGATATTGCGAAAAATGAAGTACAGAAGGCTTTTGTGTACTCCTATGAAGAATCAGCGAAAACATTAATGAATAATTACCTTGATAATGTAGAGGCGTTTTGTAATAAAAATAAATTATTTGATCCGCTTACTGGGGAGGAAATGAACCCAGACGAAAAATTAATGCGTTCAATTGAAGAGCAAATTGGCATTTCGGAAAATGCTAAAAAGGCATTTCGTGAGGAAATTCTTATTCGTATTTCTGCCTATGCACGAAAAGGCAAACGTTTTGACTATAATTCTCACGAAAGATTACGAGAAGCCATTCAAAAGAAATTATTTGCCGATTTAAAAGATGTAGTGAAAATTACAACTTCATCAAAAATGCCGGACGAATCGCAACTCAAGAAGATTAATGAGGTAGTCGCAAGACTTGTTGATGAGCATGGTTATAATACAACATCTGCTAACGAGTTGCTGCAATATGTAGGAAGCCTGTTGAATCGATAAACAACTTTTATTGTTCCAAGTCAGATAGGAGTGTCCCAATTAGGGCACTCCTTTTACTATCAAAATGAGGGATTTTTCTATTGAATTTATAAAAAACGTTCAAGAAAGTACTTCTCAAGCATAGTATAGAAAAAGCGAATTTGATAGATGGGTGAGGATAAAAATGACTGAACACGAAAATAAACGCTTTGTTATCTCTCAGGAAAATTGGTCCCTCCATCGTAAAGGACACCAGGACCAACAACGACATATGGAAAAAGTGAAAGATGCGATTAAAAACAATTTACCTGATTTAGTTAGTGAAGAAAGCATTGTGATGTCTAATGGTCGCGAGGTTATTAAAATACCTATACGTTCCCTTGATGAATTTAAAATTCGATATAACTATGATAACTCTAAGCATGTAGGGCAAGGACAAGGAGATAGCAATGTTGGTGATGTAGTAGCACGAGATGGCAGTAAGGCCAATCAAGGTCAAGGTAAAGGAAAAGAGGCAGGTGACAAGCCTGGCCAAGATTATTATGAAGCCGAGGTCAGTATTGAGGAAATTCAAAATGTCTTATTCCACGAGCTAGAGCTACCTAATTTGCAGCAGAAGGAAAAGGCAGAAATCGTCACTGAAAAAATAGAATTCAATGATATTCGCAAAAAAGGGTTAATGGGTAATGTCGATAAAAAACGCACCATTTTAAATGCATTAAAACGCAATGCAATGCACGGAAATGCTGAAATTACACCTATTCATAATGATGATTTACGTTTTAAAACATGGGATGAAGTGGTAAAGCCAGAATCGAAAGCGGTAGTGCTTGCTATGATGGATACGAGTGGCTCAATGGGAGCATTTGAAAAGTATTGTGCTCGCAGTTTCTTCTTTTGGATGACAAAGTTTTTGCGTTCCAAATATGAAACAGTTGAAATTGAGTTCATTGCCCATCATACAGAAGCAAAGGTAGTTACAGAAGATGAATTTTTCACAAAGGGAGAAAGTGGAGGAACGATTTGTTCTTCGGCTTACAAAAAAGCACTGGAATTAATTAAGGAAAAATACTCTCCATCACGCTACAATATTTATCCTGTTCATTTTTCAGATGGTGAAAATATTTCAATGGATAATGAAAAGTGCTTGAAACTAGTGGCTGAATTGATGGATGTATCCAGCATGTTTGGGTATGGAGAAGTCAATCAACATAATCGTTTCTCGACACTTATGTATACCTATAAAAAAATTGATGATCCGAAATTTAGACATCATATTTTAAGAAAAAAAGGCGATGTCTATGATGCTTTAAAGAGCTTTTTTAAGAAAAATGAGGAATGATAGGGAAGATTGATTCGTATCAACGTTCAAGGGAGGGGGCGTAAAATGGACACAAAAGAGCTTCAGCGAGCAATAGATGAAATTACCGAAATTGCCTCAGGCTTTGGCTTAGATTTTTATCCAATGCGCTATGAAATTTGTCCAGCAGATATTATTTATACATTCGGCGCCTACGGAATGCCTACTCGTTTTTCCCATTGGAGCTTTGGTAAGCAATTTCATAAAATGAAGCTTCAATATGATTTAGGGCTTAGTCAAATTTATGAGCTCGTTATAAATTCTAACCCATGCTATGCATTTTTACTTGATACGAATACGTTAACGCAAAATAAATTGATTATCGCCCATGTTTTAGCACACTGTGACTTCTTTAAAAATAATGTCCGTTTCTCTAACACAAGAAGAGATATGGTAGAGAGCATGACAGCTACGGCTGAACGAATTGCTGGCTATGAAAGAGAATATGGTAAGGATGAGGTTGAGCAGTTTTTAGATGCTGTTTTAGCGATTCAGGAACATATTGATCCATCTATTTTGAGACCGAAGCTATCTTGGAGTGAGGAAGATGAGCAAGAGGAAGAAAAGGCTCCAATAAAATCGCCATATGATGATTTATGGAGCTTAGAAGAAAAAGATAAAGTGTATAAGCCAATTAGACGGAGATTAAAGCAGTTTCCACCAAAACCAGAAAAGGATCTTTTATTATTTCTAGAGGAACATAGCCGCGAGCTGGAAGATTGGCAACGAGATATATTAACAATGATGCGTGAAGAGATGCTCTATTTTTGGCCGCAATTAGAAACGAAAATAATGAATGAGGGTTGGGCCTCCTTTTGGCATCAACGAATTATGCGGGAGTTGAACCTAACAACACCAGAAACCATCGAATATGCCAAGTTAAATGCAGGAGTTGTGCAGCCCTCTAAAACATCCATTAATCCATATTACCTTGGCATTAAAATTTTTGAGGATATCGAAAATCGCTATAACAACCCGACTGATGAGATGAAGCGGTTAGGTGTACAGCCGAACACAGGACGGGAAAAAATGTTTGAAGTAAGAGAGGTTGAGTCAGATATTTCCTTTATTCGTAATTATTTATCAAAAGATTTAGCGAAGCGTGAGGATTTATATTTATTTCAAAAGAAAGGGAATGAATATCGGATTACCGACAAAGATCATGAGATGGTTCGAGACCAGCTTGTTTCAATGCGGGTTAACGGTGGATTTCCCTATATTTTAGTGAAAAATGGTGATTATTTACGGAATGGGGAGCTCTATTTAATGCATGGCTATGAAGGCATGGAGCTAGATCCTCACTATTTAGAAAATGTATTACCGTATATATATCAGCTATGGGGTCGTCCCGTGCATTTAGAAACATACGTGGATAGTAAACCGATGTTGTATTCCTATGATGGTACTAAAAACTATAAACGAAATGTTTAACAAAAAACTTCTATCTGTTGAGTGTGACAATGAACAGATAGAAGTTTTTATTTCTATTCTTCGGTTTCTTCCGCTAATAAATCATTGTCCTCTTCATGGCTTTCACTATGATTAGAGGAGGAGTGAGTATCGCTATCAGTGACTGAGCTGTCTCGTACCTTTATACCTTGCTGTTCACCAGCTTCGTTGCTATCACTCCCGGCTTTATCGCTATGGCGATTACCATCTGTAAATTGAGAATTTACATTGCGTGTATGACTGCCGTGGCTGGCATTTTGCCCACCTTGATTGGCATATGTCCCCACATCCTCATTGATTTGTCCTCCGCCTTCAGCGCGTTGCTCAAAATGGAAGTCTGTATTTCCTATATTGAATGTAAAATTGAATGTAAAATGGTTTCTAGCATGTTTTTCAGTAGAATCGTTTTCAGGTTCCTCAGGTTCATTAAATTTTCTAGAATTGAAATTTTGCATCGTATGTCCTCCTTTCGACTATTCATACTCATACTAATAAGATATTACATTTTTTTAAGTCCATTTGTACGTGTAGCCATATTCACAAGAGAGAAGCACTCGAATTTTGCTATCTATCCTATAAATTTGTTAAAATGAATGGGATTTGAATACAAGGGAACTGGAACGGTGAAGGAAAGTTGAAAACATTTAAAAAGGTTTATATAGAAATAACGAGTGTTTGTAATTTAGCATGTAGTTTTTGTCCGCCTACTGAACGTGCAAAGGGACTCATAAAGGTAGAGCAATTTAATAAAATATTGGACGAAATCCGACCACATACAAAATATATTTATTTGCATGTAAAGGGAGAGCCTCTTTTACATCCACGGATTGATCAGCTGTTGGATGCGGCTCATGCGAAAGGGTTTAAGGTTAATATTACAACGAATGGTACGTTAATTAAGAAAAACCGTGAAAAAATATTAGGGAAACCAGCATTACGTCAAATAAACTTTTCTCTACATAGCTTTGATGGACATGAAGGTTCGGAAAATAGAGAAAAATATTTAGGCGATATTTTAGACTTTGTACGGGAATCTAGAGAACACAAAACGATTATTTCCTACCGCTTATGGAATTTACAACAAGACCACGTTTCGGATGTTGCAGCACGTCGCAACCGCGAAACATTAGAAATACTAGAAAATGAGTATAATCTTGATTATCGCATTGAGGAAAAAGTAGAGCCTGGTAAGGGTGTGAAAATCGGCTCGAATATTTATTTGAATCAGGATCATGAATTTAGATGGCCAAGCTTGCTGGAGCCAGAAGATGAAGGCAAAGGCTTTTGTCACGCCCTTCGTAGTCAGGCTGCGATTCTTGTAGATGGTACTGTTGTACCCTGCTGCTTAGATGGTGAAGGGGTCATTAATTTAGGGAATGTTCATGAAAAATCGTTCTCAGAAATAGTGGATGGGGAACGTGCCAATAATCTAATCGATGGCTTTTCAAGAAGAGAGGCTGTTGAAGAGCTTTGTAGAAAATGTGGCTACCGTCAAAAGTTTGGTATGTAATTATTTATATAATTGAAGAAACAGCTCCAATGTCATTGACCATTGGGGCTGTTTTTCTTTGACTGTGAATCAATCGTATCTAAAAAATCCTTTGTAATACGAACTACATATTTAACCTCGTCTAAGTTGCGTTCTCTTAATAATGATCGATGAATGTCTAGCATGAGGTTCTTTTCCTCAATATCAGTAACGCCAGATAATTTTTGAAAATTAAAAAGCTCCTCAGGAGGGATATCTAGTGCCTTCATAAGTATTTCTAATGTACTCAAGGTTATATTAGATTGTCCGTGTTCAATATTGGAAACTCTCCCTTTACTGAAACCCAATTTCCCTGTTCTTTCGGCCACTTCTTCCTGGCTTAGCCCCTTCGATAATCTAATAATACGGAGTTGTTCACCTACTAGCTTTAAAAAATCTGACATATGATTCACCTCTATGTTAAAAGCTAGTGAAAAATAGTGGAAATGACTATACTATTATAGTGGTATAATAGAGAAAAAGTTACATTAAAATGGTACAATTTTAGAGTAGCCACTTTCCTTAGTCAAATGGCCTAATTGAAGCTTTTAGAAGTAGATCGAAAGTGAATGTTTATAGAGTAGTTCACAAAGTAGAACATAAGATTGGAGGATGAAAGCAAGGTGAAGTATTTGTTAGAAGAGGTAGCAAAAATTAAAATGGGTAAAATGGTCACGAGTGAAAAACACTTTACTAGGGATGGTATTCCTTATATAACGGAAGAAGCGTTAAAGAAATTATCGCTTGAAGATGATACTAGTCGTTTGCCAAAGGTTGATAGAACATTGAAAGAACCATATTCTTTTTCACGGGTACCCGCTCAAAGTATCCTTCTAAATAAAACGACTTTAAAGGACACGACTATATATCAATGTAAAACGGATGTATGTATTAGCCATGACATCATTGCCATCATACCGAATGAATCGATTCTAAGCAGTGACTATTTATTTCATTTTATTAAATGGTATCAGAACAATAATGAAAAATGTAATGACTATCGTTTGATGATTGAGTTACCGTCTATAGCCATTCAACATCAAGTAGTTCAAGTATTAAATGCTGTTCAACAATTATTAACGAATAAGGATTATTTAGTTACTGCGGTTAAGGAACTACCAAAGCATTTTGATAATACTTCTAGACAAGTCAAGCATCATTCCAACAGCTTATATCAAGGATTTGAGCAGTTGCATTATCTTTATATAGCTATGCTAAATCATATTTTTAATGGTGATTATTTGCATGATTTTCCAGAATATCATGCGTGTCAGAAGTTATATAGCAATTAAAATAAAGCAGTCGGTGCATAGTGGATTTAATAATCCTTGCACCGACTAATTATATTTCAATAATGATGGGTAAAATCATAGGTTTCCGTTTTGTTTGGGTAAATAAATACTGACCTACAGCTTTTTTTATTTCTCGTCTTAAGACATGTATTTGTCTACTGTCTTGCTGTAACTCGATGATGATTTCTTTGGTCAGCATGTTTACTTTATTTAATAGCTCCTCGAAATCCTTTGCAAACACAAAGCCACGAGAAATAGTATCAGGCTCTGAAATAATAGCACCGTCTGCTTTGCTAAGGGTTAAGACAATAACCAACATTCCATCCTCAGAAAGCTGCTTGCGATCACGCAGGACAATACCTTCTACTTCACCTATGCCGATTCCATCCACATACGTATCCCCAGATGGAACTTTGCGTGTTTGTCTCGCTGTCTCATTTTCAATATCCACGACATCTCCGTTTTTCATAATAAACGTATGGCCTTTTTGAACACCAACAGACTCAGCTAATAAACGGTGCTGATGCAACATACGAAATTCGCCATGAATAGGAATAAAAAATTGTGGTTTCATAAACGTCAGCATAAGTTTTAAATCTTCTTGATAGCCATGTCCCGAAACATGCATGCCCGTATGATTGGAGGAACCATATATGACTTTCGCGCCAAGCTGGAATAAATGATCAACGATGCGAGAAACGCCTTTTTCATTACCTGGAATAGGAGACGCTGCGAGAATAACCATATCATCTGGTAAAACCTTTACTTCCCGATGGTTACCATTTGCTAAACGAGCAAGTGCTGCTAACGGCTCTCCTTGACTGCCTGTACATAGAATGACTACCTCCTCTGGGGGAAGGTATTTAACTTCACGTGCATCTATTAGCAGATCATCCGGAACAAATAAATACCCTCGTTCAATCGCGACATCTACAACATTTACCATGCTACGACCTAATAAGGCTAGCTTTCGATTAGCGGCAATGGTTGCATGCACAATTTGTTGGATACGATTAACGTTTGAGGCAAAGGTTGAGATAATAATTTTGCGTTCAGCATGGAAAAAGGCCTCCTCAATATGATGCCCAACAAGTTTTTCAGAGGGCGTTAAGCCTGGCCGTTCTGCATTTGTACTTTCTGATATTAGAACGAGCACTCCTTTTGATCCGATTTCCGCCATTTTATGAATGTCTGCAAATTGGTTATTCACAGGTGTTAAGTCGAATTTGAAATCGCCCGTATGCACAACATTTCCTTCAGGTGTGGCCAGGACGATTCCTAAGCAATCGGGTATGCTATGGTTAGTTCTAAAGAAGCTTACATCAATTTCTCCCAAATGGAGTGCTGAATCAGCATGTATTTCAATTAAGTCACTTTCTCTGAGCAGCTTATGTTCCTTTAGCTTCAATTCAATCAGCCCTAAAGTGAAGCGAGTAGCATATACTGGAACGTTTAGTTTTTTTAAGAGATATGGAATGCCCCCAATGTGATCTTCATGTCCATGCGTCACAATTAAAGCCTTAACTTTTTCTTTATTTTCAAGCAGATAGGCAATATCAGGGATGATCAAATCAATACCGAGCAAGGTTTCATCTGGAAATTTTGCTCCGCAATCAATAAGAATCATATCATCTGCATATTGAACTACATACATATTCTTACCAATTTCATTAATGCCACCTAAGGCAAAAATGGATAATAACTGTTTATTTGTGGACAAAATACTCCCTCCTAAAGTTGTAACTCCATCTAATAATTACTTTAGCCATTGGTAGTATAGCTTTTAGTGTTTCATCCTATACAAAAATGATCAGGATGAACTGTAGACTACTATTTGTATTTCATGAGGAATAGAATGGAGGGGACAAAAACTTAGCACGAGAGCGTCAAGCTTCTTTCATAGTGAAGAAAAACAAAGGAGGTTTTACCCTGTCTAATTTTGTGCAACATGCAATTTTCGAGCATAGGTTTTGGCTAGAAATCATGCAAAATCATGCGCAATTTATTCATGACGCATTATATCCATCTGAACAGGATGACATTCAAAGAGCAAATAGTTTTATCCAACAATTCTCTCGGCTGCTTACCTATGTGTCATCAATTGATGGTTCCAATGCAGTCTCTTTCTCCATAACCGTTGATGACAATGTCGAGCAGTTTAAACAATTTAAACTCCATCTACTGAGACATCAATTGTCAGGAGATATTGGGATTCATTTAACACCAACATTTGTCAATCATATGGTTAATGAACTTGAAGAATATCAAAATGTGCTCAATTATTTAAAAAAAGGCGAAGTACCACCAATATTTCATGAGCTTCACCATCATTTAATTTGGCTATTGGATGCTTCAGGACATGCAGGTATTATTCAGGATGATTTAGATGGTGTCGAAAAAAGATTGAAGCAAAAGAGTAACGAGTTTGCCAAACACTTTGAACAATTTTATTTAAAGGCAGTAGAATTAACAGGTTATTTACGAACGAATATGCATTCCTTTCCTGCTTTAAGCCGGTTTAATAAGGATGTTGAGTTGGAAATGACATTATTCAAAACCTTTTTAAAAGAGTTAGAAGAGATGGAATTGAGTGCAGAGGTTTTAGGTACATTTACGGCACCTATGGCGGATCATATGTGGCGTGAAGAGCAATACTATTTAATGAAGCTCGCACAGTCAAGAGGAGAAGAATAGAAGAAGGCTATCACATTGGATAGCCTTCTTATTATGGATGAATCACTACTTCAGTTCCAATAGGAACAATACTTGCTAATTCTTCAACATCTTGATTTTGCATTCGGATACAGCCATGAGAAACAGCATGCCCAATGGAGCTAGGATCATTCGTGCCATGAATCCCGTAGTGTTCCTTCGATAAACTCATCCACATAGTTCCAAATGGGCCGCCCGGATTTGGATCTTTGTTAATAATAATAAAACTACCAACAGGTGTTTCGTGTAGCATACGTCCAACTGCTATTGGGTATTGCTTTTGAAGAGTGTTATTTCTGTAGAGACGTAGCCAACGATTTTCTGTAGAAATTTCAATACGGTATGGAATTGTCTCAGGATCAGGAAAGCCAGGTATTATAATTTGTTGACCGACGTAAAGAGTGTCTGGTTGTATGTCTGGATTGGCTGCAATAATGGAAGACAATGGTGTACGATAATCGCGGGAAATTTGAGTTAACGTTTCGCCGGGTTTAACAGTATGAATCAACGTCCATCCCTCCTTTATACAGGTTATGTTTATACTATATGCTACTTACAAATGTGGTGATGGATTATTCAGGACTTTGGATAGAATAAGCAGTAACACCGTATTGTTAAGGAGCATATATCATGAGAGAATTTAAAATTACGTATTTTTTTGATGAAATACATTATGTCAGAAGGTTTATCTTTATCGAGTCGCAGCAAGAAGCAGAAAAATTGGTAAAGAGTGAACGAGATCAATATATCTCCTTTACAGATAGCAGAGGCATTTATCATGAATTGCATACTAGGCATGTACGTGTCATTCAAATTTCTGAATACCATCGCATCGATAAAAGTGCTAAAAGGAAAGACACATAATCTGTTCATCATTACACACATTAAAGAAGAAAGGAGTGTGGCATGATGGACAAAGAACAAATACCACATGAAAAGAAAATATTTATGAATTTAAGTAGTAAAGACAAACCTGACATGGTTGAATCAGATACAATTAGTCTTTTTGATTTGCATGAGGATATGCAAACTGTTGATGCCATCCCTATTGAGGAACTCAATAAGAGAGTGGGAAGAGAAGGCGATGAATTGATTGAATTACAGCCGGATGAATTGTAGGGGGGAGCAAACAATGAATAGAGAAAGTGGAGAAGCTCCATTCACAGTTTCGGGCACAGATATTCATGAAGTGAAGCAGAAAAATGCCGAGGCAGGATTATCCTACAATGAGGTAAAAGCATTATTGGCTAAACAAGGTGGACATGGGACGGCTATATATAGTGACACCAATATAGATGAAGTGAAACAAGAAATTCACAAGCATCAATAGTGACTGGGGAGGAGTAAGGTCTTGAGTGCTCTTCCTTTTTTCCTTTACAATGAAGGAAAAGAAAGGGGGGTCCAAGACTATGTCGGAAAAGAGATGCCCAAGATGTGGGAAAGAAAATCATTGTGGAGTCGCCAAAGGGGAAAAAGAATGTTGGTGTATGACACAGAACTTTCCAGAGCAATTGTTAAATATGACCAAGACGAATACATGTATTTGTCAAGCATGCCTAGATACATATAAAGAAGAGTCCATATAACTTATACCTATCATGATGTTCCTGTAAAAATTGCGCAATTGGTACAATTGTCTATCGCACAACAACCTAGCGGGCATACATTACTCTGAAAGGAGTGTGTCTAATGGCTAGACCTATTGAACTTAGTAATGTCACACAGATATATTTAGAGGAATATCAACGCATCCTCAAAAAGATGATGCAGGGCATGACCTATGTAACCATTACTTGTAGTATTTCTGAAAATTTTATAAAGCAAATCATCCCATATCAAATAGCAGCAATTCAAATGTCAGAAAATGTTTTACGCTTCACGACAAATATTCCTGTACAAAATCTTGCATTAGAAATCATCCGAACACATACAGAAATGCTTGAAAGTCTTGAAGCACTACAAAATAGATGCTGTGTTGTACAAAATTCAGAGTATGAATTATACGAGTATATGTGTGCTTATAAAGAAATTACGGAAGCTATGTTTAATGCAATGTGTGCACCACCAGTTTCCAATAGCATTAACATCAACTACTTAAGGGAAATGATTGTCCATCATCAGGGAGGAATTCGATTAGCACAAAATGTACTGAGATTTTGTATTTGCCAAGAACTAATCCCAATTCTAAAATGCATGATTCAAACGCTTTGTGAGCAGCTAGAGGCGATGGAAAAGTTACTGGATAGTTTACAAAATTGCGATTGCGAGTGCTAGTAGTAACTAACTGTTTTTATAGGAAGAAGGCGCTAAGATCAATCATGGTTTTAGCGCTTTTTCTGCGTGGAAATAGTGTTTATCAAAGAAAAATGTCAATAAAGTGGACAAGTAAATAAGATAGTGTAAAGAATTTTTTGAGCATCTATTTTTGTCTTTCTGTTGTTGGTAAAATATATATGTTTTATTAGATGAAGGTAATGAAGGAAATTCAATTAGTCGTTTTCAAATAGTAGTTTCTACATGCATGTACTTTAGACAAATGGGAGTGGTTATTGTGTTCAAAAGGAAGAAGATTAATCAGAATTATGATTATTTCTCAGCCGCCAAAAATTCTGACATTGAGGCGAATGAGCGCTTTAAAGAAAAATTGGACTTTTTAGCGCTATCAAGAATTAGGAGAGAATCTGTAGGGTTCTTACGTAAAATTTATGAAAACAATCGACAGCATATACTCGATAATTTTTATGATCGCTTGCTGGAAATACCAGAATTTAATCAAGTAATTCATACACATTCAACAGTGGAACGTTTAAAAGGGTTATTCGATTCACACTTTATAAGTCTGTTTGACGATGAATTAGATTTAGATTATGTATTTAAGCGACGTAAAATAGCATATATACATGCACGAATAGGCGTATTACCGAACTGGATGATTTCTGCCTATACATTAATTAATCAGTTGATTATTCCATTAATAGTAAAAGAATTATCACGTGATCAAGAGAAGATGCTGGATGTCCTATTGTCGTATGATAGCCTAGTAACAATCGATCAGCAAATTATATTAGAAACCTATATAGAAATACAAGCTGGTTCCGTAGTGAATGGATTAGGTGAAATCATTACGTATAACACACAATTGGATACGGTGAAGGAACTCATCGAATTTCAAGAAATACAGCAGCAGGAAATCATTGCAGCAGATCAATCGATGCATGAGCTAGATGAAAGCATTGAAGATATTGCCACATCTGTAGGCGATATTTCAGAGCAAACAAAGCTTGCTTTAAAAAAATTAAACCAGGATTTAGATTCGTTACACCAAGTATCCACGATCTTACAAACAACAGATGAAGGACATAAATCCATGCAGGAGGATATTAAACATCTCGTTGAACGTGTAAATAGTGTAGCGAAGCTGATGGAATTGATTCAAAGAATTGCAGATCAAACGAACTTATTAGCTTTAAATGCATCGATTGAAGCAGCCCGTGCGGGGGAAGCAGGGAAGGGCTTTGCAGTCGTCGCTGAAGAGGTTCGGAAGCTTGCCGATGATACAAGTACATCTGTCAAATTCATACATACAGATATTCAGGAGCTACTACATATTACTAATAATATTAGCTCTTTAACGACTCAATTTTCACAAGACTTACATCAAGGTGTTACGGATACACTACATATCACTCAAACACTTGCTGAGTTAAATAAAAATTTACAGCAGCAAGGGGCTCGCTTTGAGGAAATAGCTACAACAACCAAGGTACAAGCTCAATCCGCTACAACGATTTCTGAACGCAACCATACAATTACAGAAAGTATGCAAAAAAGTAAAGTCATTGTTTTTGATATGGGCTCTGCTATTTATAAATTAAGTAAAATGATTGATGGATATCGTTCTTCAACGATTTCTAAAAACTTTATTATTAGCCAAGAGGATATCATTGAATTAGCCATTACCGACCATTTATTATGGCGCTGGAAAATTTATAATTTACTGCTAGGCTTTGAAACGATGACAGAGCAAGATGTAGGCTCGCCAAAAGAATCGCGTCTTGGCGAATGGTATTATGGCACTGGCAAAAAGCTATTAGGTGATGAACGTGCGTATGTAGAATTAGAACAGCCATTTATTCATGTCCATGAAATTGCTAAAAAAGCAGTGCGTGAATATAATGCAGGACGTAAAAATGAGGCAGAAAAATATTTGAAGGAGATTTCGGAAGAATCCTTTGTAGTCATTGACAAACTGAAAGCGTTAAAGGAAATTCTATTGGAAGGAAAAAAACAATATATTCATTAAAAACGGGGAGCAAGCTAAGAGCAGATTAGCTTGCTCTTTTTTATGTGTAAGACACTGTTCCTTCATCAACAGAAGGTACACACATAAAGGTTACGGTCCGCTTCTCACTATCATACAGACACCATTCACGGTGATCGACAACGGAGCCAACATTTACACCGTATTGTTTATTTTGTAAGACAATGGGCTGTCCGTAGCGGATACGAATCGGTAATTTTTTCTGCTGGTGATAAAGACCTGATTCATGACTATGACCAAAGAAGAACAATGGCTTTTGAAAGGATGGGAATGTTGGCTGCCAGCTTACACTCCATTTAAATTGATGCCCATGCATAAGTGTGGCGCCATCAATCTCCATTGTTTCAGGTAACGCCCTAAAGCGCTCAATGCCCGTCACCTGTGTAATACGCTCTTCTTGATTGCCCCGTATAGAGGGGAAGGTTAACAGTTCCTCAAATTTACTTTCAACGATCGCTGCTCTTTGTAAAGATAACCCAGACATCGTTTGGGCTTTTTTCTTACTAATCGTGCATTCATATAAATCACCTAATCCAATGATTTTTGCTTCCTTTGCTGTCTGCTGAATATGAGTGAGAACAGCTTTCGTATCTTCTATATTAGAATGTAAATCTCCTAAAAGTGCATATAGCATGCAAACCCGGCCTTTCCTATAAATAATCGTATAAATATCATACACCTAATAGAAATTGCTAGAAAAGTAAAACGTCTAAGAATATTTCGTTAGTTCGCCTACATATTTTGAATGTATGGAAAAATTGCCAAGGAATTCAATGCTTGATAAAATAAAATCATAATTTTCTGAAATTTTAGCATTCTAGTAATTTGCCATTGATGATAATTCTATCTAGCAGTAAAAAATGAATTTTTGGAGGGCTTATAATGACGATGTACATGACGGATATTCTTGAAAAGTATGCTGTGCAACAGCCTAGTGAAATGGCGACCGTATATGATGGGAAAAAGCTAAGTTATCGTGAGTTTTATATTTGTGTCGAAAGATTTGCAGCTTATTTACAGGAGCAAAATTATAAAAAGGACGATGTCATTGCACTCTATACACTCAATTCAGATTTATTTTTAATTGCTTATTTAGGCGTGCAATTAGCTGGCTACGTAGCTATGCCCATTAATACTAAATTAGCAGCTCCTGAGGTTGAATTTATTTTTAATCATTCACAAGCTAAGGGACTCATTTATGATGAAAGATTAGCTGAAGCACTAGAGGATGTATCCTATTCATTCCAACATGTTATTGGATTTCAAGCTATGAATGATATCTTTAACAATACTAATTTAGTAAGAGCTGTAGTACAGTTGGAGGCCCATGATACTGCGGTTATTATGTATACTTCAGGTACAACTGGTAAACCAAAAGGCGTGATGCTAACTCATGAAAATATTGTGGCTACAGCCGATATTTGGTCATCTTCCATGAAAATGTCTAACAAGGACAAGATGTTTATTTGTACACCATTATTTCACTGTGCAGGACTGCATGTTTTTGCCATGCCGATGTTTTATCAGGGCGGAACAGTCGTGATAGAAGAAGCCTTTTCACCAACCAAAACATTGGCACAGATTGCAGTAACAGAGGCAACCATCTTCTTTGGTGTTCCATCCATGTATACGATCATTTTAAATACGCCAGGATTTAAGGAACATAGCTTTAGCCATTTGCGTTTATTATGTTACGGGGCTGCCCCAATGCCCTATGAGCTTGTTAAACAAGTGAAAGAGGCGTTTTCAAATGTGAACGTACAAAATTTATATGGTCAAACAGAAAATACTCCTGCAGCCACATCTTTATTAGATTCAGATGCCTTAACGAAAATAGGCTCCGTTGGGAAGCCATTAGGGCAGACAGAGGTTCGAGTAGTTGATAGTGAAGGTAAGCCGGTTCCCGCTGGTGAAGTAGGCGAGATATGTGTAAGGGGACCACAGGTGATGAAGGGCTATTTACGTAATCCTGAAGAAACAGCTAGAACGATTATAGATGGTTGGCTTTATTCAGGAGATTTAGGACGTTTTGATGAGGAAGGCTATTTATATATTGTTGATCGGAAAAAAGATATGATCATCCGAGGCGGTGAAAATATTTACCCTATTGAAGTGGAAGAAGTATTGTATCAATTACCTGAAATTTTAGAGGCAGCAGTGGTTGGATTACCGCATGAAGTGTATGGAGAGGTGCCTAAAGCCTTTGTCGTATTTAAGGAAGGTAAGTCACTCGATGAGGAACACATTTTATCCTATTGTCAATCACAGCTTGCCAAATATAAAGTACCGTATGAAATAGAATGTTTAACTGAACTGCCACGCAATGCTTCTGGTAAAGTTCTAAAGCATACATTACGATCAAAAGTAAGTACAATTTGAGAAAAATTATGGACTGTTAACTTTCCTCAAAGCTTCGTTTATCGATGCAAAAAAAATTCTTTGACACAAGATAAAATAGGAACCTCTTTCAAAGTATCGTATAATAAAGTCTACGACAAATTAAATTAAAAGAATGGAGAAGGGGTGACCCTTCGATTTAGAATAGGAGCGGAATTTGTCTTGTGGACGGGGTATAAACGCCTTTTACTTATCGGCATGTTAATCATAATGTTACTTTCTAGCTGTCAGCCATTTTCACAGCAAGATGCGGAAAATAAAAATCAATTAACAGTATTAACAGTAGAATTTAATAGTGGTGCACCAATTGCTAATCTTTATATCACGGTCACAGATGTACAGACAGGTAATGTTGTAGAAGAAGCTATTGGTTCGGAAGAGGGAGAAGCTATATTTTCGAAGCTCAAAGAGGGGCGGGAATATGCTGTTGCGGCAACGACTCTTGAAAATAGTGCGGCAAATGATGGCTATACAACCATCGAAAATTTTACGTATGATACGACAAAACCATACTTCCGATTGCAGACCCATTTTACAAGAGACGAACAAGAGCTAGACGTTCCTGTGGTGATGCAACATCCTGAGCTTCCACATGGCTGTGAAATAACTTCACTCACAGCCGTATTAAATTACTATGGAATGAATGTGTCAAAGCTTGAAATGGCTGATAACTATTTACCAAAGCAAGAAATACGTATTGTAGGTAATCAACGTTTTGGACCAAATCCAAATGAGGCTTTTGCAGGTAATCCTCGTGATAAAGCTCATGGTATGTATGTATTTGCTGCTCCAATTGTCAAGGCAGCGGAGGCAGCGATTGCAGATAAACAAGCTGATTTACGTGTGACAGATATGAGAAATGCCTCACAGGAAGATATTTTACAGCTTGTTCGTGAGGGAGTTCCCGTCGTGACATGGGTGACGCTGGATTTATCGAAGCCTAAAAAAAATGCTGATAGAGGCTGGACTTATAATGGAGCGACTACTTCGCAGGACGCTTTTATGAATTTACACGCTGTTGTGTTAACTGGATATTTAGGCGATAAGGTAGTAGTAATGGACCCGTTAAAGGGCTATGTCACTTATAATGTGGACCAGTTCTTTAAAAGCTATCATGAATTAGGTGAACAGGCAGTAGCTGTACATAAATAAACTAGCTAGTAGGAAGTATGTTACACTAATAAAAACGTAAAAAGTGAGTTGAGTAGAATGGCCATTGAGCACGCTTTTTTACCAGTTTTACTAGGCGATGAAATGAATGCTTATGGCATGGCCAGAGCATTTTACGAAGCCTATGGTGTGAAGCCACTTGCATTAAATCATACGAATATGGAAAAAATTCAACAAAGTGATTTACTGACCTTCCGTGAAGTGCCGAGACTTCATATAGAAGAACGATTTGTGACAGCGCTAAAGGCAATTGTGCAGGAATTTTCAGAGAAAAAATTACTGCTATTAGCCTGTGATGAATTTTATGTTAAAAAAATCGTAGAACATAAAGATGAATTGAAAGAGGATTTTTTAGTTCCTTATGTAGATGCTACTCTTGCACATCAGCTACTAACTCGTGAAAGTATGTATGAGCTGTGTGCACAATTTGGTTTTCAATACCCAGCCATGCATGTATGCACAGTTAATGATTATGAAGAGTACGACATGTCATTTGACTATCCAATTGTCATTAAGCCGATGAATATGACAAAGTATGCCACATGTATTTTTCCTGGAAAGAAAAAAGTATATATTGCACATGATAAGGAAGAAAAGGATAGCATATTACATGCTATTTATAAGGAATCAGCCTATAGAGATGATCTTATGATGCAGCAATATATTCCTGGAGAAGATGCGAATATGTGTGTTGTTAATGCTTATGTAGGACAAGATGGGAAGGCAAAGCTACTTGCTGTGGGAAATCCGATTCTAGAAGAGCATTCACCAGAGGGGATTGGTCGTTATGTGGCTATTATGACAGCCTATAATCCGGCTTTAATGGAAAATGTGAAGACATTTCTAGAAGCCATTCAATTCCATGGATTTGCTACATTTGATATGAAATATGATGAGCGTGATGGACACTATAAATTGTTAAGTATCGAATTACATAATGAGCTTTCCAATTATTATGTGACCGCTAGTGGCTATAACCTTATGCAATATGTGGCAGACGATTATGTTCGAGGAAGTAAACAGCCACTAACATACGTGCAAAATAAACATCTTTGGACAATCGTACCAAATGGTGTCCTTTTCAAATACGTACAAAACGAACAACTTATTATTGAAGCAAAAAGTCTAATTCGACAAGGAATGGCGACAGATTCTATTTTTAATTATAAGGATATGAATGCCAAACGTTGGTTGAATGTAACCGTTGATAATTTAAATTTTTATCGCAAATATAAGAAATATTTTAATAACAAAGGTCTGTCTAACTCATGAAAAAACAAACTTTAGGTATAATAGGTGGAGTTGGTCCACTAGCAACGATGTTTATTGGTGAAATGATTGTAAGACGTACAAAGGCGCAAAAAGATCAGGAGCATTTACATACCATTATTGATAATGATACAAATATCCCTGACCGTACGGCTTTTATTTTAGATAATACGAAAGAAAACCCAGTGCCTGTTATAATTGAGGATGCAAAAAAGTTGGCTTCTGTAGGAGCTGATATGATTGCCATTCCGTGTAATACGGCTCATACTTTTTATGACGAGATTCAGGAAGGCTCCCCGATTCCTGTTTTGCATATGATTCGTGAAACGGCGAAGCGTGCATCTGAATTGGGAGCAGAGCGTGTTGGTATATTAGCGACAACAGGTACATTGACTTCACGCATGTACCAAGATGCGTTAGAAGAATATGGCATTACACCGGTTGTACCAGATAATGAGATGAGATCCTATGTGATGACCATTATTTACGATTATGTTAAAGCTGGTAAGAATGTCACACAGGATGATTGGCAACCAATTGAAGATGCCATGCTAGCTCTAAACTGTGATCGTCTCGTATTGGGTTGTACGGAGCTATCTATTGTCAATCGAGATTTAAAATTAAGTAATATATATATTGATTCACTAATCGTTTTAGCAGAGTGTGCGATTTTAGCATGTGGTTATGAGCTAATCGATTAGGAATCTATAGAAAGAATCTGCTTGCTTTACATGGGTAGGCTGTAAGTCTTCAAAAAATTGTGGACGGGCTTACATTTCCATGTGTGGAGTTAGGCAGATTTTTTATGGATGAAAGTTTCACTAGGTGAAACGATTAGACAAAGGTTTGCGTACATATAAAGTAGGAAGCTACCGAGTGTGTTAAACTAGTGTCAAGCAGATAGAAGGTGGGAAATAACATGTCAGTAATCAATTTATTAAAAGAAGAATTACAAGCAAAATGGAACTTTGAAGCAACTATGAAAATTCAAGAGGAAATGATACCAGCGATGCTTGAAGGAAAGGATATCGTAGCGGAATCACCTACTGGTTCTGGTAAAACGTTAGCGTATGTTTTACCATTGCTGAACAAAGTAAACGGGGCGAAAAAGCAAACACAAGGTCTTATCGTAGCTCCATCACAAGAGCTAGCCATGCAAATTGTAGAAGTTATCCGTGAGTGGACGGCAGGTACGGATATTACGGTTCAGCAGCTTATTGGTGGGGCCAATTCCGCTCGTCAAATTGAAAAATTAAAGAAAAAGCCAACGATTGTTGTTGGAACACCTGGTCGTTTAAATGAATTAGCACGTGCAGGTAAATTAAAGCTTAAGGAAATTGAAACAGTTGTTTTAGATGAATGTGATCAATTACTAAGTCGTGAATACCGTGTTGTCATTAAATCCTTTATTGAAGGTTCTGCCTTCGGACGACAAGTTGTAGTTGTTTCAGCTACTATTACAGAGGAAATTGAATTAGTGGCAAGTCGCATGATGTTTGAGCCAGTTCGTTTTAAAATTAAGCCCGAGGATATGCTAAAGGTTGGTAAAGTAATCCACTCGTTTGTGAAGGTGGAAGAACGTGATAAAACAGAGTTCCTTCGCCGTTTATCGCATACAGAAGGTTTGAGAGCATTAGCTTTCGTCAATAATATTGATCAATTATTAATGAAAGAAACGAAGCTACAGTATCGCTCTGCACCAATCGTGACACTACATTCTGACATGAAAAAGGAAGAACGTAAAAAGGCTTTAGATGCTTTCCGCAAAGGGGAAGCACGTATTTTAATCGCGACAGATATTGCTGCACGTGGTTTAGATATTGCCGGTTTAACACATGTTATTCATGTTGACGTTCCACGAACAATTGAGCAGTATTTACACCGTTCGGGTCGTACAGGTCGTGCAGGTGCAGATGGTGAAGTATTAACATTACTATCTTATCAAGACGAGAAAACCTATAAAAAATGGACAAGAGAAGTTCCTGGTAAGCCAGTGCAGAAAATATGGCATGATGGTAAGCTAATGGAAGGTAATTCTAAAACAATTGGACAAAAGCGAGGGAAATAATATGACATTTGAAGAAAAATTACAGGCATACGCAGAACTTGCAGTAAAAGTTGGAGTAAACATTCAACCAGGTCAATATTTGTTAGTCAACACATCAGTTGATGCTTTAGATTTTGCTCGTTTGGTCGTTAAAGAGGCGTATAAGGCTGGCGCTGGACGTGTCCATGTTAATTTTTCAGATGATGAAATGGATCGTGCCTATTTTGAACATGCCTCTGATGAAGAATTTAACCGTTTCCCTGAATGGATCGTACGAATGCGTGATGAACTCATTGAACGTAAAGGGGCATTACTATGGATTGATGCCGCAGATCCTGATAAATTAACAGGAATTTCGGCTGATCGATTAGCTACTCATCAAAAGGTATCAGGAGCGGCATTGAAAAACTATCGAAATGCGGTTATGAAGGATTTGATTGCTTGGTCAATTATTGCAGTCCCTTCGTCAAAGTGGGCGGCAAAGGTATTCCCTCAATTGACAGCCGAGGAGCAAGTGCCTGCTTTATGGGACGCTATCTTTAAAACAGTTCATATCGGAGAAGGAAATGCAGTTGACAATTGGCATCAGCATGTAACGAATTTAGAATCTCGTGCTGAACTTTTAAATAATAAAAAGTATGCGAAGCTACACTATACTGCTCCAGGAACAGATTTAACAATTGCTTTAGCTCCACAGCATAAATGGCTAACTGGTGGCAGTAAAACGCCTGAAGGCAATGTTTTTATTGCCAATATGCCAACAGAAGAAGTGTATACACTTCCAATGAAGCAAGGTGTAGACGGTTATGTTAGTAATTCAAAGCCTTTAGTATATCAAGGCAATATCATTGATGGCTTTACATTAACATTTAAAGAAGGAAAAATTATAAAGGCAGAAGCTGAAGTAGGTCAAGATTTATTACAAGAGCTTATTCAAGTAGATGAAGGTTCAAGTTATTTAGGTGAAGTAGCCCTTGTTCCGCATGAATCACCCATTTCAGCATCAGAGATTTTATACTTTAATACATTATTCGATGAAAATGCTTCAAACCATTTAGCCATTGGGGAAGCATACCCGACTTGCTTAGAGGGCGGTAGAGACTTAGAAAACGGTCAATTAGAAGCATTAGGTGCAAATATTTCTGTCACACATGAAGACTTTATGATTGGGAATGGTGAAATGGACATTGACGGTATTTTGCCTGATGGAACAGTAGAGCCGATATTCCGCAAAGGTAGCTGGGCTTTCTAACTTTAGTTCCAATCGAGAATGGGGGAGAGCAGATGAAGCACTTAGGTAGTTTAATCGGGATGATTATTTTAGTAATGACATGCTGGGGTTCATCTGCTTTTGCTCAAACCGAAAGCTATGTAGTAATTGGGGATTCCCTAGCTGCTGGTCAAACCCCTTTTCAACAAATTGATGCTGGATATAGTGATTTAATTGCTATGAGATTACAGTCTATGGATCAATTAAAATTCTATACAAAGGAACTAGCTTTTCCAGGCTTTACAACAGCTAATGTATTAGAAAGCATTAAAACTGAGGAAGCAAGAGATTTATTAGCCAATGCCACCTTAGTTACTGTTTCGGCAGGTGCCAATGATTTATTAAGCCTTGTCCGGCTAAATCCAACGGCTGGAACATTAACTTTTTCTCAACTTCAAGCAGATTACGCCTTAAATATAGTGAGAAAAAATATGGTAGCTATATTAGATGAATTGGGAGAACTTGCGCCAAAGGCTCAGGTATATGTTGTCGGCTATTATTTTGCCTATCCAGCTGTTCATCTCACTCAAAAAGAAGGAACAAATGCACAGCTTGTAAAGTTAAATACGATTTTACAGCAACAGGCAGAGCTAGCCGGAGCTGTTTATGTAAATGTGTATGACAGCTTTGGGTTAAATGCCACTAACTACTTACCAAACTATGCAGATGTTCATCCAAATATGGAAGGCTATCGCCAAATGGCCAATGCATTTTTAAAGGCATATAGTGGTAGTGATGCCCTAAATATTGCTTCATCACAATTACCACAACCGAATCCTCTGTCATTTGAGGAAATTTTAAAAGAGCGAGCTTCTACACAGCCTAAACAACAAAAGGTGACATCCTCCCAGTCTGTTGAAAACGTACGTTCCATTCAGGGATTTCACGGCTATACAGCTTTTATGGGGAAGTTGGAAAAGAAATAAATAATAATGAGTAAAGGCATCTTAGAGGATGCTTTTTTTTGTGTGTACTAAATTCCCCAAACAAAGGAAAAAACAATCCGTTACAAGCCATGATAAAATAGTAAAAGGACAGGAGGTACAGGAATGAAAATATTTCATACAGCAGATTGGCATTTAGGAAAGCTCGTTCAAGGGGTCTATATGACAGAGGACCAACAATATATCTTACAACAATTTATACAAGCTATTGATGAAGAAAAGCCAGATGTAATTATTATAGCAGGTGATCTATACGATCGTTCCATGCCCCCTATTGAGGCAGTGAATTTACTAAATGATATATTAGCAAAAATAGTTTTAGAGAAGAAGATTCCTGTTTTAGCCGTTTCAGGGAATCATGACAGTGCAGGCCGATTAAACTTTGGTAGTCGTTTGATGCGTGATAGTGGTTTATATATTAAGGGGCAGTTTACGAAAGATCATGCACCTATTATTATCAATGATCCATATGGAGAGGTGCATTTTCATCTTGTACCATTTGCAGAGCCTGCCACTATTCGCAGTATTTTTGAAGAGGAGTCCATTCGTTCTCACCATGATGCGATGCAGAAAATTATTGAACATATAACAGAAGGTATGGATACAAATAAACGCAATATATTTGTTGGACATGCCTTTGTGACCAAATACGGTGAGGAAGAAGCCAATACTAGTGACTCAGAGCGTCCGCTTTCTATTGGGGGTTCAGATTGTGTGAATGCTGCTTTATTTAAACCATTTCATTATACAGCACTCGGACATTTACATAAGGCACATTTTGTCTTAAATGAAACAATTCGCTATGCTGGTTCACCATTAAAATACTCGTTGTCTGAGCATCTACATGAAAAAGGCTTTTTAATCGTCGATCTAGATGAGCAAGGAAATAGTACTGTAACTAAAAGAAAGTTCATGCCAAGACGAGATTTACGTGTAGTGGAAGGACAGTTGGAGGATTTATTAATGCTTCCACCAAGTGATGATTATGTATTTGTTCGATTGACGGATGCTACGTCCGTGTCTTCGCCAATGGAACGTATTCGTACCGTTTTTCCTCATGCTATGCATGTTGAACGTAAAATTTTACGACAAGAGAAACCAAGTGAGCTTCAAGTAGTAGAAGCAGAAAAGCTAGAAGATATCGATCTATTCCGCTCTTTCTTTACAGATATAATTGGGATACAACCAGATGAAGATACCGAGCGTCTGTTTACGGAAATGCTACAGGAATTATTAGATAAGGAGCGAGAAACAGTAAAATGAAGCCATTAAAGTTAACGATTACGGCATTCGGTCCTTATAAAAATACGGAAATAATTGATTTTGAACAGTTAGGAGAACATCGTTTGTTCGCTATCTCTGGCAAAACCGGTGCAGGGAAAACGACGATTTTTGATGCGATTTGTTATGCACTTTATGGGTCAGGCAGTGGTGAGGATCGTCAGGATACGGCTTTACTGCGAAGTGGCTTTGCTGATGATGATGTATATACAGCAGTAGAACTTATTTTTGAAATGCATGGAAGAGTCTATCAGATTTTACGTCAGCCTGGGCATATAAAGGAAAAAAATAAAACAGCTACTGGTAAAAAGGTGGAGTTAGCGGAAGTAAAAGAGGGAAAGCTCGATTATAACATTGTTGAAAAGCAGCAAACACTGGAAGTCGATAAAAAGATTCAGGATATTATTGGTCTGACAAAGGATCAATTTAGCCAAATTGTGATGCTACCTCAAGGTGAATTCCGCAAATTATTAACGTCGGATTCTACAAACAAAGAGGTCATATTACGAAAAATCTTCAAAACAGATCGCTTTGGTGTTATGACAAAACTGCTTGATGCGAAACGAAAAGAAGCAGAAAGTGATCTTGAACGTGCCAAGCAATTAAAAGAACATCTACTTGGTCAAATTGTTGGTGCACTTCCACATCGTTCCTCTCCTTTGTTCACACAGATTGCTGATAATACTGAAAATATGTTTCAGCTAAAGCAAGCATTGGAAGAGGAGCTTACCTATTATAGAAAATGCTTTGAAGATGAACAGCGCCAGTATGAGGAAGCCTATAATCATCATCAAAAAGAACAGGAGTTTTACCGTTTAGCTAAAACGCTTAATGAACAATTTGAGGAGCAGTCCAAACGACAAGAACGACTAGAACTGCTATTAAATGAGCAAGACAACTACCGTGCAAAGGAACGGGAGATAGCTTTAGCAGAACAAGCGGAGCGTTTACTACTACTGGAGCAACAATGCTTGGATTTACGAGCGGAACAAAATTTAAAAGAACAAGCCTATCAGCAAGCCAACAGTAGTCAATTAAAAACCAAGGAGCTTTTACAAAGAGCTCAAGAAAAATATGAAGCGGAAGAGGCAAAAGAGTCAGAACGGCAACAGCTTTTGCAGCAGGAAATGCAGCTCCAAGCATTGCTTCCTAAGTTCGAGGCTTATGACAGCAATATACAGCAACTGCAAATTGCTGAGCAATATGTTGAAACGGCTAAACAAGGGGCAGCGGATAACCTAGCGCTAATCAGTAAAGAAAGCGCGCAATTAGAGGCGCTTTCACAATCAATTGAGCACTTTGAAAAACAATTGGAACCATATGAGGGTTATTTAGAGCAACTACCAAAACTGCGGGAGCAAGTAGCTTTGCTCATGCAGGTGGAGAAATATACAAAAGCAGTAGAGATAGCGAAACAAGATGTTATCGCTACTAAGGCTCATTATCAGGACAGTAGACAGGAGCTTCAACAATTAGAGCAACGCTGGCTGACAAGCCAAGCAAGCATTTTAGCTCAGCAGCTTAAAGAAGGGCAACCTTGTCCGGTTTGTGGGAGTACGACTCATCAACAAACACATAGTGAGCAATTGGAAATTGTTGAGCTTGCTCAGGTGGAAACGTTAAGGAGAAAAGCCTCTTCAGACGAGCGTTTGTATTTGGAAAAAGAGGCATTTTTAACATCCGCACAACAGCTTCAGCAAGAGGCACTGACACAATTAGAAGCATACGCAATGAAGCAACAGGATCAAGCACAAATTATAGCTTCCTTAGAAAAAATGGAACAAGAGATTACTAGCTTAAAGATGATCAATCAACAGTTAGCTCAAACAAGGATTAACCAGAAGAAACAGCGTTTAGCAATAGAGCATTTGCAACATAAACAAGTCAAACTTGAGGAATATTTAACTGAGCAGATGAAGGGTTGGACAAGACTGCAAGCAATTGTAGAAGAACAGCATAAGCAAATGCCAACAACTATTCCAACTTTACAGCAATTAAAACAAACACTTACCGATGTTAGTAAGCAAAAAATGGATTTACAAAAATTATGGCAGGAAAGCCAGCATGATTTACATGCCGCGAAGGAAGCTGCCAGTAATGCTAAACTAGCTGTGGAAATCGCCAAACAGAATTTTGAAGAATTAAAGCTCAAAATGAATGACAAGCGTGAGCAGTTTTCAATAAGCATGCAGGAAGCAGGCTTTGTGAACTATGAAGACTATGCCACTGCGAAAAGAAGTACCACTCAATTAGAGGAACTTCGGAAGGCATGCAATGACTACACGTTACATGTTCATACGTTACAAATTCAAATTTCAGAAGGAGAAAAACATCTTCAAGGGAAAGAGAAGCAAGATTTAGCCCTGATGGAGGCAACTGTGGAAAATCTTCGAATCGCCTATGAGGATGCCTTTAAACAACTTCAACAAATAGATGGATTCGCGAAATCATGTCAAAGCTTCATCACCAAAGTAGAAGAAATAGAGAGAGAGCTTCGTTTACTTGAGAGTGAGGCAGGTCGAGTGAAGGAGCTGTATGGCTTATTAAATGGGCAAAATTCGAAAAAACTGTCCTTTGAACGATATATTCAAATTAATTATTTAGATCAAATTACAGAGGCAGCCAATATTCGTCTTTATCATTTATCTAATGGTCAATTTGAGCTTAGACGTTCAGACAGGCTTGAAAAGCATGCCAAGCAAAGTGGACTTGGGCTTGATGTATATGATGCTTACACAGATCAATTACGAGATGTTAAAACGCTATCCGGTGGTGAAAAGTTCAATGCATCATTAAGCCTTGCTCTAGGAATGGCAGATGTTATTCAAAGCTTCCAAGGCAATATTCATATTGAAACGATGTTTATTGATGAGGGCTTTGGCTCGCTCGATGAAGAATCATTAAATAAAGCAATAGACACATTAATCGATTTACAAGATTCTGGACGAATGATTGGTGTCATCTCTCATGTGCCTGAATTAAAATCAGCGATGCCAGCCGTTTTACATGTCGAAAAAACATTGAATGGACATAGTCAAACACATTTTGAAATAAAATAAAGGAAGGTGTATTTCCGGTTTAAGGAAATACGCCCTCCTTTTATTTTTTTCGAGAACTGACTGTAGAAGTTGTCCCTTTTTTTGCTGCCATCACTTTTTTTACGATTGGTATAACAATAGGCGCTAATTTAACAGCGGTTTTCACTACTTTTGATACTTTCATCAAAAACACAGCTCCTTTTTAAATACTTCTACCTGTTTATTTTAAAAATGAAACATTAGCGGATAACTCGAACGGCTTGAATAATATTCCATATAACAATGCCGAGCGAGACAATCCCGTAAATGGCGAACGAAATGAACCAAATGATCATGACTGTACTATTACTTGACGTGGGGTCTAAACTAAATGTAGAAAAGACAAAGACAATGAAAAATAAGATCCCAAATACAAAAGGAATTAGATGGGACACTAATGCGCGAATAGAATGTCTTTTGATGTCAGCATCTTTCGTAACGAAGTAAACAATTAATGGTACGATGAAAGGAGCAAAGAAAATACTGAGATAACTAAAGGCAGATAAAATTTTTTGGTTCTCCATAGTTGTACCTCCTTTTTTAATATTTACGCATGGAAAACAGTAAAGTTTCAAAAATTAAGTATGGAAGAGGTTGTAATCATTCCGTGCTTTGCGTACAATGAAAGTGTTCAAATTAAATTCAGATGTAACGACCACAAGGGGAGCTGATGATGTCAGCTGAGACTGGGCACGTAATGCCTTGACTCTTTGAACCTGTAAGCTAACACTTGCGTAGGGATGTGGATAGAAACCGACACTTTTACGATGTGAGGCTCTGTCCTGACATCGTTTTTTCATTCTTAAGAATAAAAAGGTGTCAGAGAGAATCAAATCAGCGCATTTCTATTCCTGCTCTTGTATCCTACATCGGAACAAAGGAGAGAATATGTATGGACAAAAAAAGACTATTAATGCTAGTGGAGATTGCAATATTTGCAGCGATTGGCCTTGTGCTTGATCAGGTCTCTTTTAAAGTATGGGCACAAGGTGGCTCTGTTAGTCTTGTGATGGTACCAATTATGCTAATTGCATTTCGCTGGGGTCTAGTAGCTGGCCTAACAACAGGCTTGCTTGTAGGTGTGATGCAAACCATGTTTGGAGCTTATATTGTACACTGGCTTCAAGGTTTATTAGATTACGGTGTTGCTTTCACAGTTGTAGGGTTAGCAGCCATTGTACGCAGACCTTTACTGGAAGCAGCAAGTCAACTAAACAAAACAAAAATGGCACTTTATATTATTGTAGGTACGGTATTCGCAGGCTTCTTGCGATATGCAGCACACACTACTGCTGGCGCGGTATTTTTTGCAGAGTATGCCGGCGATCAAAATGCGTGGATCTACTCGATTATTTATAATGGTACCTATATGCTGCCTGCAACAGTATTAACAGCCATTGTGGGAGCGTTATTATTCACAGCGGCTCCACAGCTAATGCAACGTAAAGCATAATGCCAACCCCTTCATATTGGTGAAGGGGGTTTTTTATGTAGTCGTAAGAGAATAGCACTTGTAGCACTTTGCCAAGAAGGCAGGCATACAATATTTAAAGCGTTTAGCGTTATACGCGTAAGAAGTTATGTTATATTAAAGAGTAGATATTAGATGAAAGGGACGTTATACATGATTGTAAAAACGCAAGAAGAAATTGAAGCTTTTAAAAAAATTGGACGCATTTGTGCAGAGATTCGTGAAGCGATGAAGGCTGCTACAAAACCAGGTGTCACAACACTTGAACTAGATGAAATTGCTGGTCGAATGTTTGCTGAGGCAGGTGCCATTTCAGGACCAAAAGGAGAATATGACTTCCCGGGATATACTTGTATTAGTGTCAACGAGGAAGTAGCACATGGTATCCCAGGTAAACGTGTTATTCAAGAGGGAGATATCGTCAATATCGATGTTTCAGGCTCTTTAGATGGCTACTTTGCCGACACGGGTATTTCATTTGTAGTTGGTGATGGCTATGAAGACAAAGAAAAACTATGTCGTGTTGCCAAAGATGCTTTTGATCGTGCTATGACAAAGGTAAAGGCTGGCTCTAAATTAAATCAAATCGGTAAAGCTGTAGAGCGCGAAGCGAATGCTAATGGCTTAACAGTGATTATGAATTTAACAGGCCATGGTTTAGGTCGCTCTTTACATGATGAGCCCAATCACATTTTAAATTATTACGATGCATGGGACTCTACGATTATGAAAGAGGGCATGGTTCTGGCAGTTGAGCCCTTTATCTCAGCAAAAGCAGAGCATATTGTAGAAGCTGGTGATGGTTGGACATTCATTACACCTGATAAGTCTCTTGTTGCTCAAATTGAACATTCAGTTATTGTTACAAAAGATAAACCAATTATCCTTACTTCATTAGACGAAGAATAGGAGCACATAAAAAATCCTGCACACCAAATTATTTTTGGTAGGCAGGATTTTTTTTAATGAATAAAATACCAACTAAGAGTACACCACATAAAAATAACGCAGCTGTTGTTACGAGTAGCTCATCAAAACCATTATGTAAAGCGATTCCTATATAAGCCCATATAAAAACACTTGGATACATGATATCAAAGTGATGAAAGCGGATATGTAGCGCAATGGCTCCACCTAATGTCAGTAAAATAACTGCCCAAAGAGGAGTACTTAGACCAAAACCGTTCCAACCATAAGCTGTTAACGTAAAGCTAATATTTGTGATGAAAATAAATGTCATCCATGCAAAATAAATGGCGAAAGGAATACGACCCGACAGTGATTTGTCATGAAGTGGATACGTATTGTACAACATAAATAAATACAAGACTAAGAGTAAGGTAATGCCGAGAGAAACAATAAATAATTCATGATGCCATACGTATATCGTTAATGCTTGTAAAATATTTATGCAACTAAAGAGCGCAGACTGTTTCATAGATGTCTTTTTGATGTTCATCACTAACCAATAACCGATCAATAAATAAATGACAATCCAAATTATATGACTTCCATCAACAGGTGCAAATACCACCGAAAAACGATTAGAAATTTCTAAAAAAGATTGACCGTTAAGTTTCATGAAAAAGGATGAAAAGGTTAGGATGAGTGAGACAATATAAGAAATTGTCATCAATAAAAACCGAGGCATGCTTTCCTCTCCCTTCGTGTTAGATTGTATAGGGAAAAGACAAATAAGTATAGTACCGTCACTCAATTTATTATAACGGAAATTTCCATCAATGTATCGTGTTGTTTTGCTAATACTATCTACAATTTACCATCTCAATAGGCATCCATTTATTTCTTTAGTACAATAAGAATATATCCAGATTAAAGGAGTGAAGCTTTATGACGCAAAACATAAAAAATTTAGACCTATCTATTGAACTAGATAAAAAGATGTATAAAAAGAAATTACAAGTACTCCAATATGAAATGTTAAATGCCCAACAATTTTTATTGAAAAATAAAATAGGTTTAATTTTAGTGTTTGAAGGTATGGATGCAGCTGGTAAAGGAGGAGCGATAAAACGTTTAATTGAACGTGTCGATCCACGTGGCTATGTCGTCCATCCAATTTCAGCTCCACAGCCACATGAATTACGCTATAACTATTTACAACGATTCTGGAGAAAGCTACCTCAGCACGGGCAAATCGCTGTCTTCGATCGTTCATGGTATGGTCGTGTATTAGTAGAACGAATAGAAGGATTCGCGACGAAGGAGGAATGGACTCGTGCTTATGAGGAAATTAATAATTTTGAAAAGATTTTAACTGCCGGTGACTACATAATTATTAAATTCTGGCTTCATGTTTCAGATGAAGAGCAATTAAAACGTTTTAAGGAACGAGAACAAAATCCATACAAATCTTGGAAGCTGACAGACGAAGATTGGCGTAATCGAGAAAAGTCACCGCAATATGTGGAGGCTGCCAATGAAATGTTTGAAAAGACCGATAAGAAAAATGCTCCTTGGGTTTTAGTAGCTGGAAACGATAAAAAATATGCGCGTGTGCAGGTGCTACAAGAAACGCTTGCACATATTGAACGAGAGGCGCTGAAACGTGGACTTCATTTAACTAATGTATTAGACAAGGCGCATTTAGAGAATGCTGAGTCATCTAGCCTGGACATATTACATGAGAAAAAGAAGTAAAAAATAAAATGTGAATGATGGTGCTATGACATGAAGACATGAGCTGTTTTAGTTGTAGCAGCATCTTTTTTTACATACAATAAGGTAAAACTAGGGGTAACTCCCTTCATTTCCGATGGTTGAGAAGGTAGTATAAATTTTTATCGATATTGATTGGAAGGCTAGTGTGGAGAAATGGTGCTTAAAATTTGGAATTTATTAAGAAAAAAGGGTGGGAATGTGGTAACAATAAAGGGGGAAAAATGCTACATCCGCACATTCCAAGAAAATGATGCACGAAGTTTAACAGGTCTCGTAAGCCGCAATAAATACTTTTGGTCAACATATGAGCCTTTACAAAGACCTGAATACTATACAATCGACGCGCAATATAAAAAAATTCAAGAAAGTTTATATTTAATGGATTCAAAGCGAGAATTTACTTTTGGTATTTTTGAGCATGGTACTAATAATCTAATAGGACATATTGCACTATATGCTGTCAAACGATTACCCTATTCAAGTGCATTTGTGGGATATGCTATGGATGAAATTTACGTAGGTAAGGGAATTGTCACTGAGGCAGTGAACATGGTAGTTCGATTTGCATTCGATCAAATAGGGCTACATCGTGTAGAGGCATATGTATCAACCCAAAATAATCCCTCTATGCGTGTCTTAGAGAAGGCGGGCTTTCAGCAGGAAGGTCTTTTAAGAAAGCTTTTGTATATAAATGGTCAATGGGTCGATCATTATATGTATGCCCGTTTAGAGGATGAATAAATAAACAAGTGCCTTTCTATTCGATGGAAAGGCACTTGTTTATTGTTTTACTATAAATCAAGTTAGAATAACTATTGTTGGTTACCGTTTTCAATTAAATCTAGATGGCCTGTATTTGGGTCAATAATTAAACCATGTACAGGAACGTCTTTTACCATTAATGGGTGATTTCGAATCGTGTCGACACTTTTCTTAACACTTGTCGCTACATCACCAAAACCACGTAAAAATTCTTTTAAATCAAAACCAGAATACTCCAGCATTTTGATGGTTTCTGGATGAATACCTCTTTTAACCATTTCACTTAACATAGCATCAGGATCAACTGCGCTCATACCACAGTCATAATGTCCAACTACGTAAACTTCATCGGCTTGTAGGCCATAAACAGCAACTAATAAACTACGCATTACAGCACCGAAAGGATGGCTTACTAAAGCACCGGCACTTTTCACAATTTTTACATCGCCATTACGGAGATTCATCGCTTTTGGTAAAAGCTCTACAAGACGAGTATCCATACAAGATAAAACAACAATACGTTTATCAGGATATTTTGTAGTGATGAATGGTTCATATTTTTTCTCTTGTACAAACTCTTTGTTAAACTCTAAAATATCATGTAACATTGTCATGAAAATTGCTCCCTTCCTTACAAAAAATATTTTAGAGCAAAACTTTCATTATGCAAACAATAAAGACTTTATTCAGACAATTTTTACAATAAAGAAGCAAACTTCATACACTTTAACAGATGAAAAATGTTGAAACTATAAAAAAACAGCTACCTTAACAGTAGCTGTTTTTTTACATTAAAATTTTTCGCTTGGCTTTGGATCTACAGTTACTGAAGACTTGCTATCTAAACCAACTTGTAGGTAGTGGATGAAGAATCCAGTTGAAATTAATAAAACTGCTGAAAATCCAAGAACAGTTGTAATGAACATTTTTAGAGCTCCTCTCTACTTAAATGATCTACTAATTACCCTAAACTAATTATACAATAGGATACTAGGAAAATCTAAGGATAATTTATGACATCCATAACATACTAGCCTAGAATACTATTAGTAAGAATGGATTATTTAGAATGCCCAATTTCCATCACGGAATATTGGGTCTTTTTGATTATCATGGGTAATGCCATCAATATTCATTTTATTGGAGCCAATCATAAAGTCTACATGTGTCAAACTTTGGTTAATGCCATGAGCTGCTAACTCATCCGAAGTCATTTCTTTACCACCTTCAATACAAAATGCATAAGCACTACCAATGGCTAAATGATTAGAGGCATTTTCATCAAATAATGTATTGTAGAATAATAAATTCGATTGTGAAATAGGGGATTGATGAGGCACTAATGCTATTTCACCAAGATAATGTGCCCCCTCATCTGTTTCAATCAGAGAAGCTAAAATTTCTTGACCTTCCTCAGCTTGTACTTCAATAATACGGCCATCTTTAAACGTTAATGTGAAATTATTAATAATATTACCGCCATAGCTTAACGGTTTCGTGCTGGATACGAACCCATTCACACCAGTTTTTAACGGTGCAGTAAAAATTTCTTCCGTAGGCATATTCGCCATAAATGTTTGACCTTGTACGTTGGCACTACTACCGCCTGTCCAAATGTGATGTGCAGGTAGCTCGATTGTTAAATCTGTGCCTGGAGCCGTATAATGAAGGGACTTATACTGTTTGCTGTTTAAATAATCGGCTTTGTCGTGTAGCTCCTTATCGTGAGCTAACCAAGCCTCCACAGAATGTTCAAGATCAATACGTGTCGCCGCAAAGATAGCTTCCCATAGGGCATCCATTTGTTGATCCTCTGGTAAATCAGGAAACACCTTTGCTGCCCACGCTTTGGATGGAGCGGCAATAACTGACCAACTAAATTTATCAGATTGTAACATTTGATAATAGTTCGCTAATGCTTGACCAGAAGCTTTTTGGAACGCCATTATTCTGTCTCGTTCAATGCCCTTCAGTAAATCTGGGTTTTGTGAACTAATGCTTAGGAAAGCTGCACCATTTTCAGCCAGCCATTCGCGTTCTTGAACTTTCCACGGTGGAAAGAAATCAAATGAGTCTTTCGGTGCTCCTTCATAGCGAGCACGAACAAGTTCGTCATCAGACAAATCGACAAATACCTGTTTTGCACCATTTTCATAGGCGATTTTGGTAATAATTTGAGCTAATTTTAAGTTATCAGTCGAACAGCTTATATAAAGATATTGATCTTTTTGGATATTTACTCCTACTTTTACCGCTAATTCGGCATATTTTAGTAATTTTGTGTTAAATGATAATAACAAATTCATATCCCCTTTCGAAATAAGACAGTTTAGTGTAATATTCTTAATTCAATATAATCAAAAATGGTCGAAATGTGAATAAAAAGCATTAATTACATCGAAAAATATTTAAAATACATTTATACTAGCATTATATATTTAAAATATGGAAAAACAGACGAAATTAAGAGTAATAGTAGATTTGGAGGTTCTAGAATGGATAAGTCGTCGGTCATAGGGTTAATAATTGCGTTTATAGCGCTATTAACAGGGATGGTAATGAAGGGTGTAAGTTTAACAGCTTTTTATAACCCAGCAGCTATCCTAATTATCATCTTTGGTACTATTTCCGCAGTAACAATTGCCTTTCCAATGCAAGAGTTAAAGCGCGTACCAAAGCTATTTAAGATTCTTTTTAAAGAAACTAAATTAGCAAATGATATTGAAATTATTAAGATGTTTTCGCAATGGGCTGACTTAGCTCGTCGTGAAGGGCTATTAGCTCTTGAAAGTAAAGCATCAGAAATTGAAGATCCGTTTTTGAAAAATGGTCTTACATTAGCGATTGATGGACAAAACGCAGACTACATCCGTGATGTATTAACAGAGGAAGTAGAAGCTATGGAAGAACGTCATGCTAGTGGTTCTGCCATTTTTACACAAGCAGGTACATATGCACCAACTCTTGGGGTTCTTGGTGCAGTAGTAGGTTTAATCGCCGCATTGGCTGATATGAATGATATCGAAAAGCTTGGACACGCTATTTCAGCAGCTTTCATGGCTACATTGCTCGGTATCTTTACTGGTTATGTTTTATGGCACCCATTTGCGAATAAATTAAAACGTAAATCTGCTTTAGAAGTGAAACAAAAGAGAATGATGATTGAGGGTATCCTTTCAGTATTAGAAGGGGAGGCTCCACGTGTAATTGAACAAAAACTATCATCATACTTAACGATGGAAGAACGTCGTCAAATTTCTGGTGAAAGCGGGGCGGGTGGCCTTGGCAAAGAAAGCTAAGAAAAAAAAGCATGATGAGCATATAGATGAGTCTTGGCTAGTACCATATGCCGATATCTTAACATTGCTCCTAGCTGTGTTTATTATACTATTTGCTTCAAGTTCAGTAGACCAAGAAAAGCTAGAAAGAATGTCAGCCGTTTTTAGTCAAGTTTTTGATGGCGGAACAAGCTTTTTAGAGCAGCCTTCACCAGTGCCTAGTCCAAATGCGGATAGCGATCAAACACCACAACAAAATTCAGCCTACTTAAAGGATCAACAGGAGTTGGCTGAAATTAAAGATAGTGTCGATAATTTTATCGCTGTCAATGAAATGGAAGGTCAATTCGCTACAGAAATGACAGATGAAGGCTTACTTGTGACAATTCGTGATAGTATTTTATTTGATCCTGGACAAGCAACGATTAAACCAGAGTATATTCCTATTGCGAAGGAGCTTGCGGGTGTGTTAGTATCCAATCCTCCACGTAATATTGTTATTACTGGTCATACGGATAATGTTCCAGCGGGCCCTAACTTCTCTTCAAATTTAGAGCTATCATTAATGCGTGCCTCTAATTTTTATATGGTTTTATTAGACAGTAATTCTCAATTGAAATCTGAGAACTTTAGTGCAAAAGGCTACGGTGAAAACCGAGCGATTGCACCTAATGATACAGCAGAAGGCCGTGCGAAGAACCGCCGTATTGAAGTACTTATTCAACCACTAGTGACTGAGGATGGCTCGGAAGCGAAGAATACACAATAAATTAAAAAGCTATTAGCACGGACTGTTTGTCTCATGCTCATAGCTTTTTTGTTTGCTTATTTACGTAAAGAACCCAATTCAGCCACAATCGCTTGCATTTCGCTTGGGCTAAAGGAATCTCTTTTCATAACCATTTCGTATAAATACGTTAAGTCTTCATAGTTGGCTTCATTGAAATGTTCCGATTTCATTGCATCAACATTTACCATACGAAGCTTATCCTTCATTTGATCAATCATAAAAATAACGTTTTCCTTTGACGGGACTGATAAATCCATTTTTTACCCTACCTTTCGTACTCTTCGCAATAATCATTTCATTGAATAAAAAAAATGTCAACTCCGTATTTGAGCATTGCTTTAAAAATAGACTGTTATTGGGTAGAATAAGGGCAGTAGGCAAGTTTATTTATAAAATATTAGGGAATATGCAATTACACAAGCAGGGGGTTTTAATATGGGTCAAAGTAAATTATTAGTATCAATCGTAGCAGGAGCAGCAATTGGTGCAGCATTAAGTATGCTCGATCGCACTACTCGTGAAAAAACAATCGACACAACTAAAAAAATGAAAGAAGCTGTCACGTACTATGCAACAAATCGTGAAGAATTACAGGTTCTAGTGGAGGAGAAAGTACTGGCTGCGAAGGTGCTTTGTGATAGTGTGTCAGATAATGTCAACACTATTGCAGAGAAGGTAGAGGAATTTAAAGAATTGCCAACTACGATTCAAAGTATGATTGATGACACAAAGTCAGCTTTTACTTTACCTCATAAAGAATAATTGTAGTTTTAGGAGGAGTTGTATGGAAAAGAAAAAGGCAACAATGCAAAATGCCTTTGGATTCGTCAAATCATTCGTGTCTCCTGAGGGAGAAGCGATTGATGTCATGACATCCAAGGGCTTTGTCCAAGATTTGATAGGTCGGTTAAAGCGAGTAGAAATTTCAGCGCTTTCCGCACAGCTCGCTTATTTCTTTTTACTATCATTCTTCCCATTACTTATCTTCCTTGTGACATTACTACCATATCTTAATTTGGCAACAACGCAGGTTTATTCTTTTTTAGTAAATGTATTGCCAGATGAGGTTTATAAGCTCATTGAAAATACGTTGAATGAAATTTTAACAAACCGTAATAGTAGTTTATTGTCCATCGGGGTGCTAGGTACGATATGGTCGGCATCTAAAGGTATTAACGCGCTAATTCGAGCTTTGAATAAAGCATACGATACAGAAGGAAGAGCGGGTATATTAGATAGAGGGCTATCTCTTGTTTTTACAGTGGCTCTTGTTATTGTCATTGCAGTCGCTCTTCTATTGCCAGTATTTGGACAGCAAATAGGTCATTTCCTATTTTCAATCGTCGGCATAGAGGAACAATTTGAATCGGTCTGGCATAATTTAAGATGGTCAATACCACCGATACTGATTTTTATTGTTTTAATGGGTATTTACTGGTTCGTGCCTAATACAAGCCCAAGGTTGAAAATATTGGGTGTTTGGCCAGGGGCGATGTTTGCTACACTTGCCTGGTTAGTGGTCACCTATGCTTTCTCTTTCTATATTAATAACTTTGCGAATTATTCTGCTACATATGGTAGTATTGGTGGCGTTATTATTTTAATGCTCTGGTTATATTTTACGGGAATTATTTTAATCTTTGGTGGAGTATTAAATGCTACAATGCAGAAAAGGGCGTTACAAAAGGAAATTAATAGATAAGGAAAAGACCAGTTTGAAAAAATGGCCTCGCTTCTCGTAGGAGAGAAGCGAGGTTATTTTTTGTGATTAAACATTTTTATTCAGCATACGTAAGCCATTCAAAATAACCAGGATGGTACTACCCTCATGTCCGATTACACCTAAAGGTAAGTCGACAACTTGTAAAAAGTTAGAGGCAATTAATAAAATAATTACTCCAATAGAAAAGATAATATTTTGTTTGACTATTCGTTGCATTTTCCGAGACAAGCGAACGGCATAAGCGATTTTAGATAGATCGTTTTTCATTAATACAACATCAGCTGTTTCTAACGCAACGTCTGTACCTTCACCCATCGCAATACCAGTAGTTGCGGTAGCTAATGCAGGTGCGTCATTGATGCCATCACCAACCATTCCTACAAAGTGATGTTGGGACAGCAAACGTTTCATTTCTGTTACCTTCGTTTCAGGTAGACACTCCGCTACATACTCTGTAACACCAGCTTCTTTTGCAATTACATTCGCTGTTTTTTCGTTGTCGCCAGTAAGCATGACTACTTGAATGCCGAGCTCTTTTAACAATGACACAGCTTTTTTCGCTTCGTTACGGACAGTATCCTTTAAAGCTGTTAATGCGACAATGCCATTTTGGTCACGGATGAAAATAACCGTTTTACCTTGTGCAGCAAGTTTTGCCGCAGCACCATTTGCAAAATCATTGGCATGTTGAGCATTCACAAATTCTGGTTTACCAACTTGATATTCCTCGTTGTGAACGGTCCCTTTAATACCCCATCCTGGGATATCCTCAATTGTTGCTTGTGGTAAGGCAGTAATTCCTTCCGCTTTTGCATAGGAAGTAATGGCTTGCGCAAGAGGGTGGTTGGACTGTGTCTCAATCCCTGCAAGAATAGCTAAAGCCATGTGAGGCTCGAATCCATCGCGGACAATAAAATCTGTTACGACTGGTTTACCTTGTGTTAATGTTCCTGTCTTATCGACTGCTAATGCCCCTAAAACACTGAGATGCTCTAAATGTAAGCCACCTTTAAATAGCACACCATTTTTGGCACCATTTGAAATAGCTGCAAGTGTCGCAGGCATGATAGCTGCAACAAGTGCGCATGGAGATGCAACAACCAATAAAACCATGGCACGATAAAAAGTTGTTGTCCAATCCCAGCCTAGTACGAAATGGGGAAGGAACATCATGATAGCTACACCAAGTAAAACAAACTTCACATAAGTTCCCTCAAATTTTTCGATGAACTGTTGAGACGGAGATTTTTCACTTTGAGCACTTTGGACAAGCTGGATAATTTTTTGAAAAAGTGTTTCTGAATTGGCCTTCGTCATTTCCATCGTAATCGCACCATTTAAGTTTACGGTACCTGCAAAGATTTCATCACCTTCACTTTTTAAAACGGGTAATGGTTCACCGCTTATAGCTGACTCATCAATGGAAGACTGTCCTTTAAAAATAATACCGTCGGCTGGAATACGCTCCCCAGGTTTAATCAATAAATGGTCCCCAATTTGTAAGGTAGAAACGGATACTTTCATTGGCTCAAAGTTGCCTCGAACTAACCAGGCTTCTTCTGGCTGAAGATTCATTAATGCAGATATTTCACGATGACTTTTATTCATAGCATAAGTTTCAAGTGCACCACTTACTGCAAAGATGAAAATAAGAATAGCACCTTCTGTCCAATAACCGATGGCTGCGGAACCGATAGCTGCTAACACCATGAGTAGTTCAACATTCAATTTCTTATCTTCTATTGTTTCTTCAATACCTTCTTTTGCTTTGGCAAATCCACCTACACAAAAGGCAATGACATAAAGAAGTACAGAAGCGGTTGTTTGTCCGCTTGAATCTAAACGCCATGCAAGTAGGATGAATATACCAGCGATTAACGCAGCGATTAATTCTGCATGTTCCTTTATTTTCTCAATTAAATTTATATTTTCTCGATTAGAGTATTCCATTCTTATCCCTCCTGATAATGAAAATCAATATCAAAACCTTTATTTATAAAGATTTAATTGTGGTGTGTAATTGAAAATGGATTTCAATTACCATATCTTTTATTTAGAATTATTATAACAAAGGAATTTATAAAAATAAAGAGGGGAGTTAAAAAAGGAGGATTTTTTATTAACAGAAAAAAGGCACAGTCTATTCACTAGGAATATTCTGTGCCTTAGCAAAGTGTGCAGTCAGAAGGGCTACTGCTTACTTATATTGAATTAGAAAACTCTTTCTGCGTGCAATGCAAGTTTTTCTAAAGATGATTTATCGACATCTGCGTGTAAGGAGTTGCCATGTGAATCCATTGTGACAACTGCTGTGAATTTTTCAACATTTAAGTGCCACATAGCTTCTGGAATACCGAATTCCATTAAATCAACACCATCTACACCTTTAATGCAGTCTGCGTAATATTGGGCTGCTCCACCGATAGCATTTAGGTAAACACCACCGTGTTCATTAAGAGCTTTTAATGTTTTTGGTCCCATACCACCTTTACCGATGACAGCACGAATACCGAATTTCTTCATAATATCACCTTGATATGGCTCCTCACGAATAGAAGTAGTTGGACCAGCTGCTTTTACTGTCCAATTGCCTTCCTCATCTTTTGCCATAACTGGACCACAGTGATAAATAACTTGTCCATTTAGATCCACTGGTGCATCATGGCTCATTAAATGATGGTGGATAGCGTCACGACCAGTATACATACGTCCTGTAATAGAAACTACATCTCCAACTTTTAGTGAACGAATTTGTTCTTCTGTAATTGGTGCAGTAAGCTCTACTACATTTGTAGTGTTGTCTTCTGTTGTAGCAGCCACTTCATCCTTGAACGTAATTTTTTCACCTTCTTGGTAGTGCCATTTAATGATTTCACCAGTTTGAGGATCGATGTCCACAGCCATACGACGGTATGCCCAGCAGTTATATGCTACAGATACATAGAAGGAAGCTGGAATACGGTGCATAACCCCAATTTTACAGCCTAGTAATGTTGCTTCACCACCGAAGCCCATTGTACCGATACCAAATGTATTAGAAGTTTTCACCACATACTCTTCTAATTTAGCAAGATCAGGATTTGGATTTGTATCCTCAACATGACGGAATAATTGTTCCTTTGCTAAATCGTAGCCGGAAGAACGATCTCCACCAATACCAACACCGATGAAACCAGCTGAACAGCCTTGACCTTGTGCTTGGTATACAGAGTGTAAAATACACTTACGGATACCATCTAAGTCACGACCTGCACGACCAAGACCATCTATTTCACATGGAAGACTGTATTGAATGTTTTTGTTCTCACAGCCGCCACCTTTTAGAATTAATTTAATCGTAATGTAATCATTTTCCCATTGTTCAAACTTCATAACTGGTAAACCATCGCCAAGGTTATTACCGCTATTGGCACCAGTCAATGAATCCACTGCATTTGGACGTAGTTTTGCATCAGCTGTCGTATCATTGATTGCTTTTTTAATCGCAGCTTTAATTTCTAATTGGTTTACGCCCACAGGTGTATAAATTTTGAAAGTTGGAAGACCAGTATCTTGACAAATAGGTGATACATTATCTTCTGCCATAATAATATTATTTGAGATTGTGTCTAAGCTCATTGCCGCACGTGTTCCAGCATTCTCCGCTTCTTTTGCCTTTTTAATCGCACGACGTACATCCTTAGGTAAATTCGTGGATGTTTCAGTAATTAAATCATAAAGACTTTTCTCCAAAGTTTGTTGATTCATTCGTGTATTGCCCCCCATAGAAAATTTGATTATTTCCACGTAACATTATACTCTTTTCAACTAATGAAAAAAAGAGTCCTTACCTATGAGGGCTAAATTTACGCATAGTTTACTAGTATTTTAATAGAGAGTTGATTTTGTAGAACGTTTGTTCTAAAATAATAATAACCCACAATTAGGAGGAATTTGTATGACTGCTAAAACTTTACTTGAATTACCGGAAGAATTTGAACAATATAGACCGCTAATAGAGGAAACAATGAAGCCTGTTGTCCTTATTGATGCGGATGCTGGGAAAACAACCTTGTTTCAGAGTAAGTTTGCGGGGGACCCTTATTTCCCACTAGCAATGGAATATCCTAAAAATGCAAGTGGACAGCCACTAAAGCTTTTAGCCCAAGTTAATTTTGCAGAATTACCTAAGCATTTGCCGAATTTCCCAGAAGAGGGGATAGTGCAGTTTTATATTGATGGCTATGACGATGTATTAGGAATGGACTTTGATAATGGAAAAAATCAAGAAGGCTTTCGTGTCATTTTTCATGATACCCTTATACATGATGAAGCACAGCTTATTCAAGATTTTTCATTTGTAGAAAAGGAAGATGAGGAAATGTATTTTCCAGTAGAGCGTGAAATGACATTATCCTTTAAAACAGGTTTTGAACCCTTATCGATTGATGATTATAGAGCTAATGACATTTACAGTCATATCTTAACGACAATTGAAGATAACGAAACATTAGAAGATGCCTTTTATGATGCTTTAACTGGGGATGGACTGAAAATCGGTGGTTATCCTTTCTTTACACAAGAAGATCCACGTGCATACGGTGAGTATACAGCCTCTACAATTTTGCTATTGCAAATAGATAGTGTGGGGGATGATATACTATGGGGCGATTGTGGAGTTGGCAATTTCTTCATTACGGAGGAAGAATTAAAAAATAAAGACTTTAGCAATGTTCTTTACAATTGGGACTGTCATTAAAAAACCAAGCGAGCATACATTGTGCTCGCTTGGTTTTTTAATTTTTATTGTTCACGAGCATTAAATTGCTCCATTTTGTCTTCTAGGTCATCCATCATTTGGATTAAACGATCGATATCATCTAATTCAGCTGTTTCAGGATCTAGGGCATCTAATACTTCTAAAAACATTTCAAGACGCTCTCTTAAATAGGTTACTTGCTGTTTTTTATCAGTGATTGGCTTGGACATTCGTACACCTCATTTCATCCCTTTCATCGTAGCTGATTTAGGCTGAAATTTCAATGTTTAGGTAGACGCCTAGGACTAAGCGATTAATTTTAAAAATAAGTAGACAGAATATTTACAATATTGAGTTTGTATGTTAAAGTTGTTTTAAGATAAAGTAAAGGAGCTGATCGAAAACATCTTTACAACTCTAACTCGAAAAGGAGGGAGTTTAAACAAGTACTCGGTAATAATCAAAAGCCGAATTTCGTGTTTATACAATTAAATGACTATAAGTATTCGTTAAGCCTTAGCGTAAAATCACATGTGGTGAGCGCTAAGGCTTTTTGGTATGCTGTTCTTTGGGAGATTGATTGGAGGAAAAGATGACATACTTCTCAGACTACAGCAAAAAAAGATTTACCATATTAGTAATAATTGTATCCATATCGGGCTTTTCGCAAGGGATGTTATTACCGCTCATTTCTATAATTTTTGAACGTGATGGCGTTTCCTCAGCATTAAATGGCTTGAATGCAACGGGCTTATACATAGGGACATTATTAATTTCACCATTTATCGAGCAACCATTACGAAAATGGGGCTATAAACCGATCATTTTGATTGGGGGCGCACTTGTTTTTATCGCCTTATTGGCATTTCCTTTATGGAAAAGCGTCACATTTTGGTTTGTGCTTCGTTTATTGATTGGTGTGGGAGATCATGCCTTGCACTATGCCACTCAAACATGGATTACTAGTACTGCTGATCATAAAAGCTTGGGAAAAGGGATGGCTATCTATGGCTTGTCTTTTAGTATAGGTTTTGCCGTTGGGCCACTGATGGTAAAGTTGATTGAAATAGGTGAAGCTTTACCGTTTATTGTTTCTTCAATCATGTGTTTAATGGCGTGGTCTTTTGTATTCTTCTTACAAAATGAAAAACCGGAGCGTTTAACAGGGGACTTACATGCAAGAGGGTGGAAGCGTTACAAAATGGCTATCTTATTTGGTTGGATTGCCTTTTTAGGGCCTTTTGTATATGGATTTCTCGAATCTTCATTAAATGCATTATTCCCCGTATATGCACTACGTAAAGGGTTTGAGGTTGGCATGATTCCAATTATTTTATCAGTCTTTACATTTGGCGGTATTTTAACTCAAGTACCATTAGGTGCACTGGGTGATAAAGTAGGAAGAAGGAATATTTTGATGGTAGGGTCATTTGGTGGCGCTATTATTTTCGCAATTGCCAGTTTTTTAGAACACTCACAAATGGCTGTTGCTATAGCGTTTTTCTTAACGGGGACGCTAGTTGGCTCGATGTTCTCTTTGGGGATTACATTTATGGCAGATTTAACGCCAAAGGAGCTTCTGCCTACTGGGAATTTACTCTGTGGAATTGCCCTAAGTATAGGTAGTTTAACAGGACCGTTCTTAGGTGGAGTTTACTTAGAATATGTAAAAAACTATAGCTTCCTTTTACTTGTAGCCATGCTGTTGCTAGTTGTGGCTTTCATATTACTCCTATTTGGACGTCTTAAAAGTAACCAGACATCGATGGCAAAATAAAAAGAGCGGGGCTCATCTCCCGCTCAAAAACAAAAAAACGCCCAGCAAATCCGTGCTGTTATGGCGTTTTTTGCGTAACAAGGATGTTCCGTCCAAGTTACATAGGTTTGGCACCTAAAAAAGAATTATACAGACAAATTCTTATGAAATCAATAAAAATAAAAAGGGATATTTTGGACATTACTGCTATTATTAAATATAATGAAAGAACACTTGCTTAAGAAGGAGGTTTTATCATGACCGAAATGAAAAAACTATCTATTCATCGCGCTTTAACAGAATTAAAAATGCTACAGCAACGGATTGAAGGGGCAACAAATGAGGTTAGCACTGTAGTAGCCAATCGTAAAAGTAATCAGAAAATAAATGGAATAGAAATAGTTGAGTATGAGAAACAAATGCAAGCATCCTATGATAAAGTAATGGGCTTAATTAGCTATAGACATAAAATTAAAGCTTTAGTTGTACAATCCAATGCCAGTACAATGGTAATCGTTGGCAAGGAAGAAATGACTGTTGCGGAGGCCATTGAGCGGAAACAATCTATTCAATATGAAAAGAATTTGCTAGAAGTCATGCAACATCAATATCGTTCTGCTATTCATACAGTCGCCAAAGAAAATGATGCCTTACCAGCTAAACTGGAAACCTATTTAATTAATATATTAGGCAATAAAGATAAACAATCTCCGGAAGAAGTAAAATTACATACGGACACATTTATGAAAAGAAATGAATTTGAAATCATTGATCCACTAAATGTCAAACAGCAAATAGAGACATTAAGTCGTCGGATTGAGGAGTTCGAATCAGAGGTCGATGCAGTCTTATCTGAATCGAACGCCACTACATTTATTGAAGTCCAAGCTTAAAGAAATAGGCATGGCCTAGCGAAAACGGAAAACGAAGAGTCGCTCGCGCTTCAAGGCATGTGTGTGAGTTTAAACATCAAACATGCCTTACACAAATGAAACTTACAGTGAAAATAACCTAAAAGCTTAAAGGTTAAAGGTAAAAGTATAAAGTTTACGCTTCAAAAATCTTTCTATAAAAGTTGAAAATTGAACCTTTAAAAATCTTTTAAATCCTGGGTTAATGGTTGAGGTATCGACTTTTCTGGACCGTCCGTCATCCACCAGGCAGCTCGTGCTGTGCGTCATAAAGAAAGGACGTCTCCATTTATTTTGAGACGTCCTTTTTATGATTATTTATTTTTCAAAACCAGCTTTGCAACACATTCCACCTGTGCCGTCTGTGAGAACATATCCACAGGTTGAATATACTCGACATGATAAAGCTTCGATAGTTGCTGTAAATCCTTCGCTAATGTAGATGGATTACAGGATGTATAAACAAAACGCTTTGGTTTAAGCTTAAGCACGGTTTGGATAAACTCGGGTGCTAGACCTGTACGTGGTGGATCTACTGTAATAACATCTGGTGTAAAGCCTTCTTTGCGCCATTTTGCTAAGATACTTTCAGCAGTACCAACAGCATATTTGGTATGCTTGAACCCATGGTTGCGCGCATTTTTACGGGCATCTTGAATGCTTTCGGGAATGACATCCATCCCTCGAACTTCTTGCGCTTGATCTGCTAGCCAAAGTCCGACAGTCCCAACTCCACAATATGCATCCACTACTGATTCTTTACCAGTTAATGCAGCTGCTTTTTTAATTTCATTATAGAGATGAACTGTTTGAGTAGGGTTAAGCTGGAAGAAGGCACGAGCCGATAAGTCAAAGGCTAGTTCCCCAAGCTCTTCATGTATCGTTTCTTTACCGTCAAGAACGATTGTCTCATCACCAAAAATTAAAGAGGTTTTATCACGATTAATATTTTGTGCAATGGAGACAATGCTTGGATCGATTTTTTTAATCCGTGTAATTAGTTCAGCTAAATGAGGAATTTCTTTACGAGTAGTTACAAGTACAACTTGTGTTTCGCCTGTACGAATCCCTGTACGTACTACGATTGTACGCACTAAGCCATCCAGTGTTCGTCCATCATAAATTGTGATATTTAATTTTTGTAAAATCTTACGTATTGCAACAGTAACTTTAGAAGTGACAGGGTGCTGTACAAGGCAATCGTTAATATTTAGAAGCTTATTACTGCCTTCAACAAATAAGCCTGCATAGACTCGCTTGCCTTCCTTGCGTACTTGGAATTGACTTTTATTACGATAATGCCAAGGATTATCCATTCCAATTGTTTTTCGTACTTCCACCGTTTCAGCTAGAGGTTTCGCATAACGCTCTAAAGCTTGGATGACAATATCACGTTTTTCCACTAGCTGTTTTTCATATGTCATATGTTGAAGCTGACAGCCACCACATTCATTGTAGACTGGACAAGATGCTTCCTGACGGTGCTTAGAGACTTTACGAATGGATAAAATCTCAGCTTCAGCAAAATTACGTTGTGTTTTCGTAACCTGAGCTGTAATTTCTTCGCCAGGAATAGCTCCTTTGACAAATACTACATTTCTTTTATAAAAACCTACACCTTCTCCATTGATGCCAAGTCTTTTTATTATTAGTGGGAATTGTTGTCCCACGGTCATTGTTGTTTGCTGCGTCAAACGTTCCACGTCCCTGCTTTATAATGTCATCTCCCCATTATAACGAAGGAGCAGACGATTGCAAAGCAACAGGAAAATCTTCATATTCTAATACTAAATCATCAAGTGATAAGAAGGTATAGCCTTGCTTTTTGGCCTCTGCAATAAACATTGGCAAAGCTTCGGCATTATCTTGTGCAACGGTATGCATTAAAATAACAGCACCTGGATGTAATTGCTCCATGAGCGCATTATAGGCGTAATCTGCACCACGTCGTTCATCTTTCATCCAATCCTTAAAGGCAACAGACCAAAATATATGACGGTATCCTTCCGCATTTCCTACTTCTAGCAGTTTTGCATTAAAGGTTCCTTCTGGTGGGCGAGCATAGGTTGTGCGGTCTATGCCAGTCAATTCACGTAATTTCCCATCAAACTTTCGCCATTCTGCACGCATGCCCTCTGGTGAAAGTCGAGCCATATTAGGGTGACCATACGAGTGATTGCCAATAGTATGTCCATCCTTCACCATCCGTTTTACTAGGTCACTGGCACTGTCTAAATAATGCCCAGTTAAAAAGAAAGTGGCAGGTACATCTTCTTTTTTCAAGGTATCCAAAATACTTTCGGTAAAGCCGTTTTCATAGCCATTATCAAATGTTAGATAGGCAATTTTTTTATCTGCCTTTCCTTTATAAATAGCCCCGTATTTATCAAGTAATTGATCGAGCTGTGCACCAGCCTCTGCCGGTTCCCCATTTTTTGCACGCTTTATGCCCCAATGATGTTCATCAGAACCAGCAGCAAAATATGGATTAATGCTAATACCTGCGGCAATAATAAATGTAGCGATTACCGCACCTACAATATGTTGTTTCCACATAAAAAACGCATCCTTTCTTTTTCATTAGGATGCGTAAAATAGCTATAAATTATCCACTAATTCTGAGCAATTAATAAGTCTTCAAGTGCTTCTGTTAAATGCGGATATTTAAATGTGAAATGATGCTCTCCTAACACTGCTGGTCGTACATGTTGACCCTCTAAAACAAGAGTGCTTTGTTCTCCAAGCGCCCAACGTATTGCAAAACTAGGAACAGGCAGCCAATGTCGTCTGTTCATGATCATTGCGATTGATTGCCCGAATTCTTTCATGCGCGTCGCATAAGGTGCGGTTACATTGAAAGGTCCACGAATATTTTCTTGAAGGATTGCGAAATATAAAGCACGTGCCACATCTTCAATATGTACCCACGAAAGCCATTGCTTACCAGAACCGATTGTTCCGCCAACATGCATTTGATATGGTAATAGCATTGGTGGTAATGCCCCGCTCTTTCTACCTAAAATGACCCCAAAGCGTGCAAGGGCGACTCGGATTCCTAATGGTTCTGCTCGTTTCGCATGGCGTTCCCAATCATGAACGGTCGTGCCTAAAAAATCGTTCGCCACATCAGAAAATGTTTCATCATAAATAATCTCTGAAGAATGAGGGTAAAAGCCTACAGCACTAGCATTAACAAGGACTTTAGGTTTATTCGTGAGCTTCTCCATTATGCGCACGATTTCAAGTGTCGCATGCATCCGGCTCCAATAAATATCCTTCTTTTGTTTGTTTGTCCATCGACCATTGTTTAAAGAAACTCCCGCTAAATTAACAAAGGCATCGGCTCCTTCTAAAGCTTCTATTGGTAGGGTTTCATCCTGCAACCATTGTACATAATGAATGCCATTTTTTTCGGAAGATGCACTACGAGTTAAGACAAAAATATTATGACCGTTTTCCTGTGCTAGCTTGATAAAAGCTTTACCCACAAAACCAGTTCCACCCGCAATCACAATTTTCATAAGAATCACCCCAATTTCAAAAATTACAGTTCCTAATAATTGTATCATTTAACACGTATGTGAACATCTAAAGTACCCCTAGAAGAAGGGGATGAATAGCATCGAATAACGGATACCATAAAAAGAAATGTTATAATGGACAGGTGAGGTGTTGGCTATGCGTATGATTACGAAAATTGCACGTCAAAAAAACAATCCTGAACGTTATAATATCTACTTAAATGAAGAATATGCATTTCCTGTTGACGAGGCTATTCTTCTTCAATTTGGTTTAACAAAGGGAAAGGTTCTCGATGAATTTGAAATTCAAGAAATTGCCTATGAGGATGAAATACGGAAGGCGTTTAATAAAGGATTAAACTTTCTTTCTTATCAAATGCGAAGTGAGCACGAGGTGAAGAAAAAACTTCTTACTTTAGAATTTGGTGAAGCGGTAGCTTTAGAAGCGATTCAGAAATTAAAATCATATGGCTTTATAAATGATGAAAACTATTCCAAAGCTTTACTAGACACAAAAAAGGCGACAATGAAAAAGGGACCGAGAGCTATTAGACAGGATCTCATTAAAAAAGGAATTGATAAAAACCTTCAAGATGAGGTACTTGCCACATATAGTTTGGAAGAACAAATCAAATTGGCCTTACAGTTGGCAGAAAAAATCGTACGTTCTGAAAAAAGAAAGACGCCAGCACAAGTTAAGGCTAAAATTCAAGATTATTTGTTAAGAAAAGGCTATGCATTTCCGATTGTAGAAGAGGTGCTTAATCAAATAGAGCTTGAGCAAGATGAGGATAACTGGCAACCATTACTCGAAGCACAAGGCGAAAAGGTTTGGAAAAAGTACGTATCGAAGTATACTGGTTATGAGCTAAAAATGAAGGTGAAGCAGACGCTTTATCAAAAGGGTTTTCCTATAGAAGTAATAGACCGTTTTATAGAAGAGAAGGAGAATGAAGAATGAACGAAAAGAATTATGCTGCTATGTCTGAGCATGAACTGCGTGAGGAAATTGCGTTTTTAAAAGAAAAGGCAAGAAAGGCAGAGCAGCTTGGGATCATTAATGAATTTGCTGTATATGAGCGTAAAGCATTAATGGCAGCGGCTTATTTAGTAGATTTAGACACAATTGTTCCTGGTGAAATGTATCGTATTGATCGTTCAGATAATGAATTTTTCCAAGTCGATTATTTAAAGGGACGCTTTGCATGGGGACATCGTTTAGGCGGTGACAAATATCAAGAGGCATTACCTGTATCTATGCTGTCTCCTGTAAAGGTGGGCAAATAAGTGGAGGAAAAGATTGAAAAATTGACAGCGGAATTGCTGGCAAAAAATCCACAAATGTCAGTTGGACGTGCCCGTGTCTGGGTTGAATTATTATGGAGCGACTTTGAATCAACCTCAGCCAAAGCAGGATATGATTATCGTGGGGCAGATTATACAGAAAATCTTGTCCGCCAATTAATTACAAGCTATGGTGATAAACTACATGCCTTTGCAGGGCGTAATCCAAAATATGCCCATCTCCTAGATGCTAGCGATGATATGATACAATAATAAAACCCTGACCCATGTTGGTCAGGGTTTACTGCTAATTACTTGCACCAATTTGTAATTTTTTCTGAAGCTTATCTTCTGTAAAAATCCAACCCGTGTAAGATGTAACGATTTCATTATCATCATTTAAATGTGCTACTGCCACAAAGGGGTAGCGATTGTCACTCCGATAACGCAAGTCGATTAAACGTACCTCCAATAAGCCATTTTCTAGCTCAGAAATCTCCCATCGGTACATCGGGGAGAACGACACGAAGGCAGCTAAGTTAGGGTCTTTCATGGCTGCATGAATAAGGACAGTGTTAGGTAAAGGTTTAATTTCAAATTTATCATAAATATTCACAGTCCTGCCATAAGCCCTGCCAACATAATAATGTGTTTTAGACTTGGCGGCAATTCGCCAATGGAAGAAGCGCATAGTTGGTGCTACGATAACATATTCTTCATCTTGTATCGTACTGTGGACTGCATTTTTTACTGCTTTTTGAACAGCGAATCGTAACATATAATAAATCACGATAATGATATACATGATGCTAAATGTCCAAACAGGATTGGCTCCAAAAGCCCATAATACAATACCCATACAATGCAAGGAAAAAATAATTGGATCAAATGTATTGATGACACCTAAAGCAACCCATTTTCTGGAGAATGGCCGTATTGCTTGTGTGCCATACGCATTAAAAATATCGACAAAGACGTGAAGAGCGACAGCTAAAAATGTCCAAAGCCATAAATGAAACACATTTACGTCTTGCAAAATAAGGGATATAACAGCTGTAATTAAGATCGGCCATATAGCTACTGCTGGTAGTGAATGTGTAATACCGCGATGATGTCGAATATAGATAGCATTATTGCGTAGTTTTAGCACAGTATCAACATCCGGAGCTTGTGAGCCAATTATCGTACCTGCCATGACGGCTGTAAAGGTCATTGAATGATTTGCTACTATAGGGTCGGCTAATGCAAGACCGCCAAGGGCAATACCCATAACGAAATGTGTACCTGAATCCAAAAATATCCACTCCTAGTATGCAGTAAAATCGAGTACAATTTGCATACATCTTTATTTCATTTATAAATAACTTTATTCAATTTTTAGTATGGTGACATTCGATAATGACGAATATTGTCAGTTATGGACGAATGTTCATTCTTTATTAATTGTATACCCTTTTCAACATAAATTAAATCGTAAAAACTTTGGAGGTCACTGTGAATTACCCATATGTAACAGAATTTCGACATTCTTTAGTCGAATGGTTTAACGCTGAGAAACGCGACTTACCGTGGAGACATACTACAGACCCCTATAAAATTTGGGTTTCTGAAGTGATGCTACAGCAGACACGTGTCGACACAGTTATTCCTTATTACAATCGTTTTATGGAAAGTTTTCCAACATTAGATTTGCTTGCAGAAGCTCCGCAAGATTATTTATTAAAGCATTGGGAAGGACTTGGCTATTATTCACGAGCACGTAATTTACAGGCAGGCGCACGTGAGGTTTTAGAAAATTACGAAGGCGTGGTCCCCGATAACCGCCATGAAATATCAAAATTAAAAGGTGTTGGACCGTATACCGCTGGTGCTATTTTAAGTATTGCCTATAACAAGCCCGAACATGCAGTAGATGGCAATGTTATGCGCGTATTAAGCAGAGTGCTGAATATAAGTGAGGACATAGCCATACCAAAAACAAAAAAAATTTTTGAAGCTGCAGTGGAGGAGCTTATAGATCCTGCTAATGCATCTTCCTTTAACCAAGGCTTAATGGAACTAGGAGCACTTATTTGTACACCTACGTCACCAAAATGTTTATTATGCCCTGTGCGAGGGTATTGTACAGCGTTTAATGAAGGTGAACCAGAAAAACTGCCAGTTAAATCGAAAAAAATAAAGATGAAGCATTTGAGTTATGATATTCTGGTCTGTCAAGATGACCAAGGACGTTTTTTAATGGAGCAACGTCCTGAAGAAGGGTTATTAGCTAATCTTTGGCAATTCCCGATGTTTGATACAAGTCAGGTTCCAGTAGAAAGCTTCTTAAAGGACTATTCCATCAATGTACAAGCTAAGCATGAACTGCTTACGTTTAAGCACGTCTTTTCACATTTAACATGGCATGTAAATAGTTATTATATGAAGTGTGAATCTACTTCGATGGGCGATTGGTTCACTCAAGAACAAATCGAACAATTGCCGATGCCTGTTCCTATGTTAAAAGTTTGGGAAGAGGTAAAAAAATAAACAGGAAAATAAATCCTACTTTAAACAATAAATTAGTGAGCATAAAATTCATCACCTCGGTACACAATAATTAGCGTGGAGGTGAATGAATAATGAAAAAGCAAAACAACCAAAATTTCCAACCGAATAAAAACATGCAACGTCAAAGTGAAGAATTTGGTTATGAAACGGACGTAAATGAAGTGCAAAAGCAAAATGCTAAAGCAGAGCAAAAGAAAGCTCCAGCTTCAGGTCGTTTCTCTAAAACTAACCAAGATTTAGGTGAGTAACACTTTGTAATTGCATAATTGCATTTACCTCTAAGGGGCTGTCTAAAAATCCGAAAAGATGAAAAAGACAGCTCCTTTCTATATCCACTTAAAAAACCAATAAATACCAAAATAGCGGAGCTACTAATAAATTTTGCTTAAAGTTAACGAAATTTTATACTAATTCAAAATAGCGTAGTGAAATTTGTGGTTTTCTAACTACACCTTTCGCGTACACATTGCTATAATATACTAGAGACTGCTAGATTTAGGTAGCATAGACGAAAAGGTGGGCTTCAAAATGGCATTACCAGTAGAAGGAGAAACGATACAAATACATAGTTATAAACACAATGGCCGCATCCACCGTGTTTGGCAAGAAACAATGGTTTTAAAAGGAACAAAAAATATTGTGATCGGTGCGAATGAACGGACACTTGTGACAGAATCCGATGGTCGTACATGGCTAACAAGAGAGCCTTCTATTTGCTATTTCCATGCGGAACACTGGTTTAACATCATCTGTATGCTACGAGAAGACGGCGTGTATTATTATTGCAATCTAAGCTCACCATTTGTGTTCGATAATAATGCCATTAAATATATCGACTATGATCTAGATATTAAAGTTTTTCCTGACATGTCTTATACGCTCTTAGACGAGGATGAATATGAGCTTCATCGTAAGGAAATGTCTTATCCTGATGTGATTGATAAAATTTTAAAGCGCAATGTCGATAAGCTAATAAGCTGGATTCAACAAAAAAAAGGACCGTTTGCACCCGATTTCATCAATGTTTGGACAAATCGTTACAAGTTCCAGCTTGATATGCAGTCAGATGATTGTTAGCGACACCTATTAGTTAACTAATAGGTGTTTTATATTGCCTCTTTTAGCCACTCTTAATGAGCAGCTTTTACACTGTTTGGGAAGGTACGTACAAAATAGTTAGCGGTAAAGTCATCATAACTGTATTTTAAGCAAAATATTGCTATAATACATAGGGCATTCATCAATGGATGCCTGTTTCTTTTTGTAAGGATGTGATGAAAATTTGGGAAGCATAAAGCGATATATGCGCTTTGTAAAACCTTATTCTTGGGAAATCGTTCTAACGATTGTTATTGGTATAGTTAAATTTGCTATTCCTTTATTTATTCCATTACTCATTAAAATTGTGTTGGATGATATTATTGCTGCGGACGACTTAACAGATGGAGAAAAAACAAAAGAGCTGTTATATTGGCTGGGCGGAACGATTATTGTGTTCTTTATTATTCGTCCACCAATCGAGTACTATCGTCAATATTTTGCACAACATGTTAGTAATAAGGTGCTGTTTGATATTCGGAAAGAAATCTACGCACATTTACAACGATTAAGCTTAAAATATTATGCCAATACACGTGCTGGTGATGTTATTTCAAGGGTCATCAATGATGTTGAACAAACGAAGAACTTTGTGATGACGGGTTTAATGAATGTGTGGCTAGACCTTGCAACCATTGTGATTGCAGTCATTATTATGCTAACCATGGATATTAAGCTCACATTAGTGGCCTTATTAGCGTTCCCGTTTTATGCATTGAGTGTGAAGTACTTTTTTGGAAAACTGCGAGACTTAACACGTAAACGTTCTCAAGCACTTGCAGGTGTACAAAGCTATTTACATGAACGAGTAGCTGGTATGAGTATTATAAAAAGCTTTACGCTAGAAAAACACGAACAAACATTATTTGATGAAGCAAATGGGGAGTTTTTAGAGAAGGCCCTTGATCAAACAAAGTGGAATGCTAAATCCTTTGCTGTAGTGAATACTATTACAGATGTAGCACCTTTACTAGTTATTGCTTATGCAGGATATGAAGTCATAAATGGTACTTTATCTGTTGGAACAATGGTAGCCTTTATCGCGTATATTGAACGATTGTATGGCCCACTGCGCCGTCTTGTTAGTTCTTCAACAACGTTGACACAATCGATTGCATCCATGGATCGAATGTTTGATTTAATGGATGAACCGTATGAAGTGAAAAATAAAGTTGATGCGCATGATTTACGATCCGCTACGGGTGAAGTTCGTTTTGACCATGTATCTTTCCAATATGAGAAAGAAGGCGTATCTATTTTAAACAACATAAATTTCACTATAAATCCTGGTGAGACTGTCGCCTTCGTTGGAATGAGTGGAGGTGGTAAATCCACGATTATTAGCTTAATTCCTCGTTTCTATGATGCAACCGATGGTGTCGTAACAATTAATGGACAGGATGTACGTGATGTTACATTGCATTCACTACGTTCTCAAATAGGAATTGTCCTCCAAGATAATATACTTTTCAGTGACTCCGTTAAAGAAAATATATTAATGGGAAAACCAGATGCTACAGATGAGCAAGTGATAGAGGCTGCCAAAGCGGCGAATGCCCATGATTTTATTATGACTCTGCCAAATGGTTATGACACTAAAGTAGGTGAACGAGGAGTAAAACTGTCAGGTGGGCAAAAACAACGAGTTGCCATTGCTCGAGTATTTTTAAAAAATCCTCCGATTTTAATTCTTGATGAGGCCACTTCAGCGCTCGATTTAGAGAGTGAAGCATTGATTCAGGAATCATTAGAGGAGCTAGCTCATGAGCGAACAACTATAATTATTGCTCATCGTCTTTCGACCATCACTCATGCTGACAAAATTTTTGTTATAGACCATGGTCAATTAATCGAAAGCGGTAATCATGAGCAATTAATGACAAAGCAAGGGACATATTATGATTTATTCCAAGTGCAACATTTGGAGTAATAGTAGTGAATTTGCACAGAAATCATCAATTTTGAAATTTTTTTCAAAAAAAGTCTTTCATTTATTTTTAAATGGAAGGCTATTTTTTTTTGAAAATCTATATAAAAATATTACTTTATAAGATGTAATTAATACCGAAGGCGAATGATGCAGAAAAACTACGTAAATTGCAGAATATTAATGATTGAAAGAGCGATGATTTTTAGTTAGAATTATCTGAAAATAGGGAATTTAACAAAAGTTATAGTATTCTGTTAATATAATTTATACAATTAAGTAAAATATAGGTAGGGTGGGACGTTGCGCATGAGGAAAAAGCTACTAGAAATAAAAGGTTTAAGAACAACCTTTTTCACAGATAATGGACAAATTCCTGCTGTAGATGATATCGATTTTTCTGTCCAAGAAGGAGAAATATTAGGGATTGTCGGCGAATCGGGAAGTGGTAAAAGTGTTACGTCACTGTCCATCATGGGATTAATTCCATCACCCCCAGGCAAAATAACAGGTGGTGAAATTTTGCTAGATAATAAAAATCTAGTGAATTGTACAGAAAAACAAATGCAGAAAATACGTGGAAAAGACATAGCTATGATTTTTCAGGAGCCTATGACTTCATTAAATCCATTGTTTACAATTGGTGATCAATTAAAGGAGGCCATTTTAATCCATAATCCAAAATGGTCGAAAAAGAAAGCGTTTGCCAGAGCTGTTGAAATTATGAAACTTGTAGGTTTACCACGTGCTGAAGATTTACTAAAGGATTATCCTCATCAGCTATCGGGTGGTATGCGACAACGGGTCATGATTGCTATGGCACTTGTCTGTGATCCACAGGTTTTAATTGCGGACGAACCGACAACTGCTTTAGACGTTACGATTCAAGCTCAAATTTTACAGCTAATGAAGGACTTAAATAAACGATTGAATACAGCAGTCCTGTTAATTACACATGATCTAGGTGTTGTAGCAGAAACATGTGAGCGTGTGATTGTCATGTATGCTGGACAAATTGTAGAGGAAGCACCGATTCAAGAAATATTCTCTAATCCGAAGCATCCCTATACACAAGGTCTTATTCAATCAGTGCCTGATATGCGTTTTAAAAAGGATAATTTATATTCGATTCCTGGAACTGTACCAAAGCCAGGAAGTATTCAAGTAGGGTGTCGTTTTGCGGCACGCTGTGAATACGCAATGGAACGTTGTTTACAGGAAACACCACCTTTATTTGAAGCAGCAGAGCAGCATAAATCGAGATGTTTTTTACTAGAGAAGCAGGAGGTGGAGCAACGTGTCGAAAGTGTTATTAAAGGTTGATGGCTTAAAGAAATATTTCCCGATCCGCAAAGGTGTTCTAAATACACAAACGGGAGATGTAAAGGCAGTAGATGATGTTTCCTTTGAAGTTTTTGAAGGAGAAACATTAGGGATTGTTGGTGAGTCAGGCTGTGGTAAATCGACAACCGGTCGTTTACTAATGCGGTTACTAGAGCCTACTGAAGGAAACATTGAATTCGCAGGTAAAATGATTTCAGAATTATCCAACAATGAAATGAGGAAGGCGCGTAGAGATATTCAAATGATTTTTCAGGATCCCTATGCTTCATTAAATCCTCGCCATAACATTGGCAAAATATTGGAGGAGCCTCTTATTGTTCATGGGATAGGTAATACCAAGGAGCGAAAACAGAAAGTATTGGAGCTACTTGAGATTGTTGGATTGAATGAATATCATATCAAACGCTATCCTCACCAGTTTAGTGGTGGGCAGAGGCAACGAATTGGCATCGCGCGTGCGTTAATGACCAATCCTCGTTTGCTCATTGCGGACGAGCCGGTATCGGCATTAGATGTGTCCATACAGGCACAAGTATTAAATCTATTGCAAAAGCTACAAAAGGATTTAAAGCTAACCTATATTTTTATTTCTCATGATTTAGGGGTTGTGCGCCATATTAGTAATCGTGTTGGCGTCATGTATTTAGGAAAATTAGTAGAGTTGACAGCGAGTGAGGACTTATATGCTGAACCGCTTCATCCATATACACAAGCACTCTTATCCTCGGTCCCAGTGCCAGATCCAACGTTTGAACGTGAACAAATGATTATTACTGGAGATATTCCGAGTGCATCCAATCCGCCGAGTGGCTGTACATTCCATACGCGATGTCCTTTTAAAATGGAACAATGCTCACAGGTAGTACCTAAAATGCAAGAAGTGAAACCAGGTCATTATGTTGCTTGCCATCTATATGAGGCACTCCAACATTAAATGATATAAAAACCACATAGGGGGAAATTGAATGAAGAAAAAGAAGCTCTGGACTTTAGGTGTGATGCTGCTCCTTATTCTCTCGACGATCTTAGCAGCTTGTGGCGGCTCTGATACAAAGGATACGGGTAGTAAAGATACTTCAACTAGTGGCGATACAGCTAGCAGTGGCGATCCGAAAATTTTAGTTTATGGTCGTGGAGGAGATTCTGTAGCACTTGACCCTGCTGTTGTCACAGATGGTGAATCCTTTACGGTGACAGCTAATATTTATGAAACATTAGTAAACTTTGGTGAAAAAGATGTAACAATTCAACCAGGTCTAGCAAAATCATGGGAGGCATCAGAGGATGGTTTAACATATACTTTCCAGCTACAAGAAGGTGTAAAATTCCATGATGGCACAGATTTCAATGCTGAGGCTGTTGTGAAGAATATTGAACGTTGGAAATCAGGTGCGGATAAACACCCTTACTTTAGCTCGCAATTTCTAATTGGTGACAAGCAAATCATTGAATCAGTAACTGCAGAGGGTGACTATACAGTTGTCTTTAAATTAAGCCAACCACAAGCACCATTCCTGAAAAACTTAGCAATGTCTCCATTTGCGATTGCTTCTCCAACAGCATTTGAAGCAGATGAAGAGGGATTGTCAGCAAATCCTGTAGGAACTGGCCCATTCAAATTTGTTAGCTGGGTACGTAATGATTCAATAACAATTGAGAAAAACCCTGATTACTATCTTGATGGCTTTCCTAAATTAGATAAAGTGATTTATCGTTCTATTCCAGAAAACTCTGCACGTTTAAATGATTTATTAGCAGGCAATATCGATGTAGCTGATGGCATCAGTCCATCTGATAAAGCAACTATCGAGGGAGATGCGAATTTACAATTAATTGAGCGTCCATCTATGAATGTTGGCTATTTAGGTTTAACAGTAACACGCCCTCCATTTGATAATGTAAAAGTACGTCAAGCAGTTAACTATGCAATTAATAAACAAGCATTAGTAGATGCATTTTATGAGGGGCTTGCAGAGCCAGCGAAAAACCCAATGCCACCAGTAATTTCTGGTTATAACGATGAAGTTACAGGTTATACGTATGATCCTGAAAAGGCGAAAGCATTACTTGCTGAAGCAGGCTATGACGGTAAGGAAATTGAGCTTTGGGCAATGCCAGTACCACGTCCATACATGCCGGATGGTCAAAAAGTGGCAGAAGCGATTCAAAAGAACTTAGAGGATGTAGGCATTAAATCTAAAATTGTATCGTTTGAATGGGCTACTTATTTAGAAAAAGCACAAAATGGTGAAGCAGATGCATTCCTACTTGGCTGGACAGGTGATAATGGGGATGCCGATAACTTCCTATATACTTTATTAGATGGAGATAATATTGGCTCTAACAACTATACATTCTATGACAATCAAGAATTACACAAGTTGTTAACAGCTGCTCAAACTGAAGTCGATGAGGACAAGCGTAATGAGCTTTATAAGCAAGCTCAGGTGATTATTTCTGAGGATGCTCCATGGGTTCCACTTGCTCACTCTACGCCAATTTTAGCTGCTAACAATAAAGTGACAAATTATATTGCGCATCCTACTGGCTCTGACCGTTTAGATGCGGTAGATATTCAACAGTAATTTTATGTTTAATTGAATAAGTGAATTAGAGAATCTGCTTGCTTTTCTGCGGGTAAGCCGTGGAATTCTAGCAGATTCTTTTCTAGTAAAAGAAAACCAAATTATTTCTCCTGTATGAAAGATCACTCATCTAAACATTCAAAACCGTTTGGTGAAGGCTCAACCTTTCAACAGAATATAAAGACTTCAAAGTAGATTATGAAAATCATAGAGAGGTGATGAACATGCTTCACTATATGGGGAGACGTTTACTTCAACTAATCCCAGTTTTGCTTGGAATGACTTTTATTGTCTTTATGTTAATACGAGCAATACCTGGTAATCCCGCTCAAGTTATTTTGGGACAGCAGGCGACAAAAGAGGCGGTCGAGGCATTAAACGCAAGTTTAGGATTAGATAAACCTTGGTATACACAATATTTTAGTTATTTGGCAGGTATTTTTCAGGGAGATTTAGGAGTTTCCTTACGTACAAAATTACCTGTATCAGATGAAGTTTTTCCATACTTAGCTGCAACAGCTGAACTAGCCTTTTTTGCGATGATTATTGCAATTGTTATCGGTGTAAATGCTGGTATTATTTCTGCGTGGTTCCAAAATTCTTGGTTTGATTATACAGCGATGATTGTCGCATTAATCGGTGTTTCTGTACCGGTGTTCTGGCTTGGCTTGATGGAGCAATGGACATTTAGTAGCAAGCTTGGATGGTTGCCTACCTCTGGTCGAGAAGATGTACGAAATCCTATAACCGCCATAACCCATTTTTATTTATTAGATACGCTCATTCAAGGTCGCTTTGATCAATTCGTCGAAGTCCTAAAGCGACTCATATTACCAGGTGTCGCACTGGCTACCATTCCGATGGCTATTATTGCCAGAATTACAAGGTCTTCTATGCTGGAAGTTATGCGCTCAGATTATGTCCGCACTGCCAGAGCAAAAGGCCAAAAAATGTTTATTGTTGTTTATAAGCATGCATTGAAGAATGCCGTTATTCCTGTGTTAACGGTAATTGGTCTACAAACAGGATTACTGCTAGGTGGGGCTATTTTAACAGAGACCATTTTTAGTTGGCCGGGGATTGGTCGTTATATTTATGATGCAATTGGCTTCAGGGACTATCCTGTTATTCAATCAGGAATTTTAATCGTTGCATTTATTTTCATCATGATTAACTTAATCGTGGATTTACTGTATACAGTCGTAGATCCGCGTATTAAATACAAATAGAAGGGAGTTGCAATGATGACTGGAGCAATCGATATAAAAAAAGAAGCAGCACCCATTCCAGAAAGGGCAGTAGGTCCATGGCTCGAAGGCTGGCGTAGCTTTAAAAAGAGCAAAGTGTCACTAGTGGGCGCAGGGATTGTTATATTTTTCGTTTTACTGGCTATCATTGGTCCGTTCATTGCACCACAGGGCATCAATGAACAAGATTTAACGAAGCGATTACTGGCACCATCCTCTGATCATTGGTTTGGAACAGATGATTTTGGACGGGATATCTTTTCGAGAATCATTCATGGCGCAAGAATATCGCTTTGGGTAGGCTTTTTCTCCGTTATTTTATCCGTTATAATAGGTAGTTTACTTGGTATCATTGCAGGTTATTATGGCAAATGGATCGATACGATTATTTCGCGTATTTTTGACATTATGCTAGCTTTCCCGAGTATGCTACTAGCAATTGCAGTAGTATCAGTGCTAGGTCCATCTTTACAAAATGCATTAATCGCTATTGCCATTATTAACGTACCGAACTTTGGACGCTTAATCCGTTCTAAAGTATTAAGTGTCAAAGAAGAGGAATATATTGTAGCAGCAAAGGCAATTGGCATGCGTGATTCACGAATTCTATTCTCTCATATATTGCCGAATTCAATCACTCCAATTATTGTACAGGGGACGCTTGCTATTGCAACTGCCATTATTGAAGCGGCGGCATTAGGTTTCCTTGGGCTAGGCGCGCAAGCACCAGCACCCGAATGGGGAAAAATGCTTGCCGATGCAAGGAAGTTTTTATTAAATGCACCATGGACAATGATTTTCCCAGGGATAGCGATTATGTTAACGGTTCTTGGCTTTAACTTAATGGGGGATGGTTTACGTGATGCACTAGATCCGAAAATGAAAAATTAGTAATTAGATTCATGAGCCTTCTACAAGCTAGAAGGTTTTTTTTCGGCCGTTTTAAAAAGGAACTCTTTTACAGTTGAAGCGTCCTTTATAGAAATATTCCTACAAAATAAAATAAAAAAAGATGAACCTTTCGGAGCCATTTATTGAATTTTTTGTCACGTTATTTTAGACTTAAAGTATTGTTGAAAAAGACAATCTAAATGCGTAGATTATGACTTTACATATAGTCTTTCCATTGAAATACATATTTTAGGAGGGTGTTCAAATTGGCGATTAATTTACAAAAAGGGCAACGTGTTGATTTAACAAAGGGTAACGCAGGATTAAATAAGATTAAAGTAGGGTTAGGGTGGGACCCTGTCGGCCAGGAAAAAAGCGGCGGCTTCCTTGGTGGCTTATTTTCTAGTAGAAATAGTGGCAGTGGTAGAAGTGTTGACTGTGACGCCTCCGTCCTAATGCTGCAAGATGATAAAGTTTTAGCTGGGGACGATGTCATTTATTTTGGGAAATTAACAAGTAGCTGTGGTTCTGTTCGACATTCTGGCGATAATTTAACGGGAGATGGCGATGGAGATGATGAAGTCATCACAATTGAGCTATCGTCTGTTCCGACACAATTTAATAAGCTAGTGTTTGTCGTAAACATCTATGATGCGGCAGGTAGAAACCAACACTTTGGTATGATTCGAAATGCATATATTCGTGTGTATGATGACAGGACAGGAAGCGAACTAATTCGCTATAATTTAAGTGATGATTATTCGAATTTAACGACGTTAATCTGTGGTGAAATTTACCGTCATCAAACTGAATGGAAATTCGCAGCAGTTGGTTCAGGAACGAATGATCTTAAACTTGGCGACGTTGTTCGAAGATATCAATAAAATAAACGACTATTTAGGAGGAATAAAAAGTATGGGCATTTCACTACAAAAGGGTCAAAAAGTAGATTTAACAAAAACAAATCCGGGATTAACAAATGTAATTGTTGGTTTAGGTTGGGATACAAATAAATATGATGGTGGAAATGATTTTGATTTAGATTCATCTGTATTTTTACTTGCTGATACAGGAAAAGTAGCTGATCAAAATGACTTCATTTTCTACAACAATACAACAGGTGGTAATGGGTCAGTTGAACATTCTGGTGACAATTTAACAGGTGTTGGTGAAGGTGACGATGAAGTGGTAAAAGTCGCATTAACTCAAGTTCCTGCACATGTTCAACGACTAGCATTCACTGTAACTATTCATGATGCAGAGTCACGTAATCAAAATTTCGGCATGGTATCGAATGCATATATTCGTATTGTAAATGCTGCATCCAACCAAGAACTAATTCGCTTTGATTTAGGTGAGGACTTCAGTATTGAAACAGCAGTTGTAGTTGGTGAATTATATCGTCATAACGGAGAATGGAAATTTAACGCAGTTGGTGCTGGCTATCAGGGTGGCTTAGCTGCTTTATGTAATGACTACGGCTTGAACGTAAACTAAAATTTCATCTTTGGAAAGAAAGGGAGATTTTTGAATGGCTATTCAATTAAGTAAAGGGCAGCGAATTGATTTAACGAAGCAAGACCCTAGTTTAAACAGCATCGGCATAGGCTTAGGGTGGGATGTTAAACAATTTGATGGTGGGCAAGATTTTGACCTTGATGCATCTGTATTTTTACTAGATGCAACGGGCAAATGTCGTAATGAACAAGATTTTATCTTTTACAATAATTTAGCAAGTCCAGATCAATCTGTTGTTCATGCAGGGGATAACCGCACAGGCGAAGGGGATGGGGATGATGAAAAAATCCTCGTCAACTTAAAGCAAGTGTCTCCTCAAATTGATAAAATTGTTGTAACGGTCACTATTTATGATGCAGAGGGACGTCATCAAAACTTTGGACAAGTCCTAAATGCTTATGTTCGTTTGACAAATGAAGAGTCAGGAGCAGAGGTATTGCGTTATGATTTAGGCGAGGATTTCAGTATTGAAACAGCCGTAGTATTTTGTGAGCTGTACCGTCATAATGGCGATTGGAAATTTGCCGCAATAGGCTCAGGCTATCAAGGCGGCTTAGCAGCATTAATCAGCGCATATGGCCTTCAATAACTAGTAGATGCAGGTACATGATGAGAATCGTGTGTGATGTGCTTAATAAATGATTAAGTATAGGTGCTATTAGTAGGCGGGATTTAGAAATATTCATGCTGCGTACTTAATGGAGCGAGTGTCAGAGTTTGAAATGACTGCATATATTATATATCTGCTTATTGTACTGAAAAATGTTTGGGCGTATTTTTGGATTCCATCCACCACACGAAGTATTTTTCATTATTCTAATTGCTGCGTTCTTATTGACATTTGTTGTACAAAGATGAATAAGAAATCAGCAGTGTAACATGGCACTGTATTGGTCTGTAAGGAACAGGCTGATACAGTGCTTTTTTCACAAAAGGCATAATTATTGGGGAGTGGATTAGATGCAACACTTTGCAACAGAAGCAGAGACGATTTTTTATAAAAAGCCGCAGCCTTTTACGAAATGGGCAACGCCAGATATTTTATCCTATGCATTAGGTGCTACTTTATATATGCCCGCCTCCATGCCTAATATTGTAGGTTTGATCCAATCACAAAAATATAAAGAACTTACGTCACTTGTCATTGATTTAGAGGATGCAGTAGGGGATTCAGAATTAGGTGATTGTGAGGAAAAATTGATGGAGGACATTAGCGAATTATACAAACTCTATCAACAAAAGCAATTGCATCTCCAAGATATCCCCTTACTTTTTATTCGTGTGCGACATGTTGAACAATTTAGTTATTTAACTGCTAGATTAAAAGAGAAGCAGGAAATTTTAACTGGTTATGTCTTTCCGAAATTCACAGCGACGCAGGGAGCACGTTATTTTGAGCTTCTTGAGAAAACAATTCAAGAAAATAATCTTACCTTATACGGGATGCCGATTTTAGAAACTCGGGAGGTTCTATATAAAGAATCCCGTATGGAGGCATTATTAGCCATTAAATCAGTTTTACTGCAGCACAAATCAAGGGTGTTGAATATACGAATCGGTGCTACTGATTTTTGTGGAATTTATGGAATTCGCCGCCGTATGGACTCGACCATATATGATATTAGCGTAATAAGGGATTGTATTGCTGATATAGTGAATATTTTAGGACGTGAGGAAGACGGCTTTGTGATATCTGGGCCCGTATGGGAGTATTTTAGTAATCAGCGTGTGTTAAAACCGGCATTACGCATGACACCATTTAGTGAAAAAGGTGCGCTTGAAACGAGGAAAGCATTATTAGACGATTGCTTAGATGGACTAATGAAGGAAGTTTTAATGGATAAACAAAATGGAATTGTCGGTAAAACGGTCATTCATCCAAGTCATATCCGTGTTGTGCATGCACTTTACGCTATTTCATATGAAGAGTATTTAGATGCACTTAGTATTGTTGAACATAATGATGGTAGTAAAGGTGTGATGAAAAGTCATTATGCTAATAAAATGAATGAAATCAAACCACATATGCGATGGGCACAACGCATTTTAAAACAGGCGCATGTCTATGGCGTTTATCATGAATCTATGGATTTCGCCTCACTATTATTAAATTCTGAACTAGGTGGTCATATGTATGCAACAACAAATGAGTAAACTTACTGTTTTACCAAACTATTCCATCGATATTGACATTACCCATAACCCACACAATTTTGCGCTAACAGATTTATTTCAAATGGCAGCTCGGATAAATAAGAAGAGACAATTTTTATTTGTAAGTACTGTGCTTGGCAAGCATTTGGCTGTTCGCCCACAAATTCCTTTACTAACCGGAGCTCTATTAGCTATGATGTACGACCAGCAAGGCAGTAGTCAAAAGGTCAATACAATATCGTCTATTGTTCAAGCTTTAAAAGAAGGAATAAATGTAGAGGAACTACAAAATTCTGTGAAAGAAAGTGTAGAGTTAGCACAAGAGACATTGTTTATTGGGTTTGCGGAGACGGCCACTGCACTTGGACATGCCGTATTTAATGCATTTCAATCAAATGCTATGTATATTCATACTACTCGTGAAGTCATTCCTCATATTGAACCATTTGTCACATTCGAAGAAGAACATTCCCATGCGACAAGCCATAGAATTTATACAGAGGAACCTGATGTTTTACAGCAGGCTAAGCGTATCGTGTTAATAGATGATGAGATTACTACTGGGAATACGGTCATCAACATAATTGAAACATTAAAAAAGAAATTTCCTGATGTTAAACAGTACGCTGTCCTATCCATTTTAGATTGGCGATCGGACCAGCAGCGAATGGTCTTTCAGCAATTAGAGGAGCAATGGGGAATTTCTATTGAATTCATCTCCATTATGTGTGGGACATTCAATTGTACAGGAGTACCTAGTTTAACAAGTATACAGCCGAGCATTACGACTATTGCTGCAAGAGACATCAACCTATTGTCCATCAAAGACTCCACTGATCGTCTTTTCTATCATTCAATTGCAGAGAATGGCAAAATGAACAGTCAGCCGTATTTAAAAGCAACTGGGAGATTTATGCTAACATCTAAACAGCATTTTGAACAAAATCACATATTACAAGCTATCGCCAAGCAATTAAAGGAGCTACGAACGAACGGACCAGCTCTTGTGATTGGGACTGGTGAGTTTATGTATGTGCCTATGCAAATTGCCTCTTATTTAGGGAATGACGTTTATTTTCAATCAACAACTCGCAGTCCGATCTATTGTGCAGACGATTTAGATTATACGATCACAGAGAAAATAATATTTGAGAGTCCCGAGAATAATGGGGTCGAAAATTATTTATATAATGTTCAAAGCCAACCGTATACGGAACTTTTTCTACTAGTGGAACGTATAGCAAATAAAGAGGTAGTAGCTCGGATGGTGGCGGCTCTGCAGTCAGTTAGTGAAGCAAAGGTATATGTCATTTGTATGCATGAGTTGGAGGGAGCACGATGAAATCGACTTTACAGCCAGATAGAATGGGTAGCTATGCACAAGAGGACGTTATTTTTTTATTGCGTGATATTGGAAATGTTTTTCTAGAGATGGGTAATGAAAAACGGGAGCAGCTTATTCAAGCAGGTACGCATTATTCTGAAATGCTACCAGTGGAATATCACCCATCAAAAACATATATGAATCTATTTTATAAAACCTTAGATGCATCCGCGAATAAAATAGCCATTGCTGTTGGGGTAGTAGCAGAACGAATCATCAAAAGTAGAGGGTTAGACAATTTAATACTTGTTAGTTTAGCTAGAGCAGGTACACCAATTGGCATTTTAATCAAACGGTACATATCGATGAACTATAAGGTGGATGTGCCACATTATTCGATTTCAATTTTGCGTGGTCGTGGATTTGATGAGGCGGCGATACGTTATATTTTGTCACAACATCCACAAGGCTGTCTTCAATTTATTGATGGTTGGACGGGGAAAGGTGCTATAACGAAAGAATTGATCCACTCTTGTCAAAAATTTAATGGACACTATCAAGAGCATTTAAATGCTGATTTAGCTGTATTAGCAGATCCAGGGCATTGTGCGACGATTTATGGAACTCGCGAGGATTTTTTAATTCCATCGGCCTGTTTAAATTCAACTGTCTCTGGCTTGGTGAGTAGAACCGTTTTAAATTTGCAGTTTATGGATGAGCGCGACTTCCATGGAGCAAAATACTACAAAGAATTAGAAGATATAGATGTCTCGAACTTGTACATAGATCGTATAGTCGCATGCTTCAAACAAGTACAGAGTGAGATTATCAGTCAACTTCAGGACGAAGCCATTTCTCTTATTACTTGGGCAGGTATGAAATCGGTCCAAAATATTCAACTGGATTTTGATATGGATAATATTAACCTTATTAAACCAGGTGTTGGAGAAACGACAAGAGTTTTATTGCGACGAATACCTTGGAAAATCTTAATTAATCCACAGTATATGGATGAGCTAGAGCACATTTTATTATTAGCCCATGAAAAAAATGTAATAATAGAAGAATATTCGCATATGTCCTACGCATGTTGCGGCTTAATAAAAGAATTGTAGAGGAGCTCAAAATGATATTATTCACATCAGATTTAGATAGAACACTGATTTATTCTAAACGTATGATGGAAATGTTTCCGCCTATTTCAGATAAAGTGGTCGTTGAACAGAAGGCTAATGAAACGATGAGTATGATGACAAAAGAAACGGCTATATTATTGCAACAAGTGCATCAGCAAACACTATTTGTCCCTGTTACAACTAGAGCGTTGCATCAATATAAAAGAATTCATTTTATAAATGACTTGAACCCTGCTTTTGCAATTACGAGTAATGGGGGTACAATATTAGAGAAGGGTCAGCCCTACGACAAATGGACGAAAACATTAGGTAGACGTATTGAAGACTCTTCAATTCCGCAAGAGGATATGTCACAACTATTTCAAACCATCAAATCCGATACATGGCTACAACGTTCCTTCTATATAGACGACCTTTTTTATGTGCATCATGTAAATCTGGATGTTTTGCAACAGGATGATTTACACGCCATTGTTCAAGAATTTGATGCCCATGGTTGGTGCGTTCTTCTGCAAGGAAAAAAATTATATTTCATGCCAAAGGTTTTGACCAAGGAAGCTGCAATAGAATATATGATGGAGTTTTGTACATACGATGTGCATATAGCAGCAGGTGATTCTATGATGGATTATGGAATGCTGATGTTGGCTGATGTAGCTTTTACACCAAATCATGGTGATTTAAAGGATAAACAGCCAAAAATACTACATAATACAACATACTCGCCGTATGAGGGAGAAGCATTTACCAAACATTTGCTTCAGACAGTTTTACAGCATGCAGCACAACCAAATTTTTCTCTATCATAGGATAGAATGATTGGATGGTAAACGAATTCTTTTATAAAGTCCGCATTTGTTTACAACCAAGTTATTATGCCTGCAATCAGATTAGTTTTTTTACATTTTACTTAGTAATGGAGGAGTCCATATTTTACTAGGTTCTATTTTGGGGATGTTACGTATACCTTTTCAAACATAATATACCTGTTGAATTTAGCTTAAGGTTACAGAGGATGATTTTTTTTAGGAGGTGGCGTTTGTATGCAAACAATCACAATTAAATCAATAGTCGAGCGTAATCCAGATGATTGGCTACAGGCGTTTCAAGATTCACCCAAGAATCGTGCATTTTATGAGGAAACACCGCAACAAATAAGCTTTAGTCGTATTGCTCTACGTGTTTTAGGAGTACCAATTGAGGAAGATGAGTATTTTAATTCATTATTTACTTTATCTCAAAACCAAAATATTCATATTTTAAGTGAAGGATTAAATAAGTATATTGAACAGAAAGACTTTCAAGCTATACAACAAATTTTATCGCAGCATCAGCAAACACCTAAAGGGCTTACTATTAATCGTTTAGTTGCGATGATGTATGGGTATCAACTGATTCCCAAACATGATGACAGCACTATGAACCGACATTTACAGCTAACGACTATAAAGGTTATAGAATTATTTCAACATCAACAATCGCTTGGCTTACTTTCCAATGAATTTCGCCGTTTTTTAATTGATCTGGTGAAGTGGTTAAAAAACCATTGGATTCAATGGGCTAAAGCTCTGAAGCCTACTGATGATTTTCCTAAAGTTGTTTGGTATGGAGAAGCCACTGTTAGTCAGCGATATTTTCTTTTACTGCTAATGGAACTTGGCTGTGACGTATTAATATTTCATCCAGCAAAAGTTGATGAGTTTGCTGAGGTAGATCCTACTGATGCGTTTTCCGTCAGCTATTCCTATACGAGCCAAACAACATTACAGCCATTTCCTGATAAGCCTCGTGATCGTCAGGCAACTGTAGGGTATCGTTCTAGTCAGCACTTTGAACAATTAATGCATGACCAGCAATCAGGAATCTATAGACCTTGGCAATTTAAAGACTTTATGCCACGCTCATTAACTTTGCGTATGACATATGATGATATTTTTATTTATGCGAAGGAAAAAGCATTAGTACGACCGCAATTTGATATCAATGGAAATGAAGTAGTGATCCCTGTCATCTTTGCTAAAATCAGTGGAGTCTCAAGCCAGCGTGAGGAATATTGGCACTTAATGCATCAGTTATTAATAAACCCACAAACTATCTTCGTGCAGGAATTCCCTTTTACAAAAACGAGCAAGGCCAACTTTCGTTTTCACTATAAACATTGCTTAGTAAATGGTGAACTTTCAGTAGAACGTATTATACAAAGTGATTGGTGGCAGTATGGTGATTTATCGTTGGAGCTACAGCAAGCCATTGCGCATACGATCAAAACATCTTGTGAGCAACCAACGTTAAAACAACAGCCAAATGAGACTTTATATGAGTTACAGTTATTTTTATTTAAGCAGCTAACAATGATTCCTCAAGAGATCCTAAGATTATTGCAAAGCTTCGACTATTCACAAGAGATACCGAAGATTGTTTTGTATCAAGCGCCACAGCAACCTGCCTTATCGCGTGAAGATATTGCCTTACTAGCGTTTTTAAATCGGTTCGGTGTGGATATCGTTTTTTATAATCCAACAGGTCAATTAGATTTAGAAAAGCACCTGCAAGAGGACACGTACGATGTACATCGTTTAGAGCATATGTTATTTGACTTGCCCTATGAAGAACCACAGCAACAAAAAACAGCACCGGATAAAATTATTAAAAAGCTCTTTAATCGCTTTTTCTGATGATAGGAAGGAGGCGGCGACCATGTCAAACATCCCAATGATGCTTGAGCGGCTGACACAAGAAACAGCAGATGCCGTCAAACAACAATTACGAGAGCATGTAGAGGTCCAACAAATTGCTCATCAGATTGATATAAAAAATCAGCTAGAGCTAATGGCGTTGGGAAAAGAGCCAGCTACCAAATTATCAAAATTTGCAGATCAAATTTTAGCTATAGTGACCCAATCAGCAACTTTTGAATCCAATGCATTATTTAAACAGCTTGAGGCGTTAATGCTGACATTTGATAAAAAAGATTTTACAGAGCAAAAGGGTTTCTTCAAGAAGCTATTTACACGTAAATCCAAAAGTGAAGAGGATGTATATGCAAAATACAATGTGCTCGGTAGAGATATTGAGAAAATACATTACCAATTTGTGCTTATGGAAGAGGAATTAGCGAAGGATAATCGATTACTCGCTCGATTATACAAGGAAGATTTGATGTTTTACCTTGACTTAGAAAAATATATAGTAGCAACTGATATGAAATTACATGAGGTGCAAACCACATTAATTCCTATGTATGAAGAACAGGGTGAGGCAGGTAATCAGGTAGCCAAAATGGAGCTTAATCGCTTACAGTCAATTGCAGAACTGCTTCGACAAAAAATAGATGAGTTGGAGAAATCACGAATGGTTGCCATTTTAACAGCTCCACAAATTGAGATGCTACGCCAGGGGAATAGTGAGTTGATGGAACAGATTAATGGCGCATTTGTTAAAACCATTCCTGTTTTTAAAGTGGGGCTGATGAATGCTGTAAATGAAAGACGGCAGCAATTACAAAATCAATCAGCATCAGCCTTTGAAAATAGGATGAAGCAATTTGGAGAAGCTAGCAATGAAGCGGTTCACCTAAGCACGACTCTTGCTCAGCAAGTGGATATAACACAGACTCTAGAAGAAATGTGGGATACCATTGTTACGGGTATTGCTAACTACCAGCATTTACGGGATGAGCAGACAGATAAACGTAAGCAAGCTGAGCAGCAATTGCTTACGTTACGTTCTTAATTTTACCTCTAAGTACATTTTACTTAGAGGTTTTTTCGTATAGTAAAAAGCGACAGATTCGCTGCACATGAATCTGTCGCTTACATGGTTGTTAGATAAACTCTTCTTCAAATTCTACATTAATTTCATGGCCGTGGTAGCTTTGGTATGAAACGATCAGTGTATCTAGATGCTCTAAATTTTCCTCGTAATCTAAGATCCTCGATAAAATATAGAGTAAGTGATAGCTAGAAAATTCTGTATCGCCTTCTTCACGAGCAAAGTTCACTTGCTTGATGAAAATTTCCATTAGTTCATTGCGTTGAACATAGTCGATGCTTTTACTCCACTCAGAATGCTCAGGCTTTAATTTCCCTGTATATTTTAAGAGCAATTGTTCGTGATACGTTAATAGGGAATCAAGCCGTTCCTGAATCATTAAGTGAAATTGCGTAGGTAGCTTGGCTAATTCGTTTTCGTGATTATGCAATCGTTGTAGCAATTCTAAGCTTTTTTTGGAAGTTAAAATCATTTGACGATAGACGACCAATTTACGTGCTTTTACATACTTTTTATTTTTGAAGTAATTACGCTCTTCTTTATATAAATCATACAGCGTATCCACTCGTAACATACGGCTTTTAAATTTACTTAATGCACTCTTAGTGGATGTATGCTCAGAAGCCTGACGTACCGCAAGTCGTGTCCAACGAATAATATCATCCTGCAAAATATAAATTTTACGGAATAGCTTGATCTCATACTTCGGTGGTAAGAAAACAAGGTTAACGACAAATGCTGCTAACACGCCGACTAATATAGTAACAAAGCGTATTAAACCAAATGTTAAAAAGTCTTCTCCTTGGAACTCCATAATAGCTACAACTGACACCAGCGCTAACGAAAGAGATTTTTCTAGTTTAAATTTCAACATTAAACCAATAGCTATGATGACAGCAATGCCAATGGCAACCACATGATGGCCAAAAAGTAGGCCGAATAAGACGGCAATGGTTGCACCTATAATATTTGCTTGAACTTGCTCTACAATGGTTTGGTAAGAGCGATAAATAGAAGGCTGTATCGCAAAAATAGCTGCAATTCCAGCAAAAACAGGTGAAGGTAGTTTTAATAGCTCTGCAATAAACAGGGCAAATACGATAGCGACACCAGTTTTAAATACGCGGGCACCTAATTTCATAAAGATGTCCTTTCCGTCTAATATTTTTTAGCTTCTTTACATTATAGAAGGAAGTGCTCATAAAATACATAGATTTGTATGCATGAATAAGAAAAAGGCGACTTATGGTAGAAAGTCGCCTTCGTATGTTCATTATTATAATTGTGAAAATGCGTAATGCACAGCTTTTATCGTTTCAAGAATATCTGCTTCTGTATGTTCCGTAGTTAAGAACCATGCTTCATATTTAGAAGGAGCTAGGTTAACGCCTTGCTCAAGCATTAGTTTAAAGAAGCGACCAAAAATCTCACCATTAGAGTTTTCGGCTTGCTCATAATTTTCTACTTTCACATCTGTAAAGTAAATTGTTAGCGCCCCTTTAAGACGATTTAACGTGATAGTCACTCCGTGCTCTTTAGCCGCAGCTAAAATTCCTTCTTCTAAAATCCCACCTAATCGATCCATTTCATCGTAAATGCCTGGTGTTTGCAGGACTTCTAAGCATGCAATACCTGCTTGCATAGATGCCGGATTTCCGGCCATCGTTCCGGCTTGGTAAGCTGGGCCTAGTGGTGCGACTGTATCCATAATTTCTTTACGACCACCATATGCACCAATTGGTAAACCACCACCAATAACTTTACCAAGTGCTGTTAGATCAGGTGTTAGGCCAAGTAAGTTTTGAGCACCACCGTAGTGAAAGCGGAAAGCCGTGATAACTTCATCGTAAATTGTTAAGGCTCCTTTTTCTTTGGCTGTTGCGTGTACTAATTCAAGGAAGCCAGGATTCGGTTCAACAATACCGAAGTTTCCTACGATTGGTTCTATTAAAATAGCTGCAATTTCCTCGCCCCATTTATTCATTGCTTCTGTAAAAGCTTCAGGGTTATTGAAAGGTACAGTAATTACTTCTTCAGCTGTAGAAGTCGTTACCCCTGCTGAGTCTGGTGTTCCTAACGTAGCAGGACCTGAACCAGCAGCTACTAATACTAAATCGAAGTGACCATGGTAGCATCCAGCAAATTTCATTATTTTTGTACGTCCTGTATAGGCACGTGCAACACGAATAGTTGTCATAACAGCTTCTGTACCAGAGTTGTTAAAGCGTACTTTATCCATAGACGGAATGGCCTCTTTTAGCATTTTGGCAAAAGTAACCTCGTACTCAGTCGGCGTTCCAAACAATGTGCCATTTTCAGCTGCATGTGTAATGGCCTTAGCAATGTGAGGGTGTCCATGACCCGTAACGATCGGACCATATGCTGCAAGGTAATCAATATAACGATTGCCATCTACATCCCAAAAATAAGCCCCTTTTCCTCGAACCATTGCTACAGGAGAACCACCGCCTACTGCTTTATATGAACGAGAAGGGCTATTTACTCCACCAACGATATGTTGTAACGCCTCTGCGTGTACTGCTTCAGATTTTGCGTGATTCATAGTATTGCCTCCTAACTTTTTATACGTAATCTATTGTAGACCTATCAGTGTAAGAAATCCAAAGAAATTAAGGAATATGACTTGATTTGTTACTTGGAGTAAAATAGAACGTACAAGGGAGGAGATAGTTATGACTTTGCAAGAAGGACAGAAGGTGCCCGATTTTTCTCTTATAAATGAAAAGGGAGAGAGGGTACAGCTAGCTGATTTTAAAGGACAGAATGTTATTTTATACTTTTACCCAAAAGATATGACACCAGGTTGCACAACTGAAGCATGTGATTTTCGAGATAAGTTTGAGGACTTTAGTCATTTAAACGCTGTTGTTCTGGGTGTTAGTCCAGATGATGCAAACAAACATACAAAATTTATTGATAAGCATGGCTTGCCTTTTTCTTTATTGGTAGATGAAGATCATGCTGTAGCGGAGGCATATGGTGTATGGGTCTTAAAGAAAATGTATGGACGTGAATTTATGGGTATTGAGCGTTCAACATTTTTAATTGATTATGAGGGTAAGTTAATGAAAGCTTGGCGTAAAGTACGTGTGAAAAATCATATTGAAGAAGTTTATGCCTATTTAGCAGAACAGGAGGCAACAACATGAAAATCTATTTTACTTTTGAACCAAGACCAGATTTACGTGAACCATTATTAGCAGAATTCCCACAAGTCGATTTTATATTTGAAAGCGGAATAACAGATGAAGCACTTCAACAAGCGGATGTATTAGTTACATATGGTGAGGATTTAACAACAGAGAGCATCCAACAGGCGACGAAGTTAAAATGGATTTTTGTTGCATCAGCAGGTATTGAAAAAATGCCTGCCCAAGCTATTATGGAACGTGGTATTTTAGTTTCGAATGTACGAGGTATTCATAAAACACCTATGGCAGAATCAATGCTAGCCCATATTTTAGCCATTAAACGCGCTCTACCTTGGATGTATGAGCAACAAAAGAAAAGTGAATGGTCAAAAAAAGCCAAACAAACTGAATTGCGAGATAGTACAGCGCTTATTTTAGGACCAGGCGCTATTGGCTCGGAAGTGGGCCGCTTATTACAAGCCTTTGGTGTCAAGACTATTGGCTGCAATCGTTCTGGCAATGAAGCGTCAAACATGGATAAGATGATTAGCTTTGGGCAATTAAAAGAAGCTTTGCCGAGTGCGGATATTGTCATTTCTGTGCTCCCAAAAACACAAGAAACAACGCATTTATTAAATGAAGAACATTTTATTGCTATGAAGAGCAGTGCGATTTTCATGAATTTTGGCAGAGGGAATTTGGTTGATGAAAAGGTCCTTATCCAGGCGATTGAAGCGGGAGAAATTGGATATGCTGTTTTGGATGTATTCGAAGAAGAACCTTTGTCATCAAACAACCCACTATGGGCATTGCCAAATGTTATAGTATCACCACATGTCTCAAGCCATTCATCTCGTTATGTGGAACGAAGCCTAGAAATTTTTAAGCCAAGCTTAACAAAATGGCTTAGCGGTGACAGAGATTTAGAAAATGTCATGGAGCTATCGAGAGGATATTAAGAAAAAAACGATGAAATTAGATGATAAGTATGTGTGATTGTTGACGAAGTAGCGCTAATTGGATACACTATTTATAACAATTATAAATTAATAATACTTATGGAAGAGGTGCATGAGGATGTCTACAACGCATTTACAGGATGCACTGGACACGTTAAAAACAACTGGTGTACGTATTACTCCTCAGCGTCATGCTATTTTGGAATATCTAATTCAATCTATGGCACATCCTACTGCCGATGAAATTTATAAAGCACTTGAAGGGAAATTTCCTAATATGAGTGTAGCGACTGTTTATAATAACCTGCGAGTATTTCGTGAGGTAGGTCTTGTGAAAGAGCTTACTTATGGAGATGCTTCAAGTCGCTTTGATTTCGTGACAAATGATCATTACCATATGATTTGTGAATGCTGTGGCAAAATCGTCGATTTCCATTATCCTGGGCTCGATGAAATAGAGCATTTTGCATCACAGGTAACTGACTTTGATGTGCATTCGCATCGTTTAGAGATATACGGCACATGTCCATCATGTAAAGGTGTTACTGCTAAAGTACAATAAAAATCCTAGCTCTTTTACGGGCTAGGATTTTTTCGTTCTATGATTATAGGATTGGTCGAACTCTTTACCTTCAAGAGTAGGATCAAGCGTTAATGGCTCATTACAATACATACACATATCCACTCTACCTAAAACTTTTGTATGCTTATGGCAGTTTGGACACTCAACTTGAATTGCTCGTGTTGATAATAAACCTATCCAGGCATAGACAACTGTACTACCAATAATACATAAAACACCTAATGTCATGAAAATTAAAACTAATATTGGGCTATTTTTAAAGAATATACCTCCGTACATTACAATAAAACCAATAAAGATTAGTGCTAAAGCGAATGAACGAATTTTATTAATTTTACTTTTATAAGGTTTCATTTATCTTGCCTCCCAATCTAAAATCTACTATAACATATAAGGGCAAAGTATTTTAGCTTTGAGGTAAATCAAAGAAGGAATACTTTTAGAGTATGTCGAATTTTTAACGGAACAAGAGAAGCTATATGAATAAAGGGGGGCTGAACATGGAGCAAGTATTGCGTCCTATATACCAAGAACGTGCGAGTCAGTCAAATACATTAGGCGTTATTTTAGTGGAAAAGCGTGAGGAGCAAAGTAACGTTACAGATACATTTGATACTGTTTTGTTAATTATTGTAAAAGAAGCAGAGCAGCCAGTCTTTTCAAAACATTACTTATATGAAGGAAATAAAGTCGCTCTACATACGGTTACGGAAAAACTAATAAGAAAATGGCTCCTAATTGGTTCTAATAAGAAAGTAGTCGATTGGATTTTCTTCGGCAGAGTATTATTTGATCGAAATGAATTTCTGCATAAATTAAAAATAGAATTACAGGAATTTCCGTATAGCGGCCGTAAGATTAAAACGGGCATTCAATTTTCAAAGTTAATCCGTCGTTATTTGGAGGGGAAAGAATACTTTGATAAGGGCAGTTATTTAGATGCATATAATCATGTAGTCGATTCTTTACACCATTTAGGTCGTTTATCGATTATTGATAGTGGTTTATACCCTGAAGTAACTGTATGGGGACAAGTGAAAAAAATTGAACCAGCCATTTATAAGCTATACGAAGAGCTAGTGACAAGTAATGAGCCAATAGAAAAGCGCCTAGAGCTTTTATTTTTAGCAAGTGAGTTTTTAATACATTCTCGTACACGAGATGGAGCACAACATATATTAGAAGTGATGCAAACAAAAGAAACCTGGTCTATTCAAGAGCTACATGACCATCATGAACTCATGAATTACTCAGTTGATTTAGAAGTGTTTGTCGAGTACTTAGTGGATAAGGGGTATATTTATATAGAGCCAGTTACTGCGAAAAACGAAATGATCTTTCACCGCCATTATAAGGTCAATAAAGATGCTCTAGAAATAGGTCAATGACTGTAGTATGCTTGTAATCGAGGTATCTAAAAAATACCTCGATATTTTTTTAGAAAAGTAGTTGACGAATAACATATTCGTATTGTATTATATTAATTGTCGCTAAGACATAACGAATACCTCGATGAAAAACACAAAAAACTTTTTTGAAAAAGTAGTTGACATGTTTTGAACGAGATGTTAATATAAAGAAGTCGCCGAAAAACGACTTAAACAATGAACCTTGAAAACTGAACAAGCAAAACGTAATCAATAAAGTTTTCAGTAACTAGCCTAGCTAGTAAACGAAACAAAATTTTGGACATCAAAATTGATGCCAGCAAAACAATTTGAGCTAATCAAATTTCTTTTATGGAGAGTTTGA
>NZ_JBWKZL010000016.1:0-81758 GCF_059424475.1 Lysinibacillus sp. GW247-5R2A | reverse complement strand
CTAGCGCCGATAGAATATCGACACCAGATGGCTGCGTAGTGTTTTTTAGTGCTGTCTACTTGACAGGGGTAAGTCCACCGCGTGTTTGTTCAGTATTTTTATTAATGTACTTGGTGAGCCCCTAGCAATGCACCCATATTGTCCAAAATTATTTTTGCGTCATTGTTTAATAAAGGCATAACATCTGGACGTTGTACTAATTCAAAAGAGTTTTTTAATGTTCTTTTCAACATTGAAATATCAAAATTTGAGCAATACTCATTTATTTTATGGATGGTTAACATATCTGTCCGTGATAGTTTTGTACTCTCCTGTTGAGTTTGCCTATTTGCTAAAACATGTTTAATAAGCACACGCGCACTTGTGTTTAATAAACGATAATATTTCGCTTCTGATAATTTCAATAGATTTGTTTCAATCAATACCCTTGCACTAACAAAATCTAAGTCATCACATGCTTTATTGACTTTCGTAATATAGGATGTCATATTACCTGTCATTTTCACATCTCCATTCATACCATAAACCCGAAAAAAGCCATTGCTTTGGTATAGCGATTCCATTACAGACCATTTCTTTTCCGTCAACATAATATTACGTTAGGTTTTGTTTCCTACTATAATAATAAATACCCTCCACCTATTAGACTAATTATTCTAAATAGTACTACATATTTTTACCCATTTCAATGCATAACTTTTGCCCCGCATAAAAAAAGCAATGGATGACTTTAGCGTCATCCATTGCTTTCCTATTACATATTTTTTAATTCCTCTAAACGTTTTAATACAACCGCGTGCTTACTTTCATAATCCGCTAATTTTTCACGTTCTACATTGACTAATGCCTCAGGTGCTTTCGATACGAACTTTTCATTTGAAAGCTTACCTGTCACTAACTTCACTTCTTTTGCCCATTTCTCTAACTCTTTTTCAAGACGAGCGATTTCTTCCTCTAAGTTAATAAGCCCAACAAGCGGTAGGAAAACTTGTGCACCTGTAATAACTGCTGTCATCGATTGACCTGGTGCCTCTAAGCCTTCACCAATTGTTAACGTATCTGGGTTACAGAATTTCTCTAAATAGGCTTTATTCGCTTCAAGTACTGCCACTGTTGCAGCATCTTTTGCAGAGATAAATAACGGTACTTTTTTGCTCATTGGCGTGTTTACTTCCGCACGAATATTACGTACTGAACGTATAATATCCATTAGGAGCTTCATATTATCTGCTTCGTCAGCAAAATGAAGATCCGTGCGTACTGTTGGCCATGCAGCTACTGTAATCGATTCACCATCATGCGGTAAGTGTTGCCAGATTTCCTCTGTAATGAATGGCATAAATGGATGCAACAGACGCATCGTTTGATCGAGTACGTACGCTAAAATAGAACGAGTTGTCTTTTTAGCAGTTTCATCCTCACCGTATAATGGTAATTTTGCCATTTCAATATACCAAGAACAGAAATCATCCCAAATGAAATTATAAAGTTCGCGACCAACTTCACCAAATTCATAGCGCTCTGCCAGAGATGTTACACGTTCAATCGTCTCATTTAAGCGTGTTAAAATCCATTTGTCAGCAACCGATTTTTCACCTGTTAAGTCGATTTCATCATATGTCATTCCATCCATATTCATAAGGGCAAAACGGGATGCATTCCAAATCTTATTAGAGAAATTCCATATAGCCTCTACCTTCTCAGTAGTATAACGTAAATCTTGACCAGGTGATGAACCTGTTGCTAAGAAGTAGCGTAATGAGTCTGCACCGTATTGCTCAATAACATCCATTGGATCAACACCATTGCCAAGTGACTTACTCATTTTACGCCCTTCACCATCACGAACTAAACCATGAATTAATACATCTTTGAATGGACGTTGTTCTGTAAATTCAAGACCTTGGAAAATCATTCGAGATACCCAGAAGAAAATAATATCATAGCCTGTTACGAGCGTATTTGTTGGGTAATAACGTTTATATTCTTCATTTGCTTCGTCTGGCCAGCCCATTGTAGAAAACGGCCATAGCGCTGAAGAGAACCATGTATCTAGTACATCCTCATCTTGTGTCCAATTGTCTGCATCAGCCGGTGCTTCTTTTCCTACGTAAATTTCACCTGTTTCATTATGGTACCAAGCCGGGATTTGATGGCCCCACCATAATTGGCGAGAAATACACCAATCACGAATATTCTCCATCCAGCGTGAATAAGTATTTTCAAAACGAGCTGGAACAAAGTTTACTTTACCTTCTTGGTCTTTTTGAAGCTCTAATGAAGAATCTGCAAGTGGTTGCATTTTAACAAACCATTGTGCTGAAAGATATGGCTCTACAACAGCACCAGAACGTTCAGAATGCCCTACTGAATGCATATGTTCTTCAATGCGTATTAACACACCCGCTTCTTGTAAATCAGCAACAATTTGCTTACGACATTCAAAACGATCCATACCGTTGTATTTGCCAGCAAGTTCGTTCATTGTGCCATCTTCATTCATCACGAGGATACGCTCAAGGTTGTGACGATTACCCACTTCAAAGTCATTTGGATCATGGGCAGGTGTCATTTTTACAACCCCTGTTCCAAATTCCATATCAACATAGTCATCTGCTACAATCGGAATTTCGCGACCTACAATCGGTAAAATAACCGTTTTACCAATTAAATGCTGATAACGTTCATCTTTCGGGTGAACAGCTACGCCAGAGTCTCCAAGCATCGTTTCAGGACGTGTTGTCGCAACTTCTACATATCCTGAGCCATCAGCTAAAGGATATTTCATATGATAGAAGGCACCCTGCACATCTTGGTAAATAACCTCGATATCAGACAATGCTGTTTTAGCAGCTGGATCCCAGTTAATAATGCGTTCACCACGATAGATTAGGCCTTTTTCATATAATTGAACAAAAACTGTATTAACTGCCTCCGAAAGACCTTTATCTAGTGTGAATCGCTCACGTGTGTAGTCTAATCCAAGGCCAAGCTTTGCCCATTGATCACGGATATGCCCAGCATATTCTTCTTTCCATTCCCATGTTTTCTCGAGGAATTTTTCACGTCCTAAATCATAACGTGTAATATTATCCTCACGTAGCTTTGTTTCTACTTTTGCCTGTGTAGCAATACCTGCATGGTCCATACCTGGTAACCAAAGTGCATCATATCCTTGCATACGTTTCATACGGATGAGGATATCTTGTAAAGTTGTATCCCATGCATGACCAAGGTGTAATCTACCTGTTACGTTCGGTGGTGGAATAACGATTGAATAGGGTTCTTTCCCGCTTTCTGGCTGTGCCTCAAAAAATTTCCCTTGCAACCACCATTCATAGCGACCGGCTTCAATGGACTGTGGGTCATATTTAGTTGGCATTGAAATGTTTTCTGTCATATTGACTCCTCCTAATGTTTGAAGACTATTGATAAAGCAATCACTTTACCAAATAAAAAAACTCCTCTCGTCTAAAAGGACGAAGGAGTTTTAGTTCGCGGTACCACCTTTAATTCCAGCAGCGGTTAAGGAAATGATCATCGAATACATTTCTCAGCCTTATCTACTGGCTCTTAATTCGGTAACGGTGTTTAACCGGCTTTAACTACTGTTAGTTCACTAAAGCTGCTCAAGGGCTACCTTCAATTAAGTACAAATAGAAACTTCTCAGCTACCGTTTCCTCTCTGAAAATGTAACATAATTTACTCTTCCCTATCATAGCATCTGTATTTGATTTTCCTTATTGTACCGCAGAAACGTGTAATTTTTCAAGTGATTTAGTCATCTTTTAATAAGAGTAAAGTAAATAGAAAAGGAAGTGAATATTCAAATGCGTCGACGCAAGTATAACCCCTGGCTTTTACCACCTTGGTTAAGGCAATTTCGTTTTTACTGTAGAACGATTATCGTGCCAATTTGTGGTTTTCAATTTATCCGTGTCATTATTGTACCAACATCCGGTGATTTAGTTTTCTTATTACTCTTGCTACTCCTCAGCTATTTACTTTTGAAAGACATCATTTGATACACGAACTTTAAGCGGTGTATATTCTTCAGTTAGATCCCAAATCATGGAAGGCACTTCATGCCAAGAGCTGGACTCACGTACAACAATATGACTTGAGGATTCTCTCAAACTTATTTTTTGGTCAACTGTTGGAGTCTTCACTTGGTGTGAAGCTGCTACTACTGCTGTAGTTTGTTTTTTCACTTGCATGCTTTCTTCTGGCACAGTAAGTATCTCTTCATGTTCATAGGCACTGGCAGTAAAGGACTGATTTTCTAATACATGGTCATTTTCAACAACTGGCTCGTATTCGTTAAAGATGCTTGTGACTGTCCATTCAAGCTGACATTTCTGATTCGTCAAGCTTGGGCGAATATCTTTGACCATTATATCCTTAAGGTTTGATTCCTTTGGTAAATCGACATGTAACGGCACGGCATACTCAAAATAACCTGTATCTCCTTGGACATCTAGGGCATCAATTGAAATTAAATCATCATCGCCTGTAAAAGCATGCATATTTTGAAAATCGAAGCGTACATGTGCGGTAATATGATAGATGCCCACTAGTCGAAGTGAATCCTCTAACTGCATTGCCTGCCACTGTGGCTTAATTTGCACAGCTGCTATTTCTGTTGGGCAGCCGTACCCAGGAAAACAAAATGTTTCGCTCATATTCCAAGTTTTGTGTTCGATAATAATCCCTCCCTTTGCATCATATGACTTATGAGAGGATAGTATGCTAGAAAGCTTCCAACCGTATAAAAAAAGAGGAAATTCATATAAAAATGGCATGCTAGAATATTACTTCTAGCATGCCATTTTTATGAATGTACTTACATCCATTAAACATGTACTAATTTGATTTTATTTGCTACACGATCTGTTAAAATTTGCGTTGCCTTTGGTACTATCGGTTTGAAAATTGGATTTAAAACAGGACCAGCTAATCCGCCAGCAATAACCTCTAAGAAGCCTGTCATTTTTGTGTTTTCAGCATCGATGCTTTCTGCAAGGAAATAGCCATTTCCTGTGAAATTATCCGAAAGACCTTTAAGTTCAAATGTCACTTTGGATGGGGATACCCACTCTAAAATAATAATTTCTACTTCAACTGTTTTTTTCAGCACTCCCACATTTCCTTTAAAAGTCCATGTTGAATGTTTGTCATCAATCATTTCATGTGCGTTATAACCTGGGACAAGCTTTGCCCATTTCTCCATATCACTGACAAAATCCCATACATGTTCAATTCCTACGGGTACTTCGACCGTATGTGTGCCTGTTGCCATATCAATTCACTACTTTCTTTTATGAATAGCTATATTATAAACGATATCGTCCACATTTTGGCTATGCTGAAAGATATAATTTTGACAAAAGCAGGTCCTTCATCCAGTATAGATGATTGTCCTTGGTAGTTAATATATGCTATCTTTTCTCTTTTGTTCTTTTATTGCTCAAGTACTACAATGACTTCTAACTTATGTATACAAAAGGGCATGCTAGATTTTTTCTAGCATGCCCTATCAATTTTACTTAGCTAATTGTGCAAATACTTTATAGAAGGCATCAACCGTTTTTGCGATATGCTCCTCTGTATGTGCAGTAGAGATAAATAACCCTTCAAACTGAGACGGTGGTAGGAAAATTCCTTCCTCAGCCATCAGACGGAAGTATTCAGCAAATAAGGCTAAATCCGATGATTTAGCAGTTGCAAAATCAATGACCTCTTCATTCGTAAAGAAGAAGCCAATCATAGAACCCGCACGATTAACAGTGTGAGGAATATTGTACTTCGTCGCCGCTTCACGGAAACCAGCCTCTAGCTGATCGCCTAGTTGTTTAAAGTATTCATAAGTACTGTGATCTAAACGTGATAGCGTTTCATAGCCCGCTGTCATAGCTAATGGATTCCCTGAAAGTGTACCTGCTTGATAAATCGGTCCAGCTGGTGCTACTTGCTCCATAATTTTTTTAGTACCAGCAAACGCACCTACTGGAAGGCCTCCGCCAATTACTTTCCCTAACGTCGTTATATCAGGTGTAACTCCAAAATAACCTTGTGCACAACCATAATCAACACGGAAGCCCGTCATAACCTCATCAAAGATTAATAACGCACCATGTGTAGTTGTTAATTCGCGTAAGCCTTCTAAGAAACCTGATTGTGGTGGTACAACACCCATATTCCCTGCAACTGGCTCTACAATAACTGCTGCTAACTCTGCACCAAATTTTTCGAAAACAGCTTTAGCGCCTTCTAAATCATTATAGGCTACAGTTAACGTATTACGAGCGATATCTGCAGGTACGCCAGGGCTATCAGGAAGACCTAATGTAGCAACTCCAGATCCTGCTTTAATTAATAATGAATCACCGTGGCCATGATAAGAGCCTTCAAATTTTAAAATCTTATCCCGACCTGTAACTCCGCGAGCTACACGTAATGCAGACATAGTAGCTTCTGTTCCCGAAGAAACGAAGCGAATCATTTCCATGCCTGGAAGACGATCTAACACTAATTGAGCTAAACGATTTTCTGTATAGCTTGGTGCACCAAAGGAAGAGCCTTTTGCTGCAGTTTCAGCAATTGCTTTGACAACCTCTGGATGTGTATGCCCTAAAATGAGTGGGCCCCAAGATAATACATAATCTATATATTCATTACCATCAATATCTTTAATGATAGCCCCATGGCCTGATTCCATGAAAATTGGGTCCATATTTACTGATTTGAATGCACGAACGGGGCTATTGACACCACCTGGCATTAACTGAACAGCTTCAGCATAGGCTTGCTTTGATTTTTCGTAAGAACGTGTCATTTATTTCTCCTCCAACCAACGTGCAACATCTTTTGCATGATACGTAATAATTAAATCAGAACCTGCACGTTTCATGCCTAATAATGTTTCAAGCACAACTTTTTTCTCTTCAATCCACCCATTAATAGCAGCTGCTTTAATCATCGCATACTCACCTGAGACATTATACGCAACAAGTGGTAATGGATAATTATTTTTCATATCTCGAATAATATCTAAATAACTTAGGGCTGGCTTAACAATTAAGAAATCCGCTCCCTCTTCGATATCAGATTCTGCCTCACGGAATGCCTCTAAACGGTTAGATGGGTCCATTTGATAGGATTTACGATCACCAAATTGTGGAGCACCATCTGCCGCGTCACGGAATGGGCCATAGTAACTTGACGCATATTTCACAGCATATGACATGATTGGAATATGCTCAAAGCCTGCTTCATCAAGACCAGCACGAATGGCTGCAACAAAGCCATCCATCATATTAGATGGAGCAATTATATCTGCGCCTGCCGTTGCTTGTGATACTGCTGTACGAGCTAAAACATCTAATGAAGGGTCATTTAAAATTTGATCGCCTTCAATTAAGCCACAATGACCATGATCCGTAAACTCACATAAGCATGTATCCGCAATGACTAAAAGCTCAGGATGACGCGTTTTAATTAAGCGAGTCGCCTCTTGGACAATACCATGATCATGGAATGCACCAGTTCCAACAGCATCTTTTTCAGCCGGTAAACCAAATAAAATTACAGCTGGGATTCCTAATGCAACAACCTCATCAATTTCTGCTTCAAGCTTATCTAATGAAAATTGAAAAACACCAGGCATAGATGGTACTTCATTTTTAATACTTTCGCCCTCTATTACAAAAATAGGATAAATGAGGTCCTCTTTATGTAAGTATGTTTCTTTTACCATTGATCGCATCGTTGCATTGGCACGCAAACGACGATGTCTTTGAAATTGTAGTCTTGTCATGATTTGTCCCCTACTTTCATTAATTCTTCGATGACTGCTTGCATTGTATATACACTTGGCATAATATCCACAGTTGCACCGTATTGTTCAAGAGCTGCTTCCGTAATATGGCCGATGGCTGCAACCCTAGTGGCTTGCCACCCGACATGTACTGCTACACTTTTTGCATATACATCAACAGCTGAAGGACTAGCAAAAATCACTGTGACGTCCTCATTGTGATGAATGCAATTAATAATAGCTGATGTTTGATCATGTCGTTCTACCGTTTCATAAACTGTCCATTCTTTCAAATTAAAGGGCAGTCCATCCTTCAACGTACTTTTCGCCTTTTCTCCACGAATAAACAGACAACTTGGATGGTCGCCAGCTATACTTGGAAATTCCTTGACGAAAATATCAGCACTAAATACGGAAGGCATAAAGCTCACTTTAAATCCTAGATTTTCTAACGCTGTAGTTGTTTTTGTGCCAATGGAAGCAATTTTCGCTTGAAAATTTTCGGCACTTAATTGATGCCTCTCCATCTTATTAGCAAATGCATCTACAGCATTTTGACTCGTAAAGATAACCCAGTCAAATTGTAGCGCACTATTCAACAGTTTTGCATCAGCGTTGTCCATACGTTCGCATGTTTCAATTAATGGGGCAATTACTGCATGGCCACCTAAAGCTGCAATATCATCTACAATAGCTGTTGTTTTAGATGTACCTGTTAAAAGTACCGTTTTACCTCTTAAAGGTAAATCATTTTGCATCTTGCTCTGCCTTCACACGTTGAATTAAATCGAAAGCTCCTTGTTTCGTTAAAATAGTAGCCAATTCTTCCCCAATTTTTTGTGCGTCTGAACCAACTACTGTTTCTTTATATACAACTGATGCATCAGGTGCAGCAACAAGGCCTGTTAAAGTAATTTCATCCCCATTTGATGTGGCATAGCCAGCGATTGGTACTTGACACCCGCCATCCATAGCCGCCAAGAATGCTCGTTCTGCATGTGCCTCTTGCCATGTAAATTGGTCTGTTAATTTAGCTAACTCTGCTAATAGCTCGGTATCATCTCCACGGCATTCAATACCAAGAGAACCTTGTGCTACGGCTGGTAAACAATCTTCCACTGATAAAAATTCAGTGACAACATCTTCACTCCAACCAAGTCGTTTTAAACCAGCTGCTGCTAAAATAATCGCGTCGTATTCTTCGGTTTCAAGCTTAGCTAAACGTGTATCAACGTTTCCTCTAATCCATTTAATTTCAAGATCCGGACGTACTGTTAGTAGCTGCGCACTACGACGTAAAGAACTTGTCCCGACGACAGCTCCTGCAGGAAGATCAGCAAATTTAACATGTCCCTTGGAAATAAATGCGTCACGTGCATCTTCACGTGGAGGAATACAGCCAATTACTAAACCTTCCGGCAATACAGCAGGCATATCTTTCATAGAATGGACAGCAAAATCAATCTCTTTATCGTAAAGGGCTTGTTCAATTTCTTTAACGAACAATCCTTTGCCCCCTACCTTTGAAAGCTGTACATCTAAAATTTGATCACCTTTTGTCACAATTTCTTTTACTTCAAATTCAAATGGAGCACCAGCAGCCTTTAATTCATTAATGAACCAATTTGTTTGCGTTAGTGCTAGCTTACTTCTCCTAGAACCTACAATAATTTTTCTCAACAGTCTCCAACCTTTCCTCTAATACCATAAATGGAATCGCGATAAACTACTTCCTAAGAAGAAGTTCACAACAACTAATAAATAGGCATAAATATGTACCCATGCATAAGTTGTACCTATCAGCTTGCTTTTGCGATTCACATATAAGATAAAGCAATACAAAATTAAAATAATGAAGGATCCTATGATCTTCGCATCGAAAATCGAAAGACTCTCTAATGTTAATAATGCCCATTCAAACCCTAATATTAAACTTATAAATAACATTGGGATTCCAATAAAGAATGATACATTCATCCAGTTGCTCGTTTGCTGTAAAGATGGCAGTCTTGTCCAAAGATGCGACCACTTTTTCTTCTTCAGCAATCGATATAAAACAAGATATAAAATGGCAAACACAAATGTTAATGTGAATGCTGCATATGACAATATCGCAAATGATATATGAATAAAAAGCATTTCCGAAATTAATGTATCTCCGACAGTTCCCGTAGGACGTTTAGGCATAAATGTAAATATACTAGCAAACAAAAATCCTAATATATTAATAATAAATACCGGTAAGTCTACTCTTGCAATGCAATGCAGGATAATGGATAACGTCACAAGTAACCAGGAGTAAAAGAGAATTCCCTCTGACAATGATAAGATCGGAAAGCGTTTCGTTTCCACAAACGTTAAAATAATAATGGCACTTTGAATCATCCATACAAATGAAACAAGCCAGAAAGCAATGCGCCTTGCTCGTACTTGCTTATAAAAATAATCAGTAAAGTAAAAAACTAGACTGATCGCATACAAGACGATCATCACCTCATATAGCCTTGTCATGGTCAAATCAGCCAATAGACATCCCTTCTTTGTAGTGAAATTATAAAGCTATAAATAAGAAAACAAAAAACGTTTTCGTATCCTAAGTTTACCATACAGATACGAAAACGCCTCATGTAATATCAGTAGAGAATCCAATAGCGCAACACCACTTCGTACAACTTCAGTGTACAAATCGCATTAGATTATTTAGAAAGAATACTTTGGTTCAGCAGAAGTTTGAGTTGCCTGTGCGCGTTCTTTACGCTCAAGCTCTTGCTTCGTCATCTCTTGAACTTCAGCTTCCACAGCTTCTTCTATACCAAAAATTTGTTGGAATAAACGTAACTGTTCATTTGCTTTTGGTGAATTGGCCATTTCTTTCGCTTGTAAGATTGGCTCTTTTAACAATTGATTAATAATTGATTTTGTATGTTTGCTTAAAATTTTACGTTCACGTTCCGTTAAATCTGGCATTTTATTCTCGATACTAGTCATCGTCTCTTCTTGAATACGATTTGCTTTTTTCCGTAATGCAGAAATCACAGGTACGACACCAAGCGTAGACACCCAATCTTTAAATTGGAGCACTTCATGCCCAATCATATCCGTAATATCCGCAGCAGCACGTTCACGTTCCGCTAAATTAGCTTCGACAATACCTTGTAAATCATCAATATCATATAAGAAAACATTTGGTAAATCGCCAACACGTGGATCGATATCACGCGGAACAGCGATATCTACCATAAATAATGGTTTCCCTTTACGTAAACGTTCCACGAATTGCATGAGCTCATAATCAATGACATAGTCAGTTGCACCAGTCGATGTAATTAAAATATCTGCTTCTAATAAGGAGCACTGTAATTCCTTCATTGATTTAGCTTGACCATGGAATTTTGCAGCTAGACTTTCCGCTTTTTCAAACGTACGGTTAATTACTGTTACTTTTCCTACTCCACTGCCGTAGAGGTTTTCAATCGCAAGCTCCCCCATTTTCCCTGCACCTAGAATAGCTACATGCTTGCGTTGTAAAGAGCCAAAAATTTTCTTTGCTAATTCTACTGCTGCATAAGAAACTGATACCGCATTCTCGCCGATAGCTGTTTCATTATGTGCTCGCTTTGCAAATGTTACCGCTTGTTTAAATAGTTGATTGTAAACCGTTCCTGTCGTGCCAATCTCTTGTCCACTTAAAAAGCTTTTTTTTACTTGCCCTAAAATTTGCGTTTCACCTAGAACCATTGAATCGATTCCAGCTGTTACTTTAAATAAATGTTCGACTGCCTCATCCTCTTCACGAATTGTTAAATACGAAGAAAATGTCTCCACAGGCAAGCCAAACCAATCAGCTAAAAATTGTTTCACAAAATGACGTCCAGTATGCAGTTGATCCACAACAGCATAAATTTCTGTACGGTTACATGTCGAAACAATAACGTTTTCTAAAATACTTTTCTGCTTTTGCAGCGCTTCCATTGCCTGAGGTAGTTCACTCTCAATGAATGATAACTTCTCTCTTATTTCAACAGGCGCTGTTTTATAATTCAAGCCTACTACGATGGTATGCATGAATAACACCTCACACGTTCTAATTCACAAATTTCATTATAGCACAGTTCGACAATAGTTCATCTATAATTTGTGAACATGTCATGAAGAACTGCATTTCGTCATCTACATTAGAATTATTATAAACTAAGTGTAACAAATTATACGTTTTGTTTCAAATTAAAAAACTGCCCCGCATAAGGAGGCAGTTTTCATCATTAATTTGTTATAGAAATAGTTTTCATTGAAATAATATTTCCATCTTTATCATATGCGATCAAATCAATTTCATTATTAACTTTAAAGTCCTGCATAGTTTGTACTGTTTTCGTTAACATAAATACATGATCACTACGTTTTAGCAACTCGAATTGTACATCACCACTAATTGATTTATAACGTACATTAATCTTCGCAACGTTTGGACAATTACCATCAATACGAGCGCTCATTGTAAGATAGCCTTTTCGTAATGATACATTTGCATCTTCAAATAAATCATCCGGGTTGATACAGCTTGATGCCGGAGTTTTACATAAAATCGCATCAATCAACTTTTGGAACACCTGATGCAATTGTAAATTATCAAGCGCGTGATAATAAGCTCCGCCAGTTTCTGTAGACAATTGCATTAAAGTAGCATCATTTACTTGTGATTTCTTGCCCATACTTACTGTGTATATTTTCACACCTTGCTTTTTCGCTTCATTGATCACTTTTGTCATTTTTGATTTACTTGTTTTCCCATCAGATACAACCACAATAGCTTTAGCCGTTTTTGTATCGTTTGAGAATTTCGTTAATGCAATATCAATACCTGCAAAAATATCCGTAGCACCTTTCTCTTTAGATGCTTTATAAAGATCTTTCTTCAATACAGCATCTGTTGTACCCTCACCAAGAATTGTTGCCTTTGTGTTTGTTTCGATGACGATGTTATTTTTCGCCTTCAATTGATTGATAAATTCAATCATTTTCTTGCCACGATAATTAGTTGGATCAACAGCCTTCATAGATGAAGAATAATCTACTACATAGGCAATTTCTGTTGCTAATGAGCATGAATTTTTACTGAAGTACGGATTAGTAAAAATATCTTTGGTTACTGTTTTATCTTTTAAACCCTTCAAAATCGTTGCATAACGAGGGTCTATTGGATTGACAAGGGTTGCTTCTACTTTGGATTTGCCATAGATGATAGAGTCAAAGTATGCAACAGCTGTACCTGGGCTACCAGTATTGTTTAATGGATCTGAAGTATTCGTAATAAATGAAGCTGTTTTTTCCACTCCATCATACTTGATTTTGACTGTTCCTTGATAATCCGTAACTGGTTCTCCACCAGGACGAACTAACGTCACCATGACTTTTGTATAGCGATCCTTGCCTGATGGTCTAGATGCAGCATCAGCACTTTCTTTCAATGCCTCTACTCGTTTTTTATAAGCCTCTACTTGTCCAAGTAGCTTCCCGCCTTGATATTTTAATAACACGGTACGATCATAGTTACTTAAGTTGGTAAAGATAGAATAAATTTTCATAACACTATCATAATGTTCAAGTGTCAATTTTTTTTCTTCCGGCATATGGTTCATAAGCTGGATGATAGCTCCAACTGGATTAATGTTTTCTACCTGAGAGGCGATAGCATCATCAATCCCTTGAACACGATAAATCGGACGGCCATCTTCAGAAATCATATACATAATTTCTGTTTTAGCTGGCGATGTGACCGAATTATCTAAACGACGATTTAACAGTTCCTCAAAAAGGTAAACCGAAATATTGTAGTTTTCAAATTGTAAAATAGCATTTTCATACCCTAGTGCTGGATATCTAGGATCTGAGCCTCCGTAACGTAAATAAACATTTTGAACATTGCCCAAGGCGTCTGTTACATTAGTTTGCTGCCCAATACTAAATAGCTTTTTATCCCCATCATACTTCAATGGAATTGGTGAATACACATCAATTATGTTTTGTGTGAAGAACTCTGGCAATTTCTCATATGGGATATACGGTGGTGTCACATTCCCATTATCATCATCTGTATTAGTAGGATCATAGACTTGGTAATCAATACGCAATTCAGGTTGTGGTGAATAACGCACCTCTGCTTTTAATTTTTGCCCTACAAGACACTTCATTGCTGGATCGGTATTATTAACCAATTCAAAGGAAATCGTATCACGAGCAGATTTTGTTAATTTTGGCGCTACAACAATAGCTGATACAGTCGAACCATCAGATTGGACGGTTCTAACCGCTTCGCCAGAAGTATCGATAATCGTACCGTAAGTTGACGTCACACGGAATGTATAAGATTTATCATCCGCAATAGGGTCTCCATTACAAGCCTTTAAAGATACAGTCACAAGTGTTGAATCCACTTCATTCGCAATTAAATCTGGTTTTTCCACTACAATGCTTTGCAATGCATTATTTACATAATCAGGTCCAGTAAAATCATTGGAGTTATCCTTTGGCTCTTCAAAATCCGCACTATTAGAGCCCATGAATCCCGGAGGTAATGTAATACTATCATTATCACGACCAGCTGCACTTCGCGTTAATCCTTGTACGGCAAAGTTACCATTTTGGACTGCTCTGTATAAGAATGTCGCGACATCACCACGCGTTAATTTTGTTGATGGATTAAAGCTTGCAAATGTCTTTTTGCCTGAATTACTTGTCGATAAATTGTTTGAATATAAATATTGAACAGCTTGTGGTTCATCTAAATCCAATCCTTTAAAAGCGGCATAAATTTGTGCAAATTGACCACGAGTAATCGCTTTTGATCGATTGGCATTTACATGTGTTCCATTAAACGGTAAATAAAAATCACTATAAAAGTTATAAGCTACACTATCCGTATAAGATAATGGATAATTACGGTCTAGCTTCGCAAACATGAGGACAAGCTCTCGATCTGTCACTTGCTCATTCGGTAAAAAGTTATTGGCATTGTTCAAAGTCATCAATTCATTGTCAACCGCCCAAGAAATGGCTTTGTAATTATTACTATTCGTCGGAACATCTCTAATTGTGGTAGCTGCTTGCGTAACAACAGGTGTTGCTGTCATCAAAAGCAGCATGAAGCACAGCATAGTAAGCACTGCTTTTTTTACATATGTCATGGTTGTTCAGTCCTTTCTTTAGTTAAAGAACAATATGTCATCACGATAATTTTGTTTCAAGTCATCTTCTAAATATTTCAAGAAACGTTCTAAAACAACGGAAGCTTCTGCTCGAGACAGTGGTTTATTTGGATTAAAACGTCCAGCAGAATCGCCAATCATCAATCCAAGTTCATTGGCAATATAGATACCATCTCTTGCATAGTTTGGAATTTGGTTGTCATCCGTAAATTTCGTTAAATAGCCAGGATTCGGCGCTCTATTTTCTAGGCCTAAGGCACGAACAAAGATAGTTGCCGCCTGAGCTCTTGTGATGGCACCATCAGGCATGAAGTAATCCGCTGAAACCCCTTTAATGATCCCTTTATTTAAAGCTGATTCAATATAGTAATAGTCTTTAGTAGATCGTTTTAAATCCTTAAAGACACTTGTAGTAGGAGCTTTTCTTGATTTCTTTTCTTCAAACACGCGTAGGTCAACAGCTTTACCAATGGCTGTAGTAAAATCAATGCGTTTCATTGGCGTTTTAGGAGAGAAGAAATTACTTGAATCTGAATAAATACCTAGAGAATACAGTTTCTCAATTGCTTCTTTCGCATAATGATTTGTTAAGTCTCTAAATTTGGGAATAATAAGACGTTCAATAGTTGGCATATATTCTGTATCTAAATCCAGTGTACCTTTTTGTCCCGAAGCTAAATTATAAGTGTACTCCGATATAACGTCCTTTTCACTGACAACGGCATAGCCACCTTCGAAGCTGCCTAAAGTACCTAGGTTCTCCTCGTAATTCAGGATACGTGATTTACTAGTAGATACGCGATTTTTCACATGGCTTGTCTTACCATCACTGAATGAATAAACAGACTCTGTGATTTGTGTTTCAGTTGCTCCCCAAAAGTTTTCATAGCCTGCATGTCTGCTATCAGTTTCAATCGTTATGGTGTTTTGAACCGCATTTTTCCCTTTGCCAGTTTCATAGGCATAGGTCTTTCTTGAAATTACATTTCCCGAGTAATAATCAGAAGCTGCCCGATTATCTGTAACAGTTCCTTGGGAAAATTGATAATCGACTAAAGAATAAGTAATCGATCCGATTGTAATTTTTTCAGTATATTTCTTAACCTCTCCATTAGAAGTTTTTTGACCAATACTTGCATAATCCACAACATCTGACTCGTAGGCCATGTTTCTTGTTAATGTTGCGCCATTGTTGCCAGTTAACTTCATACTATACGTTTCAGTTAGTTTGCCCTTTGATTCTTTTTGTGTAATCTTAATATCTTTACTTGTTCCTTTGAAAATGACGGGTGATCCTGAAAGAAATACCGCTTCCTCATATGTATATTCATTTTTCACGGCACCGGTTGTTTCTAATGAAGCAGCTGATGCATGGAATGGTGTAATCGAATTAATTACAAAAATAGCCAGAACGACTAACACTAATTTTGACCAATTTTTTTGCATACGTTTATCCTCTCTTTCACTGTACATAAAGTGAATCATGATGCTAGCTTTAAAAATTTCTAAAACAAAAATCTGCTTATCTTTCGAAAGTATTGACAATTTAGCCTATAAGCCTAAGCGAAGATTCCTTTCATCGCCTTTTGCTAATACTATTCGCATTAGACTCGCAGATTTTAGTTTGTTATTGATATTAATCTACTAAAATAAAATGTCCCTTTACAAATCGATCCGATAATACAACTAAACGATCCGATGGCTGTAAATCAGATGCCTGAATCACTTTACCTGCTTTTATCAGTGTCGCTTGATCAATATTCATATTAATCATCTCACCTGCTTCATACCAACGGCCATTTTGCCATTGACTAACACTCTTGACATTTATAACAGCAGGATACGTAGATTTCACAGATTGCAACTTCCCTGTAAGCATTAATGGTGCAACAGGTTTGGCATTATCTAACATATGAAGGGCCTGTACATGACCATCCTTCACATAAAAGTAACCATAATCCCCTTCAGATAAATAAAGTTCAATATCAGGCATGACATTATATGTTCTACTTCCGTCATCTACCTTAGCCTTTGTTGAATTACTAACCGACAGAACTGTACGATCTGTTTTTTTGAAAACATTAGATTCTATTTTCATAGCATCGTCAATTTCAATAAGGTAGCCATCAGCTTGAGATAATCGTCCATAATATAATTCATGACCAGCTAAGTTTGGAGACATAAAGCTATCACTCGTCACTTGCACTACCTGTGCATAGTGATCACGAGCAGCACCATCCGTAATTACAAATGCTGTACCATAAGCCATAAGCCCCGTCGGTTCAATTAAACGACCATTACGAATTAAAATAGTTCCATTATGGAAATACATTGAGCCTGCTGTTTTAAGTTTTAACAGTTTGTAATCTGTATCTACAGATAGCATTGGTTCATAATAAGTTCGTTCATTATTTTTCAATACTACAATTTTCTCAATAACTTCTTTCCCAAATTGTTTTACAGTCGCGTAGTAAGCTTCACTACCAATATAATTTTTCAATTGACCTTTCTCTACCTTAGTATTTCCCACATATATCGGTACCTTGGTAGTAAAAGGCATTGTTGAAAGGTCTGCAGTTATTTGAGAGCCAAATTGCCAGTTAACAAAAGCATGCTGGTTTTTGACAGTTAATTTATTGGCATTAGGATTAACTGCTTGTATTTCCCCTTTATATAGGTTTTCTACAAGAGTACCCGTTTCACTTATTGCTATTTTTGTAACAATAGAAGTATTTTTATTTTTCAAGTTCAATTTAATTCGATCTCCAACATATAGGGCACTGATATCCGTTGCAGATGAGCTTTTTTGATAAACGGTTTCTTTATTAATATAGTAAGTAGTCTCTGCACCAATATCTGGCTTAACCATAATAAATAAACCATTAGGATCAATACTCGTTACGACACCAGCAATTGTGGTACTGTTGCCACCAGTTGATGGAATATTTGTTTCTGTTGGTAAATTAGATTTACCTCGTAGCTCCACAACACTTCTTAAAGAAATGTCAGCTTCCACTTCCATGCCCATTTTAAAACCTTCTATAGTTGTGGACGTATTATTAATAAATAAGCGAGTGTTCTTATTAATATTGTAGGTTACAGAACGGCCGCGATCATTTTGCAATGTCACTTTACTCAGCTGCTTTTCTATCGTGCCATCTGGCTTAGTATATTCTGAATATGTTACATCAACAAAGGTACCAGTTACTAATTGGGCAGCCTTAGCTGTTTGGTTAAAGGAAAAAACTAGAACCATCAGTAACATAATCGATAGTATGTATGATATCTTTTTCAAAAATTCTGCCTCCTTGCTAAATTTTAGTCATGAATAGTATATCGTATTATTGGTAGTTTTTCTCATTCAAAAAGTTACAATTTCTATCTCAAACGATAACTTTAAAAGTAAAGGTAGCTTTCAATTAAAGCTACCTTGCCTGCTCAGACCTGAACATCAATTGTATGTCCAGCTGTCGGATGTGGAGCATCTAACATTTCAACTAATTGTTCTGTGTTTTGCTGCTGCATATCCATCGCCTGTTTTGTTACAGCCAAAGATACGTTTTGCATAAGTGTCGCTTGATTCATTGCCATCGATAAAGCCGCTATATCCATACAGTCCACCTCCTATCTACCTTATCGGCAAATTTTTTTATTTCTCAAGCATATTCTCCAAGTTTCTCCATACTTCATAAGTAAAAATAAAAAGCATCTACAGTCCTAATTCATTAGAACCAATAGATGCTTTTTTTTACATTCTATTTTCAATAGTACGCCAAGCCTCTTCAAAACCAAGGCCTGTTTCTGAAGAAAAGACAATAAGTGGATCATTTTTTTCCATCTCCAATGTCTCTTTGACAATTTTTTTATGCTTATCCCATTTACCTTTTGGAATTTTATCTGCCTTCGTTGCAATCACAATGCAAGGAATATTATAATGCTTTAAAAAATCATACATCATGCGATCATCCGCAGTTGGTGGATGACGCAAATCAATAATTTGTACAACAGCTTTTAATTCTTGACGCCCTGTAAAGTAACGCTCAATCATTTTTCCCCACGCTTCACGCTCTGTTTTCGAAACCTTTGCATAACCATAACCAGGAACGTCTACAAAAAACAATTGTTCTTCAATTTTATAGAAGTTCAGGGTTTGTGTCTTACCAGGTTTAGACGAAATACGCGCTAAAGCTTTACGTCCGATCATTCGATTAATGAAGGAAGATTTCCCTACATTTGAACGACCAGCTAATGCAAATTCTGGCAGTCCATCTTCTGGATATTGGTCTGGTCTTACCGCACTAATGACCATTTCGACATTATGGACTTTCATTTTTCTAAATACCTCCGTCCAGTGCATAGGCTAATACTTCATCTGCCGATGACACTAGTTTAAATGTAAGTTGCTCACGGACACTGTCAGGGATATCTTCTATATCGCGTTCATTATCCTTTGGACAAATAATAGTTGTTAAACCTGCACGGTGAGCACTTAATGTTTTTTCTTTCAAACCACCAATTGGTAGTACTCGACCACGTAATGTGATCTCACCTGTCATCCCCACTTCTCGGCGAATCGGTTTGTTTAGAATGGCAGAGACAATAGCTGTCGCCATTGTAATACCTGCAGATGGCCCGTCTTTAGGGACAGCACCTTCTGGAACGTGAATATGGATATCATGTGTATCAAAATATTCTGGATCTACTTGAAGTTTCTCCATTTTTGTTCGAACATAGGATAAGGCTGTTTGAGCTGATTCTTTCATGACATCTCCCAGCTTACCTGTTAGTTGCAATTTCCCTTTTCCAGGTGTTAAGGATACTTCGATTTGTAAGGTGTCGCCACCAACTGTTGTGTAAGCAAGACCAGTTGCAACACCTACTTGATTTTCCTTTTCAGCCTGTCCATAACGGAAACGATGTTTACCAAGCAATTCTTGGATTGATTTTGAGTTAACCGTTACTCGTTTTTTCTCACCCGAAACAATTATCTTGGCAATTTTACGACAAAGCGTAGCAATTTGACGTTCTAAACCACGTACTCCAGCCTCACGTGTATAATAACGGATAATATCAATTACAGCTTCATCCTTAATAATAACTTGTGACTTTTTCAAACCATGTTCTTTCAACTGCTTCGGAATTAAATGATTATTCGTAATCTGTGCCTTTTCAATTTCTGTATAGCCTGCTATAGAAATTACTTCCATACGATCTAACAATGGTCCTGGGATGCTACTCAAATCATTGGCAGTGGCAATAAATAGGACATTTGATAAATCATAGGTTTCCTCAATATAGTGATCACTAAATGTATTGTTTTGCGCAGGATCTAAAACTTCTAGCATCGCTGCAGCAGGGTCTCCTCTAAAGTCATTAGACATTTTATCAATTTCATCTAATAAAAATACTGGATTAATGGTACCAGCCTTTTTCATCCCTTGGATAATACGACCTGGCATAGCTCCTACATACGTACGACGGTGCCCACGAATTTCTGATTCATCACGAACCCCACCTAATGAAATACGAATAAATTTGCGGTCTAAGCTTTCCGCGATAGAGCGAGCTAATGATGTTTTCCCCACACCTGGAGGTCCCGCTAAGCAAAGTATCGGTCCACGAAGTGAATTTTTCAGCTGACGGACAGCTAAATATTCAAGAACCCGTTCTTTAACTTTTTCTAATCCGTCATGATCACGATTCAAAATGTTCTCAGCATGATCAATATTCATGCGATCCTCAGTTGCCTTTGTCCAAGGTAAGGAAATGAGCCAATCGATGTAATTTCGGATAACGCCACTTTCAGCACTAGCACCTGGAATTTTTTCATATCTATCTAATTCCTTCAGTGCCACTTCTTTTGTTGACTCAGGCATCCCTGACGCTTCAATTGATTTACGTAACTCTGCTACTTCACCCGTTTTCCCTTCACGGTCCCCTAGCTCGGTTTGGATAGCCTTCATCTGTTCACGTAAATAGTATTCTTTTTGCGTACGCTCCATCGATTGCTTCACTTTTGAATTGATCTTCTTTTCTAGATCGAGTACTTCTTGTTCATCGTGCAAACGAATAATTAAGTGATCTAGTCGTTTCTTCACATTCAGCATTTCCAACACTTCTTGCTTATCTGCAATTTTAAATGGTAAATGTGATGCAATAATGTCTGCTAATCGTCCTGGTTCCTCAATATCTGCTACAGTGTTGATGGTCTCGGCTGTTATTTTATTAGAGGATTTAGCATATTTTTCAAAATACGTTAATAGTGTACGCATTAAAGCTTGCGTTTCTACATCCTTACCTAATAAATCCTCTTTTACGTCGATATCAACAAATGTATAATTTTCTAAGGCACGATAGTTTTCCCAAGATGCACGCGCGACTCCCTCAACTAAAATTCGCAATGTGCCATTTGGTAATTTTAACATTTGTTTGACATAAGCCATTGTACCAATTGCATATAAATCTTGTTCTTCTGGCTGTTCATCGTGCATTTCCTTTTGTGTTACCAATAAAATCATCTGGTCCTCTAACATTGCCTGTTCTAGCGCTGCTACAGAACGATTTCTACCCACATCAATATGTAACACCATCGATGGGAATACTAAAAGTCCACGTAAAGGTAATAATGGTACATTTGTTGTTTTTTGTATAGTTACCATGCGGGTATTCACCTCCGTCAAAATTTTCATGTTCAATTCCCGCGCTACTAGTATGTGTTTAAAAAACTGATTCACACTAGTTATTGAAACGAGCCAAAAATTTCTACAAGTCAGTTGGCCAATATGTAAGAATGAATAAAAAGCTGACTGTCGATATGTGCGAACATTGCACAATCGAAGTCAGCTAATTACTCTTTATCTCATAACGGTAGACAGCCAAATCTATACGCTATGCTGAAGTTTTTGTGTCGCTACCTTCATCGAGTTCAGTGCCATCTTCAAGAAGCAATTTCGGTTTTTCTTTATCCGTAATTGTTTTTGCAGTAATGATACATTTTTTTACGTCTTCACGTGAAGGCAGTTCGTACATTACATCAAGCATCGTTGACTCAATTATTGAACGAAGACCACGTGCACCTGTTTTACGCTCAATTGCTTCCTTCGCAATTTCCGCAAGTGCACCTTCATCAAACTCAAGCTCAACACCGTCTAGTTCAAGCATTTTCTGATATTGCTTAGCTAACGCATTTTTAGGCTCTGTCAAAATTTGTACTAGTGCAGCTTCATTTAATTGCTCTAGGCTAGCAAGTACTGGTAATCGACCAATGAACTCTGGAATTAGACCAAATTTCAGTAAATCCTCAGGAATCAGCTTAGACATGATAGAACCTTCATCTACGTCCACTATATTCGGATCTGAACCAAATCCAATTATTTTTTCACCTTGGCGACGTTTAATGATGGATTCAATGCCATCAAATGCTCCACCAACAATGAATAAAATATTGGTTGTATCGATTTGTAAAAACTCTTGATGAGGATGTTTTCGGCCACCTTGTGGTGGAACACTCGCAACAGTTCCTTCTAAAATCTTTAGAAGTGCCTGCTGAACACCTTCGCCAGAAACATCGCGTGTAATGGATGGGTTTTCTGACTTACGTGCAACTTTATCGATTTCATCAATATAGATAATACCTTTTTCAGCGCGTTCGATATCATAATCTGCTGATTGGATTAGCTTTAATAAAATATTTTCAACGTCCTCACCCACATATCCTGCTTCAGTTAATGAAGTAGCATCTGCAATGGCGAATGGAACATTTAATATACGTGCTAACGTTTGAGCTAATAATGTTTTACCGCTACCAGTCGGGCCGATTAACACAATGTTCGATTTTGCCAGTTCAACATCATCAATTTTACTGTTTGTATTGATGCGTTTATAGTGATTATAAACCGCAACTGCTAATGCTTTTTTAGCACGCTCTTGTCCAATTACATACTCATCTAAAATCGTTAGAATCTCTTTTGGTTTCGGGATATCTTGGAATTCGATTTCCTCTTCTACACCTAGTTCCTCTACAACGATTTCTGAACAAAGCTCAATACACTCATCACAAATATACACACCAGGACCTGCTACTAATTTACGCACTTGTTCTTGTGGTTTTCCACAGAATGAGCATTTTAAATTGCCTTTTTCATCATTAAATTTGAACAATATGTTTCACCCCTATTCAAGCAACAATCTTACAAGATTATTGAACCTTTATCAAATAAATTGTCTGCATCATTTATGCCTTCGCATTCATGCAAGTAGATTATAACATCATGTTGTTTACTTCATTCGCCGTCTGCAGCATATTTTTCAGGAACCCATTTGCGCGACCTTCCGTTTCTAAGGTCTCGGTTCTTCACTACTGACACATAAGACTCAAGCTGTCATCAACTACTGATATCTTGATCAGCTACATAGCTTTTTATTTATAAATCTACTACATTCATCTACCAAGGCTTTTTTCATTCGAAGAAATGTTAATTGTTAATGTCTTTATTATGATCTTACAGAATGAAGTAAAATGAGCATCGTGTAAAAATAAAAACAATACTATGTATAAGTGAAGTGTAAAGTGAGTCGTACTAAACTTTAAGGGGACTGATTTTTAGTTGATGTGATAAAACAAGGCACGGTTTAATGCCGTACCTTGTTTTTTTTTAGCTATCTAATTACACAAAATCTTATTCAGTAATTTTAGCGTTTTCTACTAAAAATTCAACTGTTTTTTGGATTTTGATGTCGTTTTCAAGTACTGCTGTACCACCTAAAGCACCTGTAATTTGCTCTTTTGTCATGTTGAATTGAGCAGCCATTTTTTCTAATTCTGCTTCAATATCAGCTTCAGTTGCTTCAATTTTCTCAGCTTCAGCAATCGCTTCTAGTGTTAAAGATACACGGACACGGCTTTCTGCTTCTTCTTTCATTTGACCACGTAAATCTTCTTCAGATTGGCCAGAGAATTGGTAGTATAGATCTAAGTTCATACCTTGTGTTTGTAGACGTTGACCAAACTCTTGCAACATACGATCAGTTTCAGAGTTAATCATGCCTGCTGGTACTTCAAACTCAGCATTTTCAGAAGCTTTTTCTACTAGCTCATCACGAAGAGATGCATCAGATTCTGCTACTTTTTGTGCTTCTGTTTGTTCTTTAATTTTAGCGCGTAAAGCTTCTACGCTTTCTACTTCTGAATCTAATTCTTTTGCGAATTCATCATTTAATTCAGGAAGAACTTTTGTTTTAACTTCTTTCACAGTTACTTTGAAAGTAGCTTCTTTGCCTGCTAATTCAGCCGCATGGTATTCTTCTGGGAATGTAACAACTACATCTTTAGATTCGCCAGCTTTCACACCTGTTAATTGCTCTTCAAAACCAGGGATGAAAGAACCAGAACCGATTTCTAGTGGATAGTCTTCACCTTTACCACCTTCAAAAGCTTCTTCACCAACGAAACCTTCGAAATCGATTACTGCTGTATCGCCTTCAACGATTGCTTCGTCTTCTTTAATTTCAAGTTCAGCTTTACGAGCTAATTGGTCTTGAATTTGAGCATCTACTTCTTCATCAGTTACTTCAACTGGAAGTTTAGCTACTTCTAGACCTTTGTAGTCACCAAGTTTTGGTTCTGGTTTAACTGTTACTTGTGCAGTGAATGAGAAATCTTGACCATGTACAAAGTTTTCTGTACCAGAGATTTCTGGGTAATCAACTGGCATAATTCCAGCTTCATCGATTGCCTTTGCATAAGAATCAGGAACGATAATTTCTAATGCATCTTGGTATAAAGATTCAATACCGAAACGTTGTTCGAACATTTTACGAGGCATTTTACCTTTACGGAAACCTGGTACGTTAATTTGTTTTACAACTTTTTTGAACGCTTGGTCCATTGCTGCATCTACTTCTGCAGCTGGTACTTCAATTGTAAGAGTACCGATATTACCTTCTTGTTTTTCCCATTTTGCTGACATGTATAAATACCTCCAAATAAATAATCAAGTTTAGGATGTTAGACAATTCATTCGTAACTACGATTTTGACAACCATTTTAGTATAACATAGATGTGTATAGTTTCAACTTTTTTCATACCTAATGTAGTTCCGTTAACTTTTCTAACATTTGTAAAAAGTCTACGATTTCATAGTCCATTTCTTTCACATTCCCTAGCATTGATGATACAAAATCTATATAACTATACGCAACAGCTTCTGCCTCAAATGGATGCCATTCAAAGGGAAATGTGACAATGGCATGTTTCGCCATTAAGTATTGTACCATTTCCAACGTCGTTGGGTCTTGTGCCAACTGACTTTCAACTATATTTTTTATTTCACCATATTGTGGTAATCGATTTGGTAAAGAGAGTTGTGCGGGGTTTATCGTTTTTGAATGCCCCAATTTTGAAACCGTAATACCAATTGAAACTTCCTGTTCAACTAATAGGATTAAAGCCAAGCTTTGGACAAAAGGATGAACGGTCGTACTTTCAATAATTGCTTGCAAAGCCGTTTTTAACTGCCTTACATTGGTATCCATTAAACGATGTAATTTAATAGATTGCTCATTCGCAGTTAGTGCACTAAATTTTTCAAGCTCATACTCCTGTTCCTCTATAAACCGTTGCACATTTTCTTTTTTCTCAAGATTTTTGGATACTTCTCTATTAAGACTTTTTAATCGTTCAAATTTCTCCACTTGATCACTTGGCAGTACACTTTCCTCTAGGAGGGTCGTGATCAACGTCTCTACTTGATGATATTCCTTCAACTGCATACAAATTGTAATATACAATTCCATGACTTCCACATACATTGTAGTCCCCATTGCAAAAAGCTGTTCACAAACACCTTTTGCCTTGTCATAATCCTTTAATTCGTATAAAGCAAAGGCATAGGCGCTAAGGGCAAATTCATCACCCGTTTCATATATAAAGGCCTTTTCAAAACTTGCAATTGCTTGCTCGTATTGATAATTTTCAGCAAACATATGCCCTTCACGTATTAATGTTTGGACAGCGCCTGGAAAAACAATAATATTGTCATGTTTGATAACATGACGCTTCCGTTTTGTCAATTCCCTCACCTCCTCTGTTCTATTTTTCATTTCCATTTTTTACTAAAAAAATCCACAAGTTTCTTATTTTTTACAAAAAATAATTGCTTTTACATTCATATTTTGTAATAAAATGTATTATAATTGGAATAGTCTAAAATTTATTACAACTTGCAGACTTTCTTCCTCGTTATCTGCATACAGAAAATCAAGTTCTTAATAAGGAGTGGAATACATGCAATTACTAGATACAATCACTGAATTTGACCATTGTATCTCACCTGCATTCGAGGCATTATCGATTAAAGTCATTTCATTTTCTACAGCGGACGGACCTATTCCAGATAATCCGATTGAATTTGAATTTTTAACACGTACAAAAATTGATGTGTATACGCAAGAAGCTAGCACTTATCTTTTACGTATTCTTGGAACAATTCCTGGTTCTATTGCACTTGGGCATCAAAATGAAACTCTTTCCATTATTCCACAAAAAGTAAACATCGAATGCAATGACAAGCTGTTACACGTGGACAAAAAAGATATGCATCAAATTTTACAACATCCTGAGCCGAATCGTCATTACAGCGAATGGCTTATTGATGCTATAAAAAACACCAATATTCTCGTTGAGCTGAAGACAAACCAGCATTCACTGATTGAGTGGCCGATCGGTATAAAATCAGCAGCCATAATATAGGTAGAGATAGACATACTTCATCGTATGTCTTTTTTTGTTACTCTTATTTAAGCCTTTCCATTTTATTGCGTTTCTATCATAACAACTTTCTATAGTTTCTGGAAATAATATTATAACAGCCACCAACATTAATGTGTTTGTATTGTCGATTCAAACAGCAAAAGGCTAAACATCCTGCATCAGGATTGCAAATTGGTCGATTTGCTTGAAAAAGGAGCTATAATAATAGAACAAACCTTATGATGGAGGCACATAAAAATGAATGTAAAAGAAACACTACAATCTTTTTCTACTATGACACTGCATGAACGTCAGTCAGTGATGAAGGACAATGGAGAATGGCTCTTACAGGAGATGCTAACGCACATTGGCTCAACTGATGCTGAATTGCGCGATCATTTAATTTATCGTACGTTTGTTGATTTACTAAGTGATAATTTACTAAGCACACAACAATTACAATTATTATTTGAGACAGCAACAAGTGAGGAATTTTTATATGTACATATCGGAGAAGCACCAACAGACAGTGTCTTTACTAGATCATTCTCTGCACTGCTTATTGCAGGTATACTTGCAAAGGATGCCGAGATACTTGTTTTAAAAGATGACGAGTTGCAACCGTTCTTTAAAAAAATTGGACGTTATCTTTTACTAGAACAAGATACAAGAGGTTACGTAAAGGATAAAGGATGGGCTCATAGCATTTCACATGGGGCTGATTTAGCCGCCACGACTATTAAACATCCAAAATTCGATTTGCAATATGCTCCATCCATTTTACATGCACTTAAGCTTGTCACGTGGAAAGGCACTGTCTATGTCAATGATGAAGAAGAGCGATTAATCAACATAGTAGATGCCTTATTACAACAAAACTACTCGGAGGAAGCTTTGATTGAATTTGTTGAACAAGCCTTTGATAAGTTTGAAATGCATTTAATGACGCAAGGTTATAATGAAAGCTTTTTTAGTGGGCGTACTTGTACATTAAACTTCATGAAGACATTATATTTTTCTTTAAAAATGAATAATAAAGCCCCCAAACTACAAAACACAATCTATGGGCAAGTAGCCAAATGGCTCAAACTTGGTGACTGACTAAAAAATGCTGATTCGATACGTATCTTTCTCATAAACATAAAAAATTTCTACCATATTAGCAATCTAAGAATTTACTTAGGTTGCTTTTCGTTTTTCAAATAGAATATAAATATGTAAATTTATGTATAATCAAGAAAACTATTTGTTATATTAACATAATTAATAACACTCCCCATTTATTCCCTTTTCAATCATTCCTTTCATTGATAGTTCATCCTAATGTTTCCACACAATGAGTCTTCTTCTACTCCTTTTATAGAAAAAAGGCAAATAAAATATATTACTATGTCCGATGGGATACTGATTTTATTACAAAACAGCGTCCAAAATGTGAAATGCAATTTTTCACAAAAAAAACTATTTACTTAGGTAAACATGAAGAATGCAGTATTTTCAACGTTTCCACAGTGTTTAATAAACAAAACCTTAAAATACCAATACTAAAATAACGTTTTTTGTTCAAAAAATGTTCAAATTCAATGTATCTTTACTATCATTTTCATAACAAAATTATGTTTTTTCTTAAAAACAGGGCGTATAATCCAATGTGCAAACAACGACAAGATGTGACAATCGTTATAGACATGTACGTATGTGAAACGATTGCACAAATCATTGATTTTGCTAACGCTTGCATTAGACCAATCAACTTCAAGATTTATGTTTCATATTGAACCATGCCATTGTAAATTCTTAAGTTGTTGATTGGTACGCCAAGATAAAAGAGGTGACCTCAGTATCCACTATTTATAAATGTGAACTGACAAAAAACACATGAATTTTATGAATAGCCGTTCTATAGAAAGGAGTCAAACATGAAGAAAAAATTAAGTTTAATGTTTGTAGCATTGGGTGCCCTTGCACTTCTTGCTGGATGTGAGCCATTAACAGTGTTCAATCCTAAAGGACCAAATGCAGAAACATTATCAAACACAATTATTTTATCCATTATTACAATGGCCTTTATATTACTAGTCGTGTATGTGCTTTTAGCCTTTATGCTAACTAAATATCGTGCGTCAAAAGCATCTGCAGATTATGAGCCACCTCATGAAGAGGGTAGCCATCTTCTAGAAATCACATGGACAGTAATTCCTATTATTATTGTTGCATTCTTGGCTGTTGTAACTGTAAGAACAACATCTACTGTAGAGGCTCAGCCAGCAGGATATGACGATAAAGAACCTTTAGTAATTTATGCATCATCATCAAACTGGAAATGGCATTTTAGTTACCCTGAAGAAGGTGTTGAAACAGTTAACTATGTCAACCTTCCAGTGGATCGTCCAATTGAGTTTAAATTATACTCATTCGGTCCGATTACAAGTTTCTGGATTCCTCAATTAGCAGGCCAAAAATATGCCATGAGTGATATGTTAACAACTATTCACCTTGCAGCAGATGAAGTGGGTTCATTCATGGGACGTAACTCTAACTTCAATGGACGTGGATTTGCAGAAATGGAATTTGAAGCACAATCTATGACACAAGAAGACTTCGATAAATGGGTTGCTGATGTTAAAGCAAAAGAAAAACCATTAACAGAAGAAAAATTTGATGAGCTATTAAAAGCTGAGCATGTTGGTCGCCAAAGCTTCTCATCTACACACTTAGAATTCAGCCCTGCCCCAATGGAACATGGTAAAAACATGAAAATGGGTGACATGGACCATGGTGACATGTCTGAAGAAGAGATGAATAATGAACATTCAGGTCATTAATTTACATTTAACTTTGAACGAGTAGATTATTAATTTTTAATTTTGAAAGGAGCGCATCCAATGAGTATGGAAGAATTATTCCATCCAATGCAAGAACCGATGATTTTAGCGGCAGCTATTAGTATCGTAGTTGGAGCAGTCGTTATCGTAGCTGGCCTTACTTATTTCAAAAAATGGGGCTATTTCTACAAAAACTGGCTATCAACTGTTGACCATAAAAAAATCGGGATTATGTATATCGCTGTAGCATTATTAATGCTATTCCGCGGTGGTATCGATGCACTATTAATGCGTGCACAAACAGCTGTTCCGGATAACGGGCTTCTTGATGCACAACATTATAATGAAATTTTCACAACACACGGGTTATTAATGATTTTATTTATGGCGATGCCATTTGTTATTGGTTTAATGAACATTGTCATCCCACTTCAAATTGGTGCACGTGACGTTGCTTTCCCACGTCTAAATGCTGTCAGCTTTTGGCTATTCGCAGCAGGTGCTGGTTTATTAAACTTATCATTCATTATCGGTGGTTCACCAGACGCTGGTTGGACAGCCTACTTCCCTCTTGCAAGTACGGATTTCAGTCCGACTGTAGGGAATAACTATTATTCTTTAGCACTTCAATTATCAGGTATTGGTACATTAATGACAGGTGTTAACTTCATCACGACTATTATTAAAATGCGTGCACCTGGTATGAAATTAATGAAAATGCCAATGTTTACTTGGTCGATTTTAATTACAAACGTAATTATTGTATTCGCATTCCCAGTATTAACTGTAGCGCTTGCTCTTATGATGTTAGATCGTCAATTCGGTACTAAATTCTTTGCCATGCAAGACGGCGGTATGGATATGCTTTGGGCCAACCTATTCTGGGTTTGGGGACATCCTGAAGTTTATATCGTTATTCTACCTGCTTTCGGTATTTTCTCAGAAATCATTGCAACATTTGCGCGTAAAAACTTGTACGGCTATAAATCAATGGTTATGAGTATGGTTGTCATTTCTTTACTATCATTCGTAGTTTGGGCCCACCATTTCTATACAATGGGTCACGGGGTAATGGTAAACAGCGTATTCTCTATTACAACAATGGCAATCGCCGTTCCAACCGGTGTTAAAATATTTAACTGGTTACTGACGATGAGGAACGGGAAAATTCAATTTACAACACCGATGCTTTATGCTCTTGGCTTTATTCCAATCTTCACAATTGGTGGGGTTACAGGGGTTATGCTAGCGATGGCAAGTGCTGACTATCAATATCATAATACGATGTTCTTAGTTGCCCACTTCCACTACGTTTTAATTCCAGGTACAGTATTCGGTGTACTTGCAGGTTACCACTACTGGTGGCCAAAAATGTTCGGTTTCCGTTTAAATGAAAAATTAGGGAAAACTGCGTTCTGGTTTATTGCAATCAGCTTCAACGTAACATTCTTCCCACTATTCATTTTAGGTTTAGATGGTTATGCTCGTCGTATGTACACTTACTCAGAATCAACAGGCTATGGACCATTGAACATGTTATCATTCGTTGGTGCTTTAGGACTTGCAGTCGGCTTTGCGTTGATCGTTTATAATATCTACTACAGCTGGAAACATATGCCTCGTAATGAAAAGGCAGATGTATGGGAAGGTCGTACACTTGAATGGGCTACTCATTCTCCAGTACCAGAATACAACTTTGCAGTAGTTCCAACTGTTACTCGCTTAGATGAGTTCTGGTTCGCGAAAAAAGAAGGTCGCGATATTACAGCAGGTAAAATTGAAAAAATTCACATGCCAAATAATACAGGCACACCTTTCTGGATGAGTGGATTCTTCTTCCTTGCAGCATTCTTCGCTGTATTCAATATGTGGGTGCCAGCCATCATTAGTATGCTTGGTGTATTTGGCTTCATGATCCATCGTTCTTTCGAAAAAGACCATGGTCGTTATATTTCAGTTGAGGAAGTTATGGCAACTGAGAAAAGCTTGAGAGGTGATAAATAATATGAAAATCGATTCTTCACTTCCATTAGAATATAGTACAGAGGAAAATCGCCTAAAAATCTTTGGCTTCTGGATTTTCCTTGGCGCCGAGATCGTGTTATTTGCCACATTATTTACTGTGTATTTCACACTTCACACACGGACAGGTAGTGGCCCGAATGGTGCTGAAATCTTTGAGTTAACACCAGTTTTATGGGAAACATTCTTATTATTAACAAGTAGTTTCACAATTGGTCTGGGTGTTCATGCAATGCGTATTGGTCGTAAAAAGGCAATGATGACTTTCTTCATCATTACCCTTTTACTCGGCTTAGGTTTCTTAGCTATTGAAATTGATGAGTTCATCACTTATGTACATGAAGGTGCGACAATTCAAACAAGCGCATTCCTGTCATCATTAATGACATTACTTGGAACACACGGTGCCCACGTAACATTTGGTTTCTTCTGGGGCCTAGCTATCATTATCCAAGTAGCTAAACGTGGTTTAAATCCACAAACAGCGAACAAAGCGTTTATCTTCTCATTGTACTGGCATTTCCTAGACGTTGTTTGGATTTTCATCTTCAGCTTCGTCTATTTGAAAGGACTGATTAGCTGATGAAGGAATTATTCCCAAAACAACATGTCATGGGCTTCGGCTTCTCACTATTACTGACACTTGTCGCTTTAGCCGTTGTAACCTTTGATATGAGTTATAAAGTGGCATTTGCTATTTTACTTGTCACTGCCCTTGCACAAGCAACTGTACAGTTAGTGTTATTCATGCACATCGGTGAATCTGAAGATAAGAAAACGTTATATACAACGATTTTATATTCAGTATTCGTAGGTGTTGTAACAATCATTGGTACATTGTTTGCCATGATCTGGGGTTACTAAGCAATTACATGTAGATATTTTCGAGCTTTTTGAAAAGCTCCTCAAAAAGCTGTCACCTACTTTCGTATTAAACGATTGGTTGGTGGCAGCTTTTTTTATTAATTTTCATGCTTCTTTCTGGTCATTATTGCAAGATTATTGTTTTTTTACTAAGTATTTAGATACATTTTATAGAATAACGAAACTTTTCCTTTTCTTGGGCGTATATTAGTAGATAGTGTTTTTTACCAAGAATAGGAGATGAAAGTAATGAAGAAGATTTTTAAAGTACTAGCAGTTGGAACACTAGCATTAACGCTTGCTGCTTGTAATTCAAGTGCCACACCTACGAAAGACACAACTAAAACTAGCAATCTCACTTTAGAACAAGTGTATGACAAGGCTGTGGATCGTCAGTCTGACATAAAAAGTGCTAGTGCCAATATGGATATGACACAGGTAACGAAGGTTGGATCTGGTGAAGAGGCGATGGAGTTCTCTATTAACTCTAAGATGGAAATGGACATTATCGTCGACCCATTAGCAATGCATTTATCAGGCTCTATGTCGATGCCAGATATGATGAATGAAGGCCAAGAAACAACGGACATGCCTATTGAAATGTATATGAAAAAAGACGCTGGCCTTTTCATGAAAGATGTGACTACAGACAGCTGGTTAAAGCTTCCTGATGAGAACTTTGATGCTATTTTAGATCAAACGGCTGCTTCTGCTGACGCTAAGGAACAGTTAGAACAACTTAAAAAGTTTATTAATGATTTTACATTTGAACAAACGGATAAAGAATATGTCCTTACATTAGAAGCAAAAGGTGATAAATTTAAAGAGCTAATTGATTCTGAGATTAATAAATCAATAGAAGACATGGGATTAGAAGAAAACCCTATGGATCAATTAACAATCGAAAAAATCAACTATGTGCTACACATTGATAAAGAAACTTTCGATACGAAAAAAATGGATATGAATTTTGATTTAAAAATGGCAGTAGAAGGCGATGAATTGTTAATGAATACAAAATCAGTCGTTACTTATACTGATTTCAATCATCTTAAAACAATTGACATCCCTCAAAGCATTGTAGATAACGCACAAACAATCGAATAAAAAAACAAACCTGCTTGTCATCTACCTACAAGCAGGTTTGTTTTGTCTTTATCCATATAACTAGGATGAAGAGTTCCGTAAAATTATCGAACGATTAATACATCACAATGAGCATAACGTACTACTTTTTCTGCTACAGAGCCTAGCATCATTTTTTCCATACGATTTAACCCGGTTGCCCCACATACGATCAAATCAACCGTAAGCTGTGTCAAGATCCCCTTTGGCGAACCCATCTCTACTACAGATTCTACACTTTGAACACCTTTCTGAACCACTTGCTTTTCTAAGCTTTCCATTTTACTCTTGTTTTCTTTCTTCAATTCTTCCGCATATTTTAAATCATATGCTGACACCGCTCCAAAAGATTTAGTATCAATTACATTCACTAATTGCAAAGTAGCATTGTGTTGCATTGCTACTTGACTCGCTCTTTCTAAAGCCTTCAATGATTGTTCTGAGAAATCAATTGCTACTGCGATTTTAAGATAATTAGCCATATTTAATCCTCTCCATTCATCATGCCATTCCATGTTTTCACAAATATTATATCATAACGGTATTCTATATAGTTTATCGTCATCGGGTTGTGGATTGCCGCGTCCATCCGTATTATTACTAATAAAGTACAGGTAGCTACCATCCATAAAAACATCTCGTATTCTTCCAAATTCCGATAGTAGCACATCTTGTTTTTTCATGTTCACATCAAATGTTAGCACCGCTGTCCCCCTTAGTGCTGCGGCATATAATTGATCATCTACTACAGTAATACCAGACGGCGCCCACGTTTTCGACGAGCCTGAGGTAAATAGAGGGGCTACCATATGTTGCTGTTTGTCTCTTCCCTCCATAAGTGGCCAACCATAATTCTTCCCTTTTTCAATTATGTTAATTTCGTCATTGGCCGCATTGCCATGTTCGCTTGCGTACATCGTACCATCCGTTGCCCATGCTAATCCCTGAGGATTTCGATGCCCATAGCTATACACATAAGAACGAGGAAAAGGATTATCATTCGGTATGGAACCGTCCAAATTGAGTCGTAAAATCTTTCCTTCTAATGCATCTAAATCCTGTGCTAAAGATGGTTGAGTGGCATCACCAACAGTAACATACAATTTCCTATCGGGACCTATTTTTAAACGACCGCCATGATGATATGTACCGCTCTGTATTCGATCAATTAAGAGATCCGTTTCCTGCCATTTATTATCGATTAGCGTCAATGTTACGACCCGATTAAATTGCGCTGATCCCTCTTCATACGTATAGTAAGCATAAGCAATATGGGTTGTCGTAAAATCAGGAGCTAACACAAATCCTAGGAGGCCGGCTTCAGGAGCTGTTGATAATTCCTTCTTTAATTGGACCTGTTGTCTTGCAACTTCACCTTCCATGATCTTTACAACATTGCCTGGTCTTTCTGTTACATATAACGCTGTATCGCTTTTTTCGATCGACCAAGGTGTTCGTAATTGCTCCGCTATTATTTCAACGTTTGAAGTGACTTTTGAGGGTTCTTCTTGTTTTACCACCCTCTCATCCTTCTCCTTGGTAGAAGTACAGGCTGCACACATCAAAATGGCTAGCAGCAAACTGGGAATCATTCGCTTCATCTTGTCTCCTCCTTTTTTTGAAAATAGAAAAAGACGTCGGTCCTAGACGTCTCTTTTACTTATTTTTATACTTTCAAACATAATTATTTCACCAAATGTTTTTGTGTGCTCTAGCACTTTAAGATAAGCTTCTTTTCGATGGATGAGTCGTTCTTGTCGTAATTTTTGATAGGAATAATAAAAATCATCTATTGTTATTTTATCCATAAACTCACCTCTTATAGTAGTGTATGCTAACACTATTATAAGGTTGGTAAATTCTTACGACAATTCTATTTTTGATTTTTGATTATAAGTTCCCAAAAATCGAAGGATAAAAGACATACGATTTCTCGAAAGAATATACATATTTATCTAATTAGTTGATAAAAAAAGGCAGTACTTTTTCTTCTACTACTTGTTCACCCGCCTGTATCCATCTACTTTTATCATGAATATACCCATCCTTATCAAGCGGCGTCTGGAACTGACTAGCTCCTGTAGCATCTAGTAATGAGCCTTCATCATAATCTAAGCCAACGTTAGCAACATGTTTAATGACAAAAGGCTTTTGAAATCGAATTTGGGCATCTTCATTATCCAATTCCCCAACGGTTACGATAAAGGGCACGCGCAAATAGATCGTTTCACCGCCACCTCTCCATAGTACCGCGTCAAAGCTCCCTTTATGGTACTCCCAATTCCCACCAATTGTAAAACCGCGATCAATAATATGATCTCGCAAATAACCATAGCCTATCTCTTTTCCAACTATTTTTGAATCAAACTGTAGCAATTTGAAACCTCCTCCTTTCACTTACTAAAAGTCTATCCTAAAAAGAGGAATTACAAACTATTTCTCGCACTCAGCAAAAAAATCCCGAAGCCCTAAACTAACAAGGCTTCGAGACTTTCGTCAAAATTTATAAAGGAACTGAGACTGTTCGATTTAAAACATATTTAGCGGCTTCTACATATTCTGTAACAGTTCGTAGGCTAACCGCGGCAGTTGGCACTAAGCTTTCAAAGCCATGATAGCATCCTGGATATAAATGAAACTCAACATCGACACCTGCCTGACAGAGCTTCGTTACATATTGTAACGTTTCATCACGGAACGGATCTAGCTGACCAACACATGTGTAAGTAAAGGGAAGCTCAGTTAAGTCATCGGCTCTTGCAGCAGCAGCGTATTGTGGCACATTGTCACTGCCGTTTTCTCCATTTAAATACATTTCCCATCCCTTTTGATTAAGGGAATGATTCCAGATCATATGACCAGTAATTTCTAAGGAGGATGGTGTATTATTACGATCATCTATCATTGGATATAGAGGCATTTGGAAGCTAAGCTTTGGATAATTGCGATCACGTGCTAGCAATGCAAGAGCAGCGGTTAGCCCACCCCCAGCACTTGCCCCAGCTATCCCGATACGCTGATTATCAATCCTTAGTTCATCTGCATGATCTGCCACCCATTTTAACGCAGTATAACAATCTTCGAGTGGGACTGGGTAAGGATGCTCTGGTGCAAGTCTGTAGTCTACTGATACAACGACACACTTTGCATCTGTAACGAAGCGCTGACAAAGCAAATCATCGCCCTCTGGAGCTCCTAAAACATAGCCACCTCCATGAATCCACACCAATGCTGGGTAAATTTCACTTTGCTCTTTTGGCTGATAGATTCTAATGCGCAGTGCAACACCCTCTTCAGGTCCTTCTATCATTTTATTAGTAACTAAAATCTGCTCGTCTATTATTGCTGGTACAGCTACAGCCGCCATCCCATCTCTTGTAGCTTGTACATTGTCTAAGTCTAAAGGTGGAAAAACAGCTAATAATTCTTTTAGTTCCGAATCAATACGATGTTCCATTATGCTTCATCCTCTCTTTTATCTGATCTTTACGATGTAAGTCCGCCATCAATCGTCACAACTGCACCATTCATATAGGAAGATTCCTGCGATATTAAGAAAGCGATTACATTTGCGATTTCAGTAGGGTTTGCTAATCTTCTTAGAGGTCCATTCTCCTCAGGGCTTGTTTCAAGTCCCTTTGTCATGTTTGTCCTAACACCACCCGGGCATATAGCATTTACGCGCACACCGCTAGGTCCGTATTCTATAGCAGCCGTTTTAGTTAGGCCGATAACACCATGCTTACTTGCCGAATAGCCTCCCATATAGGGCTGCCCCTGTATTCCAGCAGCTGAGGCGGTATTCACGATGACACCTGATTGTTGTTGTTCCATTTCTTTTAGCACATACTTTAAGCCTAAAAATGCCCCTTTCAGATTGACAGAGATTACACGATCAAACATCTCCTCATCTAAATCACCTAACAACGAGGGTGGACTTAAAATGCCCGCATTATTAATGAAAGCATCAATTCGACCAAATGCCTGCTTGGCAGCATCCACATACTTCCTTACATCTTGATTGTTGGAAACATCTGCTTGGACAAAAATGGCCTGCTGCTGATGCTCTTTCACAGCTTTTAAAGTGTCCTGACCACTCCTTTCATCAAAATCTACTAATATTAATGCCTTGTTTTTTGTCGCTAGTAGTTTAGCTGTTTCTCTACCTATTCCGCTTCCCGCACCAGTAATAATCACTACTTGCTGCTCCATATTATTTATGCTCCTTCCTCAGACACTATGATATAGATTTTAATTTTAATAGCTGAAAGCCTTCATAATTATTTTGGGCAATCTCCTGACAGCGTTTTGTGTAATAGTCGAAGCCACCTAGATAGATTAAGAAATTACGTGGTTTCCCTGCAATATTTGCGCCTGTATACCACGAATCGCCCTTGACATATAATGTTTCATTCGCAATCTCTCGACAATGTTTACTCCATGCCTGCTCTGCCTCCGCATTTGTCTCCATGACATCGATATCATGTTCACGTAAATAATCGATGCATTGTGCTATCCATTCTACATGTTGCTCTATAGCAATTGGCATATTTACAAGGACAGAAGGACTTTCTGGACCTGTAATCATAAATAGATTTGGAAAATTGGCTGTAGCTAGTCCAAGATAGGTTTGAACCGATGCACCATTTTCCCATTTGTCTTTTAATGTCACGCCATTCCTTCCACGAATATCTATTTTAAATAAGGGACCCGTCATGCCGTCATAGCCTGTTGCAAATATGATAATATCTAACTCGAAATGATCGCTAGCTGTTTGGATCCCTGATTCAGTAATCTCTAAGATGGGCGATTCCTTTACATCCACCAGTAAAACATTATCTCTGTTATAGGTTTCAAAATAATCGCTATCTAAAACTTGTCTTTTTGTGCCATACATATACTTGGGACATAACTTCTCTGCAACGGTCGGATCTTCAACAGTTTCGCATATTTTAGAACGAATAAATGCTGCCGCCTTTTCATTCGACTGTTCATTTGTTAATAAATCCTTATAAGTAGATGCAAAGGCAAAACCACCTTGTGCCCATGCTTCCTCAAAAACTTTCTGTCTATGATGATCACTATCTTCAATGGCAGATGGGTGGTTATAGGCAAAAGGTGTGCCTGAAACAGAATTCCTCATTGCATGCTTTAGATTTTCGGAATTCCCCTTAGTCTGTCGTATAAAGTCTTCATCATACAGATGATTACGAGCGGGTATTGTATACTGTGGTGTTCGTTGAAAGACGGTTAAATGCTTGGCTTCTTTAGCAATTACCGGAATGGCTTGAATACCACTGGAGCCTGTTCCAATAATCCCTACTCTTTTGCCTGTGAAATCTACCTTTTCATGGGGCCAATGCCCGGTATGATACCATTTTCCACTAAACTGATCTAGCCCCTGAAGCTTAGGAACATTCGCTGCAGAAAGGCAGCCTATCCCTGTAATGAAATACTTCGCTAAAACTTGATGTCCATCATTTAGATGAATCAGCCATTTATGCTGTTTCTCATCAAAATGTGCAGCCTTGACGCGTGTGTTGAATTGAATATTGGATCGTAATTTTAAACGATCTGCCACATAGTTTAAATACCGTAATATTTCTTCTTGCTCAGGAAATCTAGATGTCCACGTCCATTCTTCATATAATTCTTTAGAGAAAGTATAATTATAATAAATACTTTCAATGTCACATCTAGCACCAGGATATCGATTCCAATACCAAACGCCCCCTACACCATCACCAGTTTCATAGACGATCGTTGAGAATCCTTTACTCTTTAATTGATGTAACATATATAAGCCTGCAAATCCTGCTCCTAGAATAACTGCATCTACCTCTTTAATTGGTTGATTTTTCACTTCATTCCCCCTCATCAAATAAATTCTCAAGTGAAACATTAAGAAAAAAATAGCTTTTCTTAACATAAATGCTACAACTTACAGAAAATATTGAAAATTCCTTATTTTAAGCGTAGTATATACTTAAAAAAGGGGATAGGTCATGTCCAATCTCTATACCATTCAAAAACGTTTCGACACTGTGCAAAACTATTCCAATCACGAAGAGTTGTTGATTCACATTTTGCAGGTATATCTAGATTCTTTTCCGATCAAGGATGCTTATTTATTAAGATATTCACCGATCGGCTTTGTCGCTGAAGGGATTATTTTTTTAAATGATGAGGGTGGCAGTCATATCGGAGAAATTCGTGAGGAAATACGTAGCTTTCCTATTATTTATTCAGCTATCGTTGAGAAAAAAGCTAAATTTTGTACGGGCATGGACTATTTAAAAAACATTAGTATTAAATATTCTATCCCCTCTCAGAACAACGCTTTTTTAATTGTTCCTATCTTTATTGGACATTATGTGTTTGGTTATATTTGCAGTACACAAATAGCTATGGATGAAATAACTGAGAAGCTACTAGATGACTTTACAGCCTTTGGCAATGTAATTGGTCAGCTCATCATTCAAGCTAGAGACCATAAAAAGGAAAGTATACTTAGTAAAAGAGAATTAGAGGTCATGAGACAGATTGCTTTAGGAGATAGCACGAAGGAAATGGCCGATTTTATGAATTTAAGTGAATTAACGATCAATCAATATGTAAAATCCGCCATCAAAAAGTTACAGGCCAAAAATCGCACCCATGCCATCAGTATTTTATATCAAGAGGGAGTTATTTAATAGGGGGGAATAGAACACTCCCCCTTTATAGCTTATTGAATTAAACATCTGCATCAAAAATAAGCACATATCACATTAGTTACATTCATTCCCAATATGCTTTCATTAAATCCGTTGACCATGCTGGCTGTTTAATAACGCCTTTCGGTAGGAATTCTTTCATCACTGGCTTCATGTCTATAATAGGCGTCCCATCAATGGCATCAAGGCCTTTTACAATCAAAGTTCTCTGTTTGACCTCTACCAATTCAACCATCGTAATGCCTATTTTATTGGGTCTATTTTTCCCTCTTTGAGCGAAAATGCCGACCTTTGGATAGCTTTGATTATTTCTTGGATGCCTTGCTTTATACTGAATTTGATCGACTGAAACCTGATCAAAATAAAAAATGATTTCTATATGAGAAAAATCTTCTAATCCTTTCAACGACTCTTCATGCAAATTTTCTGAGAGTTCAATGGTTGAAATAATTTCTCCCCAATGATCATCCTTTATTGTTTTCCGGCTATTGCTAACTGTAGCAACTGGTTGAATCATATATTGCATTCTATCATCCCCATTCCCTAATTCCAGTATATAGGAATCAATAAAAATAAGGTGATTAACATATTAATCACCCGACGTTCCATAATCCTTGATGGTTACGTTCACTTCACATTTTATAGGTACCTCACTAAATATCTCATCCCACTCTTTTTTTATCTTTTCCCATTCTTTCGGATACTTAATTCTTAATTTATTGCCGAATCCTGAAACATCTGTTTGATATTCCTGTTGAAGCTTTTCCGACGTTTTCATGACTAATCGTTCAATTTCTTGCTCGATTGTTTTCTCCGCTTTTTTTAAAAATTTATTATTAAATGCTTTATCTGATAGTACCCAATGTTCGCCAATTCTTCCTTCAGATTGAATTTTTACTGTAAAAGAAATATGGTCACCATCTACTTTTGGTACAATTTTACTTTTCATAGATATGATTTCATAAACGATAGGTGAGCCCGATTCTTCATCAAAACTCTTTACTAAACCTCCTTCACCTTTCCCTGTGATCCATGAAATACCCTCTAAATCACTTTCATTCAGAAAACCTCGAAGCTTTTTAGTTTTCCCATCAATGACAGCAGCGCCTACAAATTTTACTTCTCCATCTTCTGAAATAACATTTTGTAATAAAAAGCTTGAATCCGAATATAATTTTCCTTCTAATTTCGCAATGGTCATAGGTGGCAAAATTTTAGTTGTTCTTTCATGTCCCCCCATCATCTCAACTAATTGAAAGGCAGGGATTTTCGTTGGCTCATTCGTTTCAAGCGTATCACTTGCCCGCCCCTGAGCAATAAGAAGAAGTCCGCTTGGTCGTATTTCGAGCTCTCTTAGAAAAAAATCCAACAATTGTTGCAGGTTAATGGTGCTAGCCAGTTCCTCACCAATAATGGTGACCTTGGAATGCTCCGCAAATGAATGTTTGTCTGACTTTAATAGCATATTTCGTAAAGTAGGTAAAACAACATCCCCTGTTTCAGAAACGTTTTTATATGCCTTTTCTCGTAATGTTCCATCTTTCATTCCAGTAACAGTTGTCTCAGAAGTGACCAATTGATTCGTGACGGTAAGCAATGTTCTATTAGCGTATTTAGCCTCTGTTTGTTCCTCAGTCGTAGCCTCTCCTGTTGCTAAATCTAATGAGGTTCCAACAATCAATCCTAAATCCTCTATCTCTTTACTACTCCAGCAGCCCGTAAGTAGGAGAGATACCATTACCATAAGTGAAATACGCAAATATCGATAGAGTCTCTTCATGTTTTATCGCCTTTCAGTTTTGATATAAGGAGTAAGGTTATGGGTAGTACACCAAATAAAAATAACGCAGCATGACCGATTTTATCGCCAAACATAAATAGGTCATTAATATTTTTGGGAATCATCGCGATAATATAAATAATCGGTAATAGCCCATATAGAAATGGGTGCATGCTTTTCTTAAAAAGCTGAGATAATCCTAGAGCGGCAGCATAATAGGTAATGGTGAACGTAGCAAAGATTTGCATAATCCATATAACAAGTAAAAATGATTCAAAGCGCTCAAAAATTAATCCTGGAATTTCAAAACTCCGCATGAGTTCGATTGTTGGCCATGTTCTGGTCATGACCCCTTCGATGGAAAGAGCGCCTATCACCATGACCACTGTAATTACATAAAAAAGTAATGGAATCGCTATGCCTACTAAGACGACTTTGACTGCTTTCTTTTTATCAGATGGGTACATAAATGCCACTAAGAGCAGCATAATCTCAGGGCCTAGAAACGCTAATGTCGCCGTTTTGATTCCTTTCAATACCGGAACGACTCCCAATCCTAAAACAGGTCGAAGATTATCGATCTCAAAGATTCCTAGGCTTAAAAAGGCGACAAGTAAAAAAATCACAAAGGTAATGGGAAAAATAAATTCGAATAAGCGACCAATTGAATTTATCCCACCACTCACCAAATAGATCCCCACCCATAAGAAAGGCAGAATAATAGCCCATGTGGGTGTTCCCTCCAATAAAAATAGGGAGGTTACTTCAGCCATGATTCGAACCTCAAATGCAGAAATCGTAAAGAAATAAGTAATGACAAGCGCACTAATCAACCAGCCTAGCCATTTCCCAACAATATCTTGATTGTATTGATAAAATGTCTTGTCTGGATATTGTTGACTTAGTTTGACGATAATTACACCTGCAATCATGGCAACAAGACCGCCTAAAAAAACACTAATCCATACATCTGGTGTTTTCACCTTCTCTACCGAGGCACGAGGCAAGGTAAGGATGCCAGTTGCAAGTATATAATTAATAATAATGACTATTGTTTGGGACGTCGTAATTTTATCTTTTGGACTGGTGATCATGGCTACTAGCTTCCTTTCCTCGTATTTCCCCTTTACGAACAGAATCTTTTGGCTGTAATAATTTTGGTCGGCGTTTCATCATCATTAATGGCATACGTACCATAAAATCTTTCCAATCCCCTGCTCTATATGGGACAGTCGGACTAACATAAGGAACACCAAAACTTTTCAGCTTCACTAAATGAGTGCACAGGAACAGGAAAAATAAAATGACCCCGTAAAGACCAAATATTGCAGCGAAAAACATGGCCACAAATCGGAGCATTCGTAATGTAATCCCAGCGTTATATTGAGGGATGGCAAAGGATGAAATTGCGGTTAAAGCAACCACGATCACCATAATCGGACTTACAATTCCAGCTTGGACGGCGGCTTCTCCAATAACAAGACCTCCGACGATCCCCATTGTGGGACCTATCGGCTTGGGCAAGCGAAGTCCAGCTTCTCGTAAAATTTCGATTGCTACCTCCATAATAAGTGCCTCGATTAACGCAGGGAATGGAACTCCTTCCCTTGTGGACATCATGGACAATGCTAGCTTAGTTGGGATTAATCCCTGATGGAACGACACAAAGGCGATATACATGGAAGGTCCAAAAAGAGTAATCCCCGCTGCAAAGTATCGTAGAAGACGAATAAGCGAACTAGCAAACCATCGTTCATAATAATCTTCCGGCGATTGTAGTAGCATATTAATGGTAACTGGTACAATTAAAGCAAATGGTGTGCCATCTAATATAATGGCAACTCGCCCCTCCATTAATGCCCCATACACTCGATCAGGACGCTCCGTGTTCTGCACTTGTGTAAAAGGGCTCAGAAAATTATCTTCAATTAATTGCTCTATATATCCCGATTCTAATAGGTTATCAAGGTCGATTGTTTGTATCCGTTTTTTTACCTCCTCCACCAACTCTGGATCTACTATCTCATCCATATAGGCAATGACTAGCTCCTTTTTTACCCTCTCTCCCACCGCCATCTGAATGATAGATAATTGCTGATTTTCACCTTGCTGTCTTAGAAGAGCTGTATTGTCACTTAATCTTTCTGTAAAGCCTACTCTTGGCCCTCTAACTACCGCTTCTGAAATAGGCTCCTCAATATTTCGCGTCTTGCCATTGATCGTACAAAGTAATAAAGCATTAGGCATTCCATCTACAAATAAAGCTGTATATCCTGTTAATACTTTACTGATTGTTCCTTGCATCGTTGATTCTTCTAGCACATCACCGATAGGTATATTATTTTTCATGAGGTTCTGTAGATTTCCTTTTTCTGTTAAATCAGAGGCAGATGTGTCCGAAAAACGCTCCATAATCGAAGTCAAAATATGCTCTTCAATTTGCATTTTATCTGCCAGTCCTTCCAGAAAAACGATGGCTGCACGAATATCCGTATTTCCTATGTGAAACTCTCTAAAGTGGGCATCCCAATTATGCCCAATTTCTTTTTTTATTCGTTCAACATCTTTGTTAAAATCACCTGTTAGCGGGTCGACTGTTTCTTGACTAGATGGCTGATCTACTTCCTTTTGGTTCGTGTATTCCTTCAAGTCGATCTTGCCATTCTTCTTTTTTTCAAGTATTACGCCATTAAATAATTTGAAAATCAAAAATGGAATAATGAATGCTAAAAAACCTTGCATAAAAACTTGCCAATGTGGTATGTAGGATATTATCTTTTCCCACATAATGATCACCCTCTTTAATACAATCGTACAAAGAATTACTACATGTTTTTATCATTATCTAAGCTGCCCTATTTTAAACTTCTAAACGTCAACATCTTTCCATAACAAAGTGCTTGCATTGAGATGTATTTTTGCCTTATGATTCATGAGCTTTCCTCAGCCCTTTCTATCCCCTTTTATTTATTCGAATCATTGAAATCTACAAAATAAGATATGGTATACTAGCTACTATGAAAAATTAGAAGGTGACATATATGCTAGAAGTTAATGAAAGTAAATTAGCCCATTATAGTATCCATTTTTTGAGCGAGTCGACACTTCTTTTAGGAGAAGAGGAATTTACACAGCCAGAGCTCATGCTAGAGGCTGCCTTTACACAGCTTGCATTTAGTAAAATAGAGCTGGAGCAGCAATATGAATTTTTCCATGAAACAGATATTGCACTAAATGAAGTTTTTGCCTATTCCAAAAAAATATTCGAGCAGGACAGTAGCTTTCTTGAACAATCTCAAAATATGGCGAAGCACTTACATAGTGTATCCCAGCACCCAAATATTAAAAGCGGAGAGCTATTTATTGGCTTGTTTGAAAATTGTTTTCTACTAAATGAGGTTAAAAAGATCATTGCCATTGTGAAAATTGATGAAAAAGAAATGTTTTTAGATGTCAAAAATGATAATAATAAAATGATCATTCACGGTGTGGATGGCATTAATGTAAAAAAAATTAATAATATGGCGATCATCGTAGATATGGGACAAGAGCAACCGCCTGCTGTATTTATAAAGACGAAGCGAAAAGAGGATATCGTCTACTGGCAGGAACGATTTTTAAAAATTAAAGCAGCAGATGAGCATTACCATAAAACTGATTTAGCGCTTCATGAATGCAAGAAGTACATTTTAAAAGAAGAGAATTACTCGAACACAGAGAAGCTAGGCTTTTTAAATAAAACGTTAGATTATTTTAGAAATGAAGAGGCATTTCAAGTTGACCATTATATTGACACCGTATTTGAGCAAGCGGATGCTACCCAAAAGGATATCCTCGTCAATTCAGTCAAACCTTATGAAACCGTTATTTCTGACAGCGCACTAGAAAAAGCTGAAAAGAAATATAAACGCAAAATCAAGCTGGATTCCAATATTGAAATTCAAGTCAATATTCAGCATATCGATCAAATAGATGAGCTGATTGAAGTTGGCTATGATGAAGCAACCAATCGAAAATTTTATAAAATTTATTTCCAGGATGAAATATAAATAAGGGACGCCTTTCGAGAAGTTCACACACGATAGCTGTAGTGCTATAGCTTGACCGCTTAGTGAAAATCAATGGTTTACCCTTATTGCATTATAAAAAAGGCATTCCCTTAAAAAGGATGCCTTTTTTGCCTTACCATATTCTTTTTTATATTTTTTTAAAGAAGATAAAACTTTTTCTTTTGGTAAAACGTCTAATAATTGGTAACAGAAGTTAACCTAAAGGAGAATGGATAAAGATGAAAAAACCTTTTAAGAAAACTTGGATTTTAGCTTCCGCATTAACACTAGGAATGGCCGTAATGACCCCGCTTCAAGCTGGTGCAACATCAGTGGATACAACTAAACAAGTCACTATACAAGTAGAACAAAAGATAAAAGGTACCATTAAGTACTTTGATGGCGATGGCCTTTCTATTAAAGGGACTGACGGCAAAAATTATTTTATTGGCTTACACAAATTCTCTGACAAGCAAATCGAACAATTGAAGCTAGTAGAAGGACAGGAAATCGCTGTTGAAGGAAGCATTGTAGAAGATTACTCAGATTTCTATACTTTTAATGTGTATAAAAAAAGCTTACCTAAAGAAGTCACTAAAGAAGAGTTAGTTCAATTAGAGAAGCTCTTCAATGACATGAAAAAAGCAGAAAAAGAAGAGAATTATGAAGAAATGGATCGAGTTTATCAGGCCATGAATAAAATTACAAGACCATATGAGTTGGCAAATTGGCAGCCTGAGCCTTTTGAAGAATTCATTAATGAAGCTGGATTTGCTGAGCAAAACATCGTCATCAAAAAACAAGATAAAGAACAGCTTAAAGCACTTTATGATGATTGGGTAAAATTCACTAAAGAAGATAAATCAGATGAGGCACAAGAAAAAATAGATAAAATCTTTACTATTTTAGAGGCATACTTCCAAGAGCTATATCCTCCACTAACGTTTGAGCAGTATATGGCTGATATGGATTTAGACATAACAAAGGAGGATCTCGTAAAACTAAAGGCGATTTATGAGGAAGCTCAAAAAGCCGATAAAGATAAAAACGAAGAGCTTTCCATCAAGCTATGGGATCAATTCTACGAAGTTATTAATTCATATTATAAGCCAATTTCCTTTGAAGAATATATGTCAGATATCGAATTTGACATTAGCGAATCGGATTACACAAAATTAAAACAGTTCTATGAGGAAGCAAATGCCTTAGATCAAAAAGGTGAAGATGAAAAGGCTGCTGCCCAATGGGAAGCCTTTTATAAAATTTTAGATCCCTATTATTTGGCAAATAGAGACATTTTGATTTCGGCATCGAAGTTAATCATTCACGGGAACGATTTACTTCCAGAACAGACAAAATAATATTATTAGGGCTCTCCTATTTATTATAGGAGTAGCCCTTTTCTCTTATATGACAAAATTGTCATGTACTCCATGGAATAGTCATGTTAATCGATAGTTGGACCATAAATTGCTTGATATAGTAATCCTTGTTGTAACAAGTAATTTATCTGTTAAGGAGAAATGAGCATGACACTATTTATTAAAAAATCTGTGATGATTGCTGTAATGCTAGTATTTTGTACGATGTTCCCACAATTCGCACATGCAACATCCGAAGAAAAAATCCGCAAAATCGAACACTTTATTGAGGAACAACAAGCCCTTAGTAAAATCCCTGGTCTTTCAGTAATTATTGTTGATAAAGGGGTAACCGTCTATCAAAAAGGATTTGGGTATGCAGATACGAAGTCAAAGACACCCGTCACTTCAAATACTCTTTTTGAGCTAGGCTCCACATCTAAAGCCTTTACTGGCCTTGCCATTCTCCAATTGGAAAAAAAGGGAGTACTGAAACGTTCAGATGATATTCAAACATATATCCCATGGCTAACGTTAACCTATAATGGAAAAAAAGAAGTTATAACGATTCAGCAATTACTGTCGCATACAAGTGGGATTCCTTCTAATTCCATCGTTCAAATTCCAGAAAGCACAGACAAAAACGCCCTTGAACAAACGGTCAAAACATTACTACATCAAACATTAAATCGAAAACCAGGAAGCTCTTTTGAATATGCAACGATTAATTACGATGTGTTAGGACTACTCATTGAACAAGTATCCAAAATGCCCTATGATCAATACGTCAAACATAAAATTCTAGAACCTATCGGTATGTATGAATCGTTTGTAGGAATTCATCAAGTAGAATCCCCCCATATGGCTTCGGGTTATAAAATAGGGCTTATGAAGGAGCGACCTTTTACAGCCCCTATCTACCGAGGTAATATCCCTGCTGGCTATATCATCAGTAACGCAAATGATATTGCAAAATGGTTGAAATTACAGTTAGGCAATAGTGACATTTATTCGATTGACGCTAACACCATTAAAGAATCCCATACCCCTGACCACTCTGTAGAACCTTTTGATACAAATACTTATTATGCTACTGGTTGGGCAGTGGTTGACAATGAAAACAAGCCCTACATTTACCATGCTGGAGAAAATCCAACGTTTACATCGTATTTCATGATGCAGCCTGATGAGCAAATAGGGGTTGCAATTTTAGCCAATATGAATACAAGCTCGACAACTGCTATCGGCCAAGGAATCATGGATTTGTGGGAAGGTAAAACGACAGCTCCCCAACAGGCTAATAGCTATCAAAAGCTAGATAAAATCGTCACGATATTAAGTATAATTATAATAGGAATCTGTCTAATCCTTTGCTATCTTTTAATCAAAACGGCCACCAACATTTATAAAAAAAGACGCCAATTGACTAAGTTAACTCCAAAGAAAATAATTTTATTAATGGTCCATTCATTACTCGTTGCCATCCTGATAACAGTGATTTTTATGGCGCCAGAAGTATTACTTGGCGGTTTAAATTGGACCTTTATTAGGGTGTGGGCCCCGACCTCTATATCGGTATTATTGGATAGCATTATAATGGCTTGTATTCTATATTTAACATGGGGGATAATACTCATTATGACAAAAAGGAAAGTGCTAGATTAATTGTCTATGGAATATTTGACCATATTCCAACAAGCTTTTGCTAGGATATTCTAAATAGAAAGGTTAGTGAGTAAATGTTATTAAAAGATGTTGAAAAGGTCCATAAACAAAAGATGAATTTCATAGGATTTTCTACTAAGGCCAGTCTAAACGAGGACATTCAATTAAACATTGTAAAAAATCTACGAGAACAATTACTAATTCACCTTCCTTTCATCAAAAATAGGGTAGATAATAGCATTATTCTTATCCAAGTATATGATGATGAAGAATGGACACCTGACACCCCTTATACACATATTGTAGCAGTGGAAGTAAGTGATTTTTCATTTGTGCCAAACGCTATGATTACACATACCATTCCTAACGGTGAATTTTTAGTATTTAAGCACCAAGGACCTGAGAAAAATATCGATAGTACCTATATGGCTATGAATGATTGGTTAGAAGACCATAACTATGTAACCCCGCGACCATTTGATATCGAACAATGGGATGATCTAGCAGCTATGAACAATCATGATCATATTATTAAGCTTTATATACCATTATAATTTCCTTAACCCCATGGATTAAAAAAATAGCCAGTTACTCGAATAGTCATGAGTAACTGGCTATTATAAAATAATGAAACTAAATCCAATCTTGAACGTAAATTTATTTAATAAAAGTTATATGATTCGACTGAATTTTGAGAAACGGGGTTTGTTTTATGAATGAATGGTGGCAAAGTAAGAAAAGAAAAACGAGAAAAAGCAAAGGACATAATAAGTACTCCCTATTTGAATTATTTCTAGATGTGCTTAGTTGGATACCAGAGCTGATTTTATTGCCATTCAGATTAATTTTTTGGTTGTTTAGAGGCGTCGGTAGATTAATTGCAGATCTATCTTAATGTCGTGAACCATATCAATGAAAATTAACGCTGACCATTCAAAACACTTTGTTATTTTCCCCATGGCTGTTCACCATATCTTTTAAGCTTCACAACTTCACCATCGTTATTGATTAAACGATTATATACATAATTAATTTTATATTCATTATACTTTTCTAATTGTATTCTTTCGTAAAAGTTCTTTGATAAAATCAACTCTCGGTCATCAATTAACAAATAATATTGGCCGTTCTTTTCGACAATATTTTGCTCTTCAAGTAGATAGGTGCTTTCAACTTGTACATGATTAATAGAATAAAAACCGGCTGCAAATAAGCCTACAAATGCAAATAATAAGAATATCACAAATAGCCTAGTTTTACTCATGTCCTCACCCCATTAAACTTAGTTTTCTTATGATACTTATACAAGTCATTACGTAAAAGCTAGAGCAATTCAAATAATCCATCCGGAACTAAATTACATTTATTATTTGAGAAGTCATTAATGGGCTTCCACAGCAATTTAAAGCGTATGCCATTATCTTCTTGCCCCCAAAAAGAAGCATTTTCATAAAAGGATATGTCAATAAATTCGGCTTCATGGACAAACACTATTTCATGCCCATTATCACCATTATATGTAAATATATTCTCGATGGTACCTACATACTTTAAGTTAGTAATACTCGCTGCGATTTCTTCCAATATTTCTCGCCTTACCGCTTCCGAACTCGTTTCACCAAATTCAATTTTTCCGCCTATTGGTCGATAATAAAATGTCCCCTTTACTTCATCAAAGCCTTCACAGACAAGTATTGCCTCTTCTTTTCTAAATACACAAATAGATTTTGCTATAATTTGCTCTTTTTTCATTTTTTTCCTCCAAACCCTTTTTTAGCTGTGTAATAAGTGCATTTTTTATTATAACAATTCGCCTATCGTAATCAAAATTCTTTTATGCGAATGTTTTGTACAGATATAGCTCGTATTGATGTATTGTTTTCAGGCCAGTCATTAACATGATAAACTAGTAAGAAGTATACTAGGAAGGAGATGGAACGTGAATGATGGATGCTAAAACTATTTTATTAGATCAGCTTCTAGCAAATGCAAATGATCGTAGCTGGTATATGTCATTTCATGAAGTAGTTGAAGGACTGTCTGAGGAAGATGCATTTTGGAAACCTGATGAATCCAGTCATAGTATCGCTGAAATTGTCCAACATCTCATTTATTGGAATGAAACTTGGCAAATCAGATACAAGGAAAATCATGTCCAAGCCAGTCCACAAGTTAAAAGCAATGATGATACCTTTCTTCTTAGCGATGAGGTCACTTTCTTGGAGCTAAAGGACAAATTGTTAAAAACGCTACTTCAGTGGCAGGAACTTCTTGAAGAGGAGCAACTACTATCTGATGTAAATGGTTATCCAGTGAAGGCCGAATGGTGGGCTATCATTTCCAATGCCACCACTCATAATGCCTACCATATTGGACAATTAGCATATATTCGTAAGATGAACAGCTAGTATTTATTAGATTATATTTTGGCACCCATTCTGTAATGGATACGGAACGAATTGCATAAAAATAAACCTCCCCCTAAAGAGAGAGGTTTATCACTGGTCTATTCAGCCATTCAAAGACAATTGCCTCTCATCTGAGTGGCTTTTTATTTTGAGTCTGCTTGAAGTGCATCTACCGAATCCACGAATGCTGAGGAAAGACCTCGTCTAATTAGGTTTGCAGATACTGGCTTTTTCCCAATCTCCCTAGCCCAAATTGATAATTGTCCTATATGGTGAATTTCATGTGCAATAGTATGGCGAATGATTTCACCCCATGTATGCGTCTCGATTGTTCCATCCTCTAATGGAAGATGAAGTAAACGCTCTTCCATACTAGCATCCCATTTGTTTACAAAGCTTGCTACTTCTAAATGAAACTCTTCTGTTAATTTTCGAACTTTTTCAAGGCTTCTATAGTCATCAAAATTTTCCTGAAAATCCTCTTTACCTTGTAATACACGTATCCAACTCCACTCTACATCCACTATGTGGAAGAGTGTATGTAGGATATTACCCATACCACCTGTTCTATTTTCTAAAAGTTCTTCTTCACTCAACTCTTCACACCAACGGAACCAATCTTCTCTGACCACCCAATTATATTTAAACAATAATTGCAAAAAAATCCCCCTCTTGAAAATAATATAATAGCCCTTTACTACTTCTTCATATATGAATAGTTTTCCTCCATTTCCTCACAATTTCCGCGTTATTATTGCTAATACTCGCTTGTTGCATTAAACTCACAGCATCTTTCCTACAAAAAAATAAATAAGGTAAACCTTACAACCGTAGTGGCTGTAAGGTTTACCTTATTTATTTTATTTAGTGCTGAATCATCAGGTATAAAAAAACAGGTCAAGCTAATGGGAAGGTATCATCTGAGCACTCAAACATACTCTCCTTGATACCTTACTCATTTTCTTAACCTGCCTAGCAAAGGATTACCATTAATTCGATTCTACATCGTCTTCTTTGGAGTAATTATATTGAGAAGGATCAACTGGCGTATACCCTGTTGGCTTATAGAATCTCAATAAGTCACCATTCACGACTTTATCAGATAGTTGCAATTTAAGATCTACTTCATTCTTAATTGTTTTCGCAGACTCTAATTGACTATCATCTAGTGGTAAACCTGTTTCATTATCATAAAATTTTTCATTCACTGAATAGATTTTTGGGCTGACAAAATCACCGTTTCTAAATGGCACAATTTCATGGTGCTCTTCTGACAATAGGTCAGATCCAAACTGAACAAATTGTTGCGTATCAATTCCTAGTAAATGTAATAACGTTGGAAGAAGGTCTGTTTGACCACCATACGTATGGTTAGTACCACCCTCCATACCCGGAACATGGATGAATAATGGAACGCGTTGTAAATTAGCACTTTCATATGGTGTAATATCTTTTCCAATTACTTGACTCATGGCTGCGTTATGATTATCTGAAATACCATAATGGTCGCCATATAGAACAATCATCGAATGATCATATAAACCTGATTCTTTTAATTGTTGGAAAACTTGTTCGATTGCTTCATCTGCATAACGAGCAGTTTGGAAATAATTATCAACACTTGCATCGCCTGTATTTGCTTTATCGATTGTTACTAAGTCTTGATTCATTTTATATGGGTAGTGATTCCCAACCGTAATTAATTTTGTATAAAACGGTTGTGGTAAAGAACTTAAAAGATTTTGTGATTGTTCAAAGAATGGTTTATCTAATAATCCATACTCAGCCATATCACCTGAAGTGCCCGTATTATAATAACTAGCATCATAGAACTTATCAAAACCAAAGGATTTATAAATCACGTTTCTGTTCCAGAAGCTTCCGTTATTGCCATGGAATACAGCCGATGTATAACCATAATCTTTTAAAATACTAGGAGCTGCCTGGTACGTATTTTGTGCTTTTGTAATATAAGCTGAACCTTGCGGTAACCCAAATAACGAATTTTCTAGCATAAATTCTGCATCGGACGTTTTACCTTGTCCAGTTTGATGGAAGAAATTATCAAAATACAATGTATTTTTATCTTTTGCTAATGAGTTTAAAAATGGTGTAACTTCTTCACCGTTTAATTTATAGTCGATAAGAAAGTTTTGGAATGATTCTAAATGCAAATAGATCACGTTCATTCCTTTTGCTTTCCCAAAATAATCAGCATTAGGCTTTGCATAGTTGGCTTTAGTATAGTTAATCACTTCTGTAATATCACTACTATCCGCTAAAGCTCTTTGTGAAGATGCTTTCATTGTTTCTACTGAATCATAGATCGTATAGTTATACATGCCTAAATATTTCACAATATAGTTTCTATCAAAACCTCTTGTTAATAGCTGCGGACGACTAGCCTCAGCTAACCCTAAATTAAGGATTGAAATAGCTAATGCACATGTAATGATCGCCATTGCTTTTTTATAGCCAAAACGTTTCGTATCTTTTTGAATTCTTTTTGAGAATCGTAGGTAGAACATTACGAATACATCAACGAAGAACAAGATATCATATGGTTTTAATAAAGAAAGAACACTACCACCTAAATCACCAAAGTTCTGCGTTTGAGAAAGTGTTGGCAATGTAATGAAATCACTAAAAAATCGGTAATAAACAATATTAGCATACAAAAGAATGGACATCAGCGTGTACACTACAACAAGTGATGTATATTTTCGTTTTCCTCTAAAGATAAATGAAAATCCTAAAAATAGCATGGCTGAACCAAGTGGATTTAATAGTAAAAGGAATTGTTGAATTACTCCTTCTACACCTAGGTCAAATTGTGTTTGTTGAGAGATATATGTTTTAATCCATAACATTAAAACAGCTACTACATATATTCCAAAAAAGTTGTTCAATAGGTCGTCTTTTTTACTTAATAAATTTCTCATTTCTTGCACCTACCTTGTACTTATTGAATTTAATCTTGATGTCTATTAACTTATATTATAAGTATTGCATTGCATTTAAAATAATGTTACGCCACGATAGCTTTTTTCGCGACCAATGTATAGTACTCCCCATTTAAACTTCTGTCAAGTTGTTAGGTATCATAATAGACAATTCGTATAATCATTACTAATTAACGCAAATGTTGGCATAAAAATATCCGGCAAATGTTAGTTTTTTAACTAGCATTTTCCGGATATTTTAAGTAATGATTCTACCTTTTCTATTTCCGTTAAATTCATCCATTTTAATAAACATACTTTTATTCGATAACATTCATTTCTAATTTTTTCTGTACAGCCTTAATCATTCGTGCCGACCCATAACAAATTTCTCCGTTTTTCATTAATATTTCTTTCTTTTTAAAATCCACTTCCTGAATATTGTCGATATTTACTACAAAGGAATTATGGCAACGAATGAAACTTTCATACTCTTTTTCTACGTCTTTCAGTTTCCCGTAAAACTCCACTTGACGATTCTCCAAATGTAAAACAACTTTATGTAATGGAGAGGATTCAAAAAACATAATTTCATCAAAATTAACACTAATAATTTTATCTGCAATTCTTTGAACGAATTTTTTATTGGATGTCTTATTCGTCACTTGCTTTCTTTCATTTGTCACCTTTAAACAGCTAATAACCTTACTTTGTATTGAATCAACATCATCTTTAATAATAAAATCCATCGCTGCTACTTTATAAATGAAATTTAAATAAGTAAGTTCTGAGTGCGTTGTGACAAAAACTATATCGCCTATTGGATCCACTTTTCTGATTTCCGCGCCAAGTGTAATACCATTCATCTCATGATTCAGGTCGATATCAAGAAAATATAAACCAGATCGTTTACTCTCATTTATATAGTGTAATAATTCTTCTGGATCCGCGGTCGTTAGGACCAGTTGCATATCCAGATTTTCAATCATTATATAATTTGAAACATATCTGGCTATCTTTTCTCTTTGTTCCTTTTGATCTTCGCAGATAAAAACATCAATCATCTCAATCCCTCACTTTAAAATTACAATTTCCTGCTTAAAAAAGCCATCCTCGATAACTGTATCCAACTGTGTCATATTTTCTTGATCAACCATCTTCTTCAGGCTGTTCAGCCCCAACCCTCGATTTTCACCTTTTGTCGAGAATCCTTTTTCGAAATATTGAAAAAGTTTATGTCCGGTATCACTAAACGTATTCCAAACTACAAAGGACACGGATTGTTCGAGCTCAACAAACCCTACTCGTATGATACCCTTCTCCGCCTCTTCAGCTGCTTCAATGGCATTGTCTAAAATAATTCCAATACAGCGGCACAATAGTACACTGTCCATATTCAAATAATGAATTTCGTTAGGGCATTCAAAAACCACATCTATCCCCTTTTCTTGTGCGGTAATCAGTTTGGAGGAAACCAAACCTTTTACTTCTGGAATTTTAATTTCAGACAATCCTCTCATTTTAAAATCATTATCACGAATCTCTTGACTGACACGCATAATATTATCATTAAAATAGTTCTCTAAAGCATTCATATCACGATTGTTAATATATTCGGACATAGAAGATAGGATATTGATATAATCATGGCGAAAAGTTCGCATTTCATAATAGTTTTTTTCCAGCTGTTCCGTGTACATTTGTATACTGTTTAGCTCAATTTCCTTCTCCCTCATCTCTAACTGCTTTCTGAAGGTATATACTAGGAACGACAAACTGACAGCAAAAATGACGAAATAAATAAATAAGTACAGCGTATTCATCAATACTAGCGTATTTTGATTTCCTGTTAATCGTACATAAACAATCATTGTAAAATAAATTGTATATGTAAAAAGACCCAAGAAAGCTAAAATTTGTTTTGTAATCCTATCTTCTGCATCCTTCTCAAAAACTCTGAAAGTAATCTTTTTCCAAAGTTTTATAAATATAATACCAATGATGAGTGTGATAAATTGATGTAGTAATACGGCTGAAAAAATGATTTCGTTTGTTGCTGAGGAGATTGTATCAATATCTAAAACTTTTCCCAAAATGAAAGTTGTTATATGATCAATGAGAATCATACCAATCATTATTGTTGATGCGTAGTACAGTGCAGGTATCCACTTTAGATATGTATACTTAAACATACCAAGAACAAACGCAAATATTAAGAGCGAGCCAAAAATATCTAGATACGGATATAGCCCACCCATGATTATACTAAACAGTATAACTGCAATAATATTTTCCTTTCGAATAAAACGTTTCCCTATGACAAAAGCTACTAAAATACACTGAATGGCGACTTGAACTATAGCTAATAGAATCACACGCTAATCCTCATCTCTCTATAGGAATCTAGTATGAATATTATACTATAGAAAACCAAATTAGCAAAATTTAGAATTTTTAGCGAAAATCTAGTATTTCACATATAATTTACTTTTTTAGTTCTTCTGGAATTGTTGGTTCAAATGAATACAATACACAGAAATTATGAACACTTAGCCCGCCTACTGCAACAAACAGTTTTGTTAGACCTTCTGCAAACATATTTTGAATTTTTTTCATTTTCTTCTTCCTCCCTTATTTTTTCAATAATTTATATGTTAATGGAAGAATACAACATACAGCTAGTAGACTTCCAAAGAATACTTGATTGATGACTAGTTGTGAGCTTGTACTAACCATTACTGCTACACAAATCGAATAGCCAATAATGGCTCTGTTTCTCAGTTTTACTCTCAACGCTTTATCATTAACACGGTTCTTGTCTGTATCTTGAGGGGCATATTTATAAAGACAGATATATACAGCTAGAATAGCTATCCAGAACATCGATTCTGATATGGAAATATCTCGTATGATGATCGGTAGTATTCCGAAAAGGAAAATGCTTATCAACGTGCAGGTACTGCTTTTTTGAGCATGAATACCTCTAGCATAGACCCGTACTAATAAATAAGCACTGTGAAAAATAAATGTTAGCCACACTGAATGAAGTAAAAATGCAGTCAAATAGACAGGAACGGCCTTCCCAAGATTAATGAGGCAGACTTCAATACCCAATTTACACTTCAATTCTTGAATTCTGGTCAGTTCTTGTCTTTCTTTTAATTTCCTAACCATATATTCTGCCAACACGTCTTCCCTAAATCCCTTTAGCAGCATTTCCATTATTATCCCCTCCTTGTTTTTCTTTACAATAATAGTATATCTTGCTTTTCTAGCATTTTTTTAAATATTTAGTAACTTACTACTCTGATTACATATATGCAAAAAAAAAAGAGGAAAATACACAGTTACGAGTATTTTCCTTACAATTATGAAATTTTTCATACGACAAACTCAACCAAATATTTGGGATACAGCGTAACCACTTCACTATATCCTTGAAGATCCATTCGATTAATACAGACTTTGTTTCTAGTGGGGAAAAATTCATTTTGTCGCATTTTATTATATAAATTAAATAACTGAATAAATAGAATTCTTTCTAAGAAGAAACACATCAATAACTCTTCATGATGCATGATGGCTGCATTCAGCTCACCTTCTATTGAAAACTTAGGAATTTCAAACTTCGCTGTATTGATTAATGGACCAATCTCTAAACTATTTTCCTGACAGCTCAGTGCCAGTATATACTTTGCAAAGGATTCAACTTGATTGATTTCTGCAATTTTCTTTTGTGTTCCAATTAGCAAATCAATATTGTCCTGCGGGTTTTCATCATAGATTGTTTGTACAAACGGTGATTTTTCCAGAAACTCTTGAACATTTGGGAATTTATCTTCTAGCATCACTTGAATGTTAAAGATTTTCCCTGTATCAATAATTTTTTCTGCAAAAATCAAGTACTCTACAATAGCTTCTGTAGAAATGAAATAAGGGGTAAAAAATTCTGTATAGCTTCTCACTAGATTCAATAGATCTCTGGATTTTTGTTTTTCATAGGAGATAAACAATGTAGGGTCCTTTTCCAAAAGCTGTTTTCCAAGCTTATTTTCTGAGCAGTCCATTGTTTCATCGATTCCATGATAAATAATCTCTTTTAATCTATTAACCTCGATATCTTTAACTTTAAAGGCCATGACTGTTTCTAATGTTATACAATCCTGGATCATAAAGAAATCGTTCATTTTTTTTACTTGATATTTCAATTTTAAGCAATACATATTCAACCTCCACTCCTTTCTATCCTATAAGAAACGCATACAAGGATGTTTGGTTATCACTCAAAAGTTTTGATAGCTCAATATCATAAAAACCGCCAAGTGGTACACTTTCCAACCCTAAGTAATTCGCTACCAACTGAATATTCTGTCCAATATGTCCGGCCTCCTGTTGAACCAATTTATAGGAGATATCTGTATACTTTCCTGAGATCCCGGACATATCACAGCTCAAAGCAACTGCGAACTGAGCGGTATTTGCCAAATACTTTTGGATAAACGCTTTACTCATTTCATCCCACGGCACGTATTGTTTAACCAATAATTTTTGAGTATCACTATTCAGCAGCATAATATTCCCCTGCTCTATCAAATCAACGTCTACCAATTGCTCGTTGAATAAAAAATAAATGTTAACATAGTACTGTCCCCCCCCAGAAGGGTATGTACGATTTTCTTTTTCACCACCAATCATGGCCAATTGAGTAAATTGTGCCATTACCTTTTTATCGACCTTTACATTCGTCTTGAATGGTTCCCTTGCCGAATATCTCGTCCCTAATGTTTTTTCAAATATATTATTATCGTCAATCGTATAATCTAAATCAATTAACGGATAATGGCCATTTTCCTGCAACTCTCTCGGTCTATGCGCATATACTTGAGTATTGGTGAATTCAGGTTCATTGATGGACATCATATGATAATCAATGAATTTTTTCTCTATATTCCGCTCCCCTTTAAAGTTCCACACATGCATTTCCTCCTTTTTAAGAAATCATCCAGCTTTAAGAAAAGCATCTGAAAAAATGAATTCATATTCCGGAGATACCCCTAATCGATTATTCAACATATGGAGATGAGAAATGACAATATAAAAGGCGTACTTTGGCTCCATTGTCGTTTGACATAACTTTATTTGAGCTAGCATAGATTTAAAAACCTTCAGATAGGGCTGATAGAATTCAATGGCAAGTTCTCCATTTTTCAATTGATCAATTCTGTTGTTAATCACTTTATATATTTGCTCTGGGGTCTTATTTTGAGAAAATTGAGTCCATATTTCACGATACGCATGAAACATTGTCTCATGCTTCTCAATATATCCTAATTCTTGAGCAATTTTTGTACAGTTGTACATGAGGTCAATCGCTAACACATAACGCTGAGTTCGATTAAGCTTTTGAATAATTTGTCCAGCAAATTTTGAAGAGTGGACAAATAATTCTTCAGACAGCGCCATTGCTGCCTCGCCCCCATAACGGTTTAGCTCTGGTACATACTCGATTGCCTGAATAGAAAAGTTCGGATACGGAGCAGTTGGTACGATGCCTTCTGTCTGAACGATTGCCTCATCATAGGAAATAGCTTGAAATGAATGACTACTATGCTTTAGATGAAAGCTCTCCAATAAGTGCTCCAAATCTTTTTCAATTTTTTCTGCTGCGTCTTGTGCTATTTGGTATCTCAATCGGATATGGGGGCCACCATCCCAATAACGAATGAAAAAATATCGAACTTTTTCTCTATCTAAATATGGCAATAAACAGTCTTTTAAAAATTCTTCAATTAAAACATAATCATGAATGAATAAATGTTTAGATACCCACATAAGGTCCTCCTTTATTTTAGAAATATACTGTGACTTGTGTTCCAGCTCTTAAAAAGATTTAATGAGTAGCCAAGCTGTTCATTGTTCTCTAAATTGAATTTCTCTTTTATTATTTTGTCATTATAATTTTTAATCCCTCGAGCAGCCAATCCATACTTCGCAGCAATTATAGATAAATGCTGTGCAAAATGACCCATCCTTAAAAAAATATCATCATAATCCTGACCTGATTTCTCAAAGGTAAAAAATAGCCAATAATACATGCCTTCCAAATTAGTGAAATCTTGATATTCTTGCAACATCTTCGTATACATAAGTTTGCCTTTCGGTTGAATAAATTCACACGTTTCTCCAATCCGATAAAAGCCACTTTTGACATCAGTAATATTATCAATAAACGTCCACAACCCTATTCCAGGATAGTCCTGCACAGCTGCTTGGACCTCCTGCACTATGTGATGGTGTGTATTGGCTGACATCAACTTTTTAACTACTGCATCGCCACTAATATTCTGCTCCGATACTCTTCTCCTGAAAAATTCTGTCTCCGGTTGCGCTTTTATATCTGTTGTACTCAAATGATATTCTTGGTCTAAGGCTATTTCCAATACAAGCGGAATAGTGACAAATTCAACAGGCTTTTCAAGCGATGCGGTTGTTAGTTTACGGTGACGAACGTGATGACCATTTAAAACATAGTCAAGATTATAAAGATAATGACCTGTATTCAATAAACTTAGCATTATAGAAAACTCACCATAATATTTTTGGAGCTGACGATTGTCATTTACGATGACGAGATAGTCTCTTTCAGCATTCAATCCTTTAAAATATTCTTGGTGATATACATAAATTTTGTCTGTTAATGCTTTGTATACAAACATATGCGTTTGATGAACGAATACCAATTTGAGACTATCTATATTTCTAGCTTTGGGAGAAAAAGAATGGAAATAGTATTTGCTGAAAAAATCTATCCGTTGAATCATCTCTAAAAAATAATAGAGATCGTAAATAATGGAACTCCAGCCATCACTTTTACCAAGCTCCTTCAAAAATTTCATGTCAATCACATCTAAATGATTTTGAAACAGCGGTTCATCATCAACTTGTGCAACAGACAATGTTTGCTTATAGCGATCCTCTCCGAATCGATCTAAATATTGTTGATCAATCATCCTTATTCCCTCCCGTTCAATTATGGAAATGGATGGGGTGTTTTCTCTATCCAGTCTTTATCTAGCTTCCCTTTCTTCTTAAACTGAATAGCCTTTTCAATTCGTTGACTGACAACTCGTCTATTTTGATGCCCAAAAGTCATCGTCAGCATGCCAGGCACTATATATTTCACATTTACAAATCCTGCAGAAAACAAATTCGGATTTTCTGTCATAGCCCGATACGCTTTACCAGATATATCGACCAATTGGCCTTCAAGCGTTCGAACAACCTCGGCAAATTTCCCTTGATATACTGTATACCCTGCCTCCAATTGCTCGTAGGAAGATACCATCTCCGTATTCAATGCAAACGAAAATGCATATTTCATCTCCTTGTTTGAGTAAAGTAGCAAGTGGTCTTCCAACTTGTGCACCGATTGAGGATTGTCCAACAATTGTCGTTTCCTAGTCTGATATTCCTCATTATTGAAGACATTTGTAAAAACAGTAATCGCAGTTGTAGCTTCAATCAACGCTCGTTCGATTGACTCTTCCAAGTCAAAGGAAGCTGCCGCAGCCGTATAGAAGGCCATTTCATTTTGCTTAGGCTCCTCTTTTTCTAATAAAACCCAGATTGTCGGAATTTTCACTTCCATCGATATATCAAACAAATGTACACGGATGCTTTTTTGCTTTAATGAGTCCAAATAAGCCTGAATTTTTTTAGAATGAATGCTGGATTCATCAATTCTGACAGGTGGAATCTGTCCATACCAAGTAGCTAAAAAAGCATCGCGTTCAATCAGCTCTAGCATCGCATGTAGGCTGGCCTCTGCTTCTGTTGAACCGAGAGCACTGCCATTGGAGCTTTCGTAAATATATCTTTTTTCATTAGAAACAACATGAGAGTTGTAATAAATTAGCTGCTCGGGAATTAGAACCTCTCTTTCACTATGCAATGCCCAAACTTTTTCATAATTCAGTGGCTGATCTTCTGAATAATTTTCTGGATTGCCATAATTGCATTGAGCCATCACTTCACTCAGTGTAAGATCAATCACTTCAGAATCCCTTTCCCGCATTGCCCTTTGTTGCTTTTTATAAGGAAACGCTGTGGCATAGCGCTCCAACGATTCCAAAATAGATATATATTTTGACTTTTCATACGTCCCTGTCCGACCATAGGAAAGCATTGATATTCCCTTATATGATACTTCTGTCTGAACCATTGGTGTTCCATAAGAATCGCCGGAGCGAGCCAATGCATTTACAATCGACGAGGGATGCGCATAGATTAGTTTTTTATTTCTTTCAATCTTCTCTCTTACTTGTTCAAAGCTCAATTGCCGATTATCTTTTGCATTGAATAGCGTATCCAATTCCTGAGGTCGATTTGAACCTGTATCTACATTACACTGACAATCTCCACGCTTGAAGGTTGCTTTCGCTTGGATTTCCAATGTATCTCGGTTTATCTCATAGAGGAACGGTTCGCTATTTGTTTGGAGCTTTTGCACAAGCGTATCAATTATTTCTGATTCTAATCGATTTGGCCGGTCTTCTTGCCAACCAAAATATTGTTGATAGCTTTTTAGTTCTTTTGTTCGCTCCTTAAAGCAATCTAGGCAAAAGAATGAATCATTCTTTGATGAATGAATAAAAATATACTTTTGGTTTGTCAGAATCGTAGCAATGTTTGTTTGTATGGTCATCACTCCACCTCCAAAAGTTCATAGTCAAAACCATGATCATTGAGTATTTTCCCTACAGTAGTCTGCTGACCACTTACTAAATTTTCTTGATTTGAGTTGTCCCAATTTACAGAACTGACTTCTTTTAGATGGAGCTCATTTAAATCTACGGTTTGGAAGAATGATTCCTTAATAGATACATCATTCATATGCATACTAATCCAAGTCAGTAAAACTGTTATCAACTGAGCTGCTGTTTTTACAGGGAGCTGAAAAATGAATGCCTCTGATTTGTCATTTACAGCATACAAGTAATACCCCCCTCTACTACATGCCTGGAGATAGAAATTGGTAGATAACTTTTCTTGATTCATTAAACTACTAATAAGTTCTGATTCCTCCAGCTCATTCAGATCTAATCTGTACAGTTTCCCTGTTTTATGATGTTGGGTACTATAGATGACTTTTCCCTGCTGCTTCAATAGAAGATCCTTTGAATAACTATTTTTTAATATTTCGATAAATGCCGCCTCTGAGAGAAACTGTGCGAGCCTTTCATAAGAAATATCTGCAAAGAAGTAATTCTCATCGTCTTCTGTTTGTACAGTAATAATCTGTAACGGTGATTGGTTGTAGGTAAAATACGCTTTATTTTTATTAAAAGATACTATCTTTGAATCATATTTTTTTACAAAATTTTCGAGTGAATTATAATTCTTGATTGCATCTTGAGGCGCTCTTCCTGAAATTTGATAATCCACCTTTTTAATTCCATCAAATGACAATTTCCTTTCAACTTCCATAAGGGAATTAATATTGAATACAGGGGCCTCTTTCCCAATGATAGATATAATGGCGCCATAATATAGGAAACCTGCTAAAAGCTTCTCTGAAATATCCTCAGCTGACACAGCCTCAAAATGCGGATGATTTCTTGTGGAAACCCATATTCTATCTTCTTTTTTCCCAATATAATAATTTGCAGCAATTTTCCCATCTGCCAAAACTTCTATATTTTCTACTTCTACAATTTCATGTTGAATATGATTTTCTGCCAATAATTCACTAAGATAAATGGCACCAAAATAAGATGTAGGAATATTCACACAAATCACCTCAATGTCTCTCAGACCCTTTTCTACTGATAAACATTGCTCTTCAACCCACGGCAAATAGAGACTGTTTTTGTGAAGATCATAAACCTTTGGATCAATTAAATAAAAAATATGTTTTTCTATAAGAAATTGAATGAGTTTTGTGTAGCGGTTAAACTCTTCAAAAAGTGCTGTTTCTTCACTTCCCTGATAGGCCTTACTTATCAAGGAAGTGATTTCATCATATTCTGGAATACTTAGTTTTAATTTTATTAATTCGTTTGATCCATATATAAATAGGTCGGGTTCATTATAGTGATATCGAATATTTCTTCGAGCCTTTATTAGCATATTACTCACTCCTTCTTATTGTTGAACTTAATGACAACTAATGAAATAATCAGAAGGGCCGATGTGTACCCAATGGAAATCAGCATATCTTGATTGAGTTCAAATGTCTGATTCCAAATTGAAATATAAATATTATTCAAATGATAGAATGGGTTTACATAAGATACGTACTTCACAAAATTCGGAAGACTTTCCACCGGAACAGAGAAGCCGCCAGTGAACATAACAATTTGGAACAATACAATAGACAAAATAAGTGCTGTTTTTACTTCCTTAAAGTTTGAATAAATTGCGTGAGAGTAAACCAACATCACCGCATTAATGAGTAATAAGCTTACATATGACATCAAAAAATTAACGATTGAAAGCTGCAAATCATAAACGAGTAAGCCAATCAAAGTGATTAAGAAAAATCCTGCTGTGGCTATAATAAATGACTTAGCAATACTCGACATGAGAAGAATTTTATCAGTGATTGGCGTAATGAAAAGTCTTTTTTCAATACCAGCTGCACGATTCATTACCTGATCAAAACCAAAGGCAAAAAATACGACTGAAAAACTAATGAGGACAATAAACGAAGGTGTATACATTTGAACATAGTTCATTCCTCCGCTATAGGTTGCATTACTGAACATTTGCCCCATTAATATATATGTGACAGGCGGTACAACAACCGTAAAGACTAAATAAAATAACTCTCTAAAGAACATTTTTAAGTCATATTTAATTTGTGTTAATAACATATTTGCTCCCCCTTATTTGGCAATTTTATCGAGATAAAAGCTATTAATAGATTTATGACCGGATTTCAGAATATTTTCTGGCGTATCGAATACTTCGGTTACACCCTCATTAATGAAAAGAACTTTATCACAATAGAGTTCGATTTCATCCATATAATGAGTCGATAAAATGACTGTACTGTCATTTTTCTTAATATATCCTGTAATACTTTCCCATAATATGTTGCGCATATGAGGGTCCAGTCCGGTAGTTGGTTCATCCAAAATAATCAAACGTGGTTTAGAAGAAAAAGCGATTGCTAGACTCACCTTTTGCTTCCAGCCCCCAGATAAATTATCGAAGAATGTATTTAAATGCTCCTGCAATTCAAACTCCTCAATAATTTCATTCAGATCTACTTTGCCCCCATAATAGGATCTAAAAAGATCTAGTAATTCTTTTACTTTTAATTTTTTATAAAACTGTGTAGGTTGCAATACTGCGGATATATTGCTTTTAATTTTTCCTAGCTGAGCTTGATCAATTTCTTTTAAATTATTACCAAAGACAACAACCTTCCCGTCATTAAAATCCTTAATGGTCATTAAAATTTCTAAGAATGTTGATTTCCCCGCTCCATTTTTACCGATAACACCAATAATCTCACCTTTTTCAGCAATAAAATCTATTCCTTTTAGAACAGCCTTTTTTCCATAATTCTTTGTTAGTTTTTCTACCTTTACATTAAAATTCTGCATCGTTCACCCTCCTAATTGTCAATCGTATATTCCACAACATATTCCCTAAGCTCATTTTTAAATTCAGGTAACACCTCTTCGATAAAGAACGTAGGTTCTTCACTTTCTTCATTAGTAATTTCATTCATAAAATGTTTGAATAGTATGGGTACTGTAATATCAATAAACAATGGCTTCATGGCAGAAATTTCTTCACCCATACGGTATTTCTTTAAAAAGAAAGTTTCGGGTAAATCCCTGTCTTGAAAATAGTTATTTATTAATGTATACAGTTCTACTTCATTTGCCGCATCCTTGCTTATACGCTCAATATCCTCGTGTTGTATATTCCACTTCTTCCTGTACATCACAATATTTTCAAAGCTAATTCTTGGCATATCACTTCTCTTTTTCAAAAAGTAATTTATATCAAAGTTAATTCTTCCGCTTTGAAACAGAAGTAGCAATACAGATAAAACACCTGGCAAGAACACTGGCACTAATGACGATTTATAGGCGACCCTTGCTTCATTTTTCTGATGGTCGAGCACTTTCAATTTTTTTGTTTTCTCATCATATTTAACTGAAAAATCTGATATATAAGGATACCCAACATCATGGAATCTCTGATTTCCAAACTCTAAATTTAATTTTTGTTTATAATTTCTATCATGAATACCGCCATTAAATCCAAACAGCTCTGTCACTTCATAATAATTTTTATCGTAATAATTTTTCCCTATATATTCTTGATACTGTGAATCTGTATTCAAATCCTCGAAGAAGTCTTTAAACCGGGATAAAAATTTCTCCTGACCATCATAAATATCGTTTAAAATTACTTTTTCCTGAAAAAGCTGATAAAAGAATGTCATACTAAATTCATTGCCGTATTTAATATACTTAGGAATTTTTTTAGAGAAGGGCTTGATTAGTTCCTGAAAATCTATTTCTACATCTTGATTTTCATCTAAGTATTGGGAAAAGAATGATTTAAATTCGTCCCTAAGATCATCCAAAATCTTTACTTCAGGTGCAATCGCATCATCATAGCGGTAATCCATGTCTTGGAAATAAGGGAAGAAGTATCTCAATTTTTCGAAGAATACATTGTTTAATAAATTGCTGTCCGATAAACTAATCTCCGAGTGCCCATATATTTTTTTATAAAGCGCAGCAACTTCGTATTGCACACGAATATTCACATCAAACAACAGTAAAAATGCTGTAATTTCTTCAAAAAAATGATTAGAAAATTTGTTTTCAATATCTTTAAGACGGCTCTGATTATTTTGAGCATCAAACAAGATATCTTCATATAGAATCTCCGTACCAAAATTCGGAATAGTTTCACTCAAATTTTTAATAATATCCTCAATCTTTTTCCAAAGAACCAACCTCTCATTTGTATCTGCCTGCTCGAATTCCTTTTGCAAATCATTAATGAATTGCAGCTGGCGTGATAGCTCTTGGCAAATATCATGGTCTTTTAAATAGGCAATCATTTCTTCTACAAGATTTCTTTTAGCATTTACTGAAATTTTTTGTACTACGATTTTCGTGGAAACAAGCTTTTTAAATACATCCAACTCATGCCCCGAATAAAGATCATGTTCACTTAGAAATTGAGCAAATTCTTTATAATACATTGTTTGCCCTTGTTTTTTCTTTAGAAATTGAATTACTTCTTCCGCAATCCCCATCTCAACCAGCTTATCTCGTGTTTCATATATTTTCTTAGATTGCGGTACATTCTCTTGCGTGACAAAAAAGATTTTAGAATCCCTTTGCCCGAATTTAGAAACATGGACTGGAATTTTTTCTAATGTATCGTTGTTCGTACGAATAACTTCCAAAAATATTCTAAAAAGTAGCGCATGGTTTAATTCGATGTTTGCCTTCTTTTTGATTAAAAATCGATTACCAGATGAGCCTGTTTGCGTAAGATAAGAAAACGGACTAGTCTTCATAGAGCTGCGCATTAACAAGTTGATAATAAAATTGTCCAGCTTTTTTTCTTTTTTATTATGTGTTTGGACAGGTTTGGATAAATATTTTTCAATGTTCTTATAAATAGTTTGATTAAAAAATAAAACGGTCTTTTGCAGCTGCTCATCGGCTATTTCTCGTTGCAGAATCTCTCTTGACTTCAATACAGATTCCTCGTACCTTTGTTGCAGTGCTTCTTGATACAACTCCAATTGATCTAAAAGCACTACTAGTCGATTCAATAAAATTGGCCCTGAATATTTCCTTAAACGAATGCTACGCAAATTATGAACATCCCGTTTCAGATTCAATAGCTTCGGATCCTTTTGTAGAGAGAACTCTTCTTCAATTTGACTGACTACAATTTCTTTCTCTCTTTCAATTTTTATATGAACATTGTCAATCTCTTCTTTAGCAGATTGAATTTCCTTCGCTTTTTCTCTCATTTCAAAGTACCACTGATCAGAAGTATTGGTTCCTCGATAAATACTAAATGGATTTTGAGTAACGATTATAGTCAAGTCCTAACTCCTCCCTCCAAGTCATCCCTTTTTTACTTTCCACAATTCTGTAAGCCATATAAATATACTTTTGCTTCTTCAAAGCACTTATATTAAAGTAAGGTAATAGTAAATACAGCAGATTTACGGTAAATCTATAAGCTGTTGCCTCAGGATTCTCCATAAAGTTATTTTTCTTTGAATAAGCGACAAAATTCCTATGAAAGTCGTTTGTAAAATTTTTCTCTAATTCCTCAATAGTACGAGTCAATTCCGCTTTATAGTGCTCATCTAACAATTCATCCACCTGACTTAAACAACATCCATAAAACTCTGTAAAATAGTTAAACCATCTATTAATTATTGGAGAATGTGCTTTCTCTGCCACTTCAAAATCTGATTGTTTTTCTAAATAAAATGTCTCAAATAACTTTTCGGTATATGGTTTCTCTTGCTTGACAGAAAGCTCAAAGAAGCCCTGAACATGCGAGACAAACGAAAGATAACCTTTATTATTATTCTTTTCATGATAGACATCTGAAATTCTTGAAAAAATAAGGGGAAACAGGTCCTCAACGCTAATATTCTGTGCTTCTACATATTTTCGAGTATCCAGTAGCAATGGGTAATGTCTGAATCGTTCGTTCATATATAAATTCGTTAACCGCTCATGATGAACAGTCAAATAATAAGGAAATATGTCCATCTCCCCGTGTTCTCGAATAGCTCGTTCATTTTTCTTATTTTCTAAATTTGATAGCAATCGGGAGCTTTGCTCATATTTTTTCTTCACTTGATCAATATATGATTTATCCAATGGCTGTTCTTCGATTAGCTGGCGCACTCTTTTTTTCAAAGCGTCATATTCAGATTGTGAAATCTTATTTTTTGTAATCAACTGAATATGAGGGCCCCCCTCCCAGCCTTTTGACACAAAATATTGACGTTTATCCCACAACTCATCAATAAGTAATAGCAATGATTGTTCTACTGAACTGTCATAGTTATAAATACAGGTTTGATACATGGCAACACACCCTTATGTATTTTTTCTTTAACAAGACAATGTTTGATTCTAAAAATTCATTTCATCAATTCTTCATGGTTGAGCATCTTCAAATAGAAGAGAATTGGGCGGTTGTCACAATATGTAGTTTCAACCGCTCCATTTTTCAAGTCATTAACAAGAACCACAGCATGATGTTGAGCCGCATGTAGATGAGGCTGAACAACTTGTAGAGCCACTGCTTGCTGTTGTTTCTGGAATCGCAGACACCTCGTCTAAATCTAGTAATTCCACCTCTAAATCAAATTCTTTTGTAGTTACTTCCTGCGTATGCATCTCTTTTTTCATCCCTTGTTCCTCCCATAAATAGGTATTAGTTGTTTATACTATTTTTCGTAACCGACTCTACCTCTTCCAAACATTTATTAACAAGAACCACAGCATGATGTTGAGCCGCATGTTGATGATGCCGAACAACTTGTTGAGCCACTGCTTGCTGTCGTTTCTGGAATCGCTGACACTTCATCCAAATCTAATAATTCCACTTCTAAATCAAATTCTTTTGCATTTACTGTTTGAGTAGTCATCTCTTTTTTCATCTTTAGTTCCTCCTAGAAATAGTGATTATTTGGTTTCTACAATAAAAACTTACTTCAATTTGTCCAAATGAATTATTAACAAGAACCACAGCATGATGTTGAACCGCATGTTGATGAGGCTGAACAACTTGTAGAGCCACTGCTTGCTGTTGTTTCTGGAATCGCTGACACTTCATCCAAATCTAATAATTCTACTTCTAAATCGAATTCATTTGCATTCAGTTCTTTTTTTCTTAAGTCTTTTTCCATTTTTCATTTCTCCTTTCATTTATTTACATACACACTATAACTCGAGAATTCTACGGTTATTCATTCCTTTCATACAAACTGCTCCTCTATACTTAGGTGTCCTAGTTAGCTAAATTAGGTGTGCAATTTTCTATCTTAACTGTCAATAAAATTTGTTATTTTCCTGATTGATAGCAATACAAACAAGATTGATTTGAATGAAAAAGAACCGCTTAAGTATTTTTCTTAAGCGGTTCTTTTCATTTTATAGGAGATAACAGTCAACCATTCTCGCTAGTTAAATTTTTACTTAACACCAATATTTGTAAAAATGGTATACTAGAACCATTTAATGGTTAATAAAGGAATTAGAAAAGAGGGGAGAATTAATGAAACATAAATACGCTTTTGAAAATAAAGAGGATTTCTCCAAATTTCAGGAGATCATCGAGAGACTCACACAAAATTTATTAAAATTCCAATATGAATTAGAACAAAAATATGCTTTGAGGGATTTACCAAAAGGTATAGTTTGGACATCCGAAGAATTATTACTGTCAAGTATTTTGTAGAGATACGTGCAAATCATAATGTGATGGTAGTTTTTGATGAATACCATAAATGGGATAAGGAAGGTAGGAAATTGCTATTAACGCAGTATTTTAACATAGATTCCTTATTCGACTAACGTGTATGATGAATGGAAGTTCATACACGCCAGTCCTTTTGGTATAGGGGATTTCTGTCTTACATTGGCTCAAGGTTTTACCTTAGTTACTGATAGATGAAATCTACATAAAAAAGTTCAGCCAGAAAACTCTGGCTGAACAATATCATACGAAGGACCCCATTTGTTTAAATCCGAACACGTTCCTAAGTGTGTAATTACCATTTCACATAGTTTTTTGTAAGCCCCATAATTTAGTGGCTTTTTTATATGTAAAATTTGTCTCTAGGAATCTTGTCATTAAGCCGATTTACCAACCTATATATTACGTAATTATCTATTTATCCCCTTATTTATACATTATAGTATTACTGGCAACCACTGAATCCTCAAACGAAAATCTGCCCTGTTTAGGTTTGATAAACTGGTGAATTTTCCTGATTTCTAGCGGTTATATTCATTCATTAAGTTCCTCCTGAAAAAATTAATAAGGACCAATTTCTTTCTACATCAATTATATAAAGAGTTATACTTTTGAATACATTGAAATATTTTGTTTTATTTACTTATATTTACATATATGTTATTGTTTATTTAGGTTTTATAGTTTTTAAAGGTTTGTAGGTTTTATAAGCGAAAAATTAAAGTGTGAAAAAAGAAAGGATGATTCGTATGAAGAAGAAAAAATTTATAAACAAGATGGCCCCTCTCGTGGTAGTTGCTGGAATTATGTTTTCAAGTATTCCGGCATTTGCCACAGAATTGACAGAGCCAATTACTCTAGCAGAATTACCCGAATCAATTACTATGGATGGTAAAGTGTTTATAATGGATAAGTCTGCAGGAGGTGGAAGTGGTACTGCAACTTCAGACAACAAAAGTATGAGTATCACGAGAAGTTCTTATAAAGTTACAGGTAGTGATGTTCGATTGTATGTTGATTCTTCACATGGACATGGCGGTGACCATTTTTCATCTGGCTGGGTAGATGCAACTGCACCACGATTCACTGCACGTGCAGAAGTTTGGTCCAATGGTCGGCTGAACACTACAGGTAATAATCAATTGAATAGTGGGATTAGAGCAAATGCAACTTCTTTTCTAGCTACTGGTCTTGTTCCAAATGCAACACCACGCATTTTCTATAATTGGTAATGAAGATAAAATGCTTATTTTTACGCTTTATAAGACCTATTTATACGATTGTCGGAATTATGTTTCTCGTCGTGCTGACTGCATGTAGTACAACAGATGATGTAAGTGTACCAGATGCACAACAACCTCAAACAGAAACCGCTGAACCCGAAAAATCACAAACAACGGAACCTAAGCCAGAGTCGTTTGATGGTTACGAGGATTACATAGATTACATCTCCGATATACCTGAATTTGAACCGTACTATAAAACCGTTTTTGCTTTTGAAGAACTTTCAGATGGCATAAAATCTGTGCCGATTGAAGAAGTAAAGGCTATGTATGATGAAATGAAAACAGCTTTTAATTATGTTCTTGTAAATGAATATCCCTTAGTTTATAGAGGAAATTATGAGGGCGAAACAAGTTTTGTGGATGGATATGAAGAGTATCAAGCTGCTGGCAATGATAAGGTGATTTCTAACCCAGTTAATGTTGTTTCGCTGGATCAGGAAGGTAATGAGTTTTTGACAACACCTTTAAAAACGATTTTATTAGGTGAAGACACTTTTAGTCACTTCGATAATAGTATTGATGTAGGTAGAAACTTTAAAAAGTCTGATTTTACACTTGAGGCACCAAACAAACCCATTAGTGTTGTGTTGGGAAATGCGTATAAGGATATTTATAAAATTGGCGATATATTTTCCTTGGAATTAATTTCTGAAGTCATGAATTTCCAAGTCGTTGGTTTTTATAAGTCTGGTGTTGGTTTTTCAATGAACGTTGGTGCCCTACAAGATGTGAACTTGGATCATACCATCGTTATGCCTCATTTTATACCTGATTACAAACCTGTTGGAGAAGCAGCTGTTTTTCAACATGCTTATCATATTGGTGAATTGCTATCGGGCTATATTCGTATTCCAGAGTCAGTCGAGAAAATAAACGAAGATACTTATGATCATACAATGGACATGATTGATGAAGTAGCGGAACGGAATAATATTTCCGGTCTCTATAAAATGCCATACTGGCCAGTGGGCTTTGTTTGGTAAGACCGCGAAATTTGCTTATCCGTATAAAGTATTACCACTACAATAAATACCTAAGGTCATTTATTAGCTGAAACTGAACAAAGAGCTAGCACTCACTTTGATAAGCTATTTAATAAAAAAGATGATTCAGACAAATTATGGGCAAATTTTAAAGCTATTCATGTTCTTGCATAAAAATAAAAAGCCTTACAACCGTTGTGGCTGTAAGGCTTTTATTGACGTCCCAGGAGGAAGTATCTTATACTCCCAAAACGTTGATATGACTGAATTTATATAAACTCTTGTGTAGAAAATGTGTAGAAAATAATTGCATAAGCATTCTTAGTTAATAAGGCAACTCACCCATAATGATGCCCCCGGAGGGCATCATAAAAGTGCATAACATCAACGTTTGATAGGGTTATTGTGTAGCATTTGTGCTGCGACAATAACCCCTTGTTTTTTGCACTTAATTTACCTTCATTACTCTACTAGTATTCCCTACCTTTATCAATAGATATTTTATCTTTTTTTATTAACAGAATATTGACATCTTTGAGTACAGTTAAATTTATATAATAGAAGAAAGGGCACTCTAACTATCTATAATTTTATGTACATTTATATTTAACTTTCCTAAAATGGAAATATAGAGGGGGAATTTTACATATGAAGAAATTAATATTTAGTGCAGCATTGGTATTAAGTCTTGGACTAGCAGGTTGTGGTGAAGCTGAAAAGCCAATTCCTAAGAACGAATCAATTGAGCATCCTAAACCTAGTGGTGAACAAAAAATCGAACACCCAACTCCGAAAGACAGTAATACTGAACAATCTGAACCAGAAGTTGAAAAAGATGAATCAAACAAGAATCAACAATCAACAAATATTGTCGATACATCTTTCTTTAAATTTGCAAAATCTGTTGATGTAATTGATAACCGTAGTACTCAAAACAATTTACTGGTATGGATTGACTACTCTGCAGATTCTGAACCAGGTATAAGTACGCTTAATACACTAAATCAAGCATTCTATTTTTTACAACAATCTGATGTCGTCAAAACTGGTACTGTTACCCTAGCAATTCGTGTGGATGATGTTAAAGTAGCTCAATTTAATGTAAAACCTGCAAATATAAATTTTAACAACACTCAACTTGGTATGGCCGACCTTGTGGTTAATGGTAGCGAGGTTGAATATTTGAACGAAGGTGTTAAAGCTTTTGGGCAAGTAATGGAGTTGTGGGATTAAATTTGCAAGTACAAAAAAAGACCAGGTACTCAATTTCATTTGAGTACCTGGTCATCTCTTTTAATTTAAACAACGTCCTATTTCTTCTAGCCACGTTTTCCCGCCATAAACAACAAAAGTTGTTTCATTACCTTTCACATCAAAAATCTTAATTCTTTGTGAAATAAAAAGATTTAAGCCAAGTTCAGCTCGATCTACATCCTTCAAACTAATTTCCCAATATAAATTAGGGTTAATGTTTAGTGCATGTGCACAAAAAATAAGACGTTGATTTGTTAATAGCAAACGGCCACCATCTGATTTTGTTGCACTATAATAGATATTCGCCATACCTGACCGTATTGGCAGCTCATTTGCACACATCTCAATTTCATGGAAAAAGATTTTTTTATAGGTTGGTTTAAATTCATTTAAATCATATGTTAACTGTTTTGCTTCTGATGTGATGATGTAACTGCCACAGTACTCACATATAGAGTCTTCAGGATTAAAAGTTGCAGCACAGTTTGGGCAGTTTAGGGCTTTAACCATCGCTTCATCGCTCCTAATATGTATTTATTTATAAAGTATACTTTAATTTACTTAATGTACCAATACTTTATAAACTATAGACCAGATACTCATACTGAACTGCACCCCGTCAAGTAGACAGTGGAAATAATAAAAAATGTATTAAGCGGCTTGAGTCCTGAATTCTAACGGACTCAAGCCGCTTAATCTTTTCTGATAACGATAGTAATTATAAAAATGAATATAATCATCAATCGCTAGTTTTAACTCTTCATATGAATCGTACTTATGTAAATAATATTTCTCACACTTCAATGTGCCCCAAAATGATTCAATTGGTCCGTTATCAATACATCGACCAATACGGGACATACTCTGTGTCATATTGGCAGTTTCCACAATCCGCTTAAATTCCTTTGATGAATATTGAAAACCTCGATCACTATGTATTAATGGCTGTTCGTTTGATTGTAATGATTGAATAGCTAATTTTATTGTTTTGAAAACAAGGGAATTATTATTCGAATGTCCGAACACATAACTCACAATTGAACCATCATATAAATCGATAATTGCACTTAAATAAGCTTTTTTCCCATTTCCATACTTAAACTCTGTGACATCTGTACACCATTTTTCATTGGGCTTTTTCGATGTAAATGCTCTATTTAATACGTTCTCCGCCACATGATGTGCTGGGGATTTACGATAAGGCTTGCGCTTTCTACGAATAACAGACTTCAATCCACTAATCTGCATTAAACGATAAATACGCTTTTCGTTCACCATCGTTTGATTATTTTCTTTTCGCTGACGATTGATTGTCAACGTTGTACGACGATAGCCGTAAATACCATCTACTTGTTGGTAAAGGAGATGAATGTCCTTTAAAATTGCTTCATTTTCAACTTCTCTGTTAGAAGGCGTGCGACTTAGCCACTTATAGTAAGCCGCACGCGAAACATCAGCTATTTCACATAGTAAAAGAATCGAAAGTTTTTCCTCTCGATGTAATTCTTGAATCGCTAAATAGCGTTGCTGTAGACGTATTTGGCTTAACGATGCCTCCTTTCGATTTCCTCTAACTTTTTTAAAAATAAATTTTCTGCACGTAAACGTTCATTTTCACGTTCAATACGTTGAATCTCTAATTTCAATTTCTCCTCAACGGTTAATTCGACTTCATCTTTTGTGCGACCACGACGATCACGTAATCCCTCTTCACCGTTCGCTTCAAATTTCTTCGTCCATTGATATACCTGTTGATACGAAACACCATAGGTGTGCACTGCCAACTGATAATTTTTCTGGTGCTTCAAACAGTACTCGACAATCTCAATACGTTCTTCAAAAGTTGTCTTTCTTCCTTCTGTCATAGCTTGACTCATTCCTTTACCTGAATCTTTTATTTCACTATGACTAGTATACTTTTTTACCCAGCTTTTTAAAACGGAGGTACTGCTAATCTCGTATTTCGCCAACACCTCCATCTGTGAATAATTTCATTGAATGTAGTCCTCCACAGCCGCTAATTTTAACTCTTTTGAATAGAACTTACATGAAGTAGCTTCTTGTAATCCTTCACGTCCACCTGCCTCAAATTTCATTTTCCATCTATGAAAAGTTTGATGATCTATTGAAAATCTTTCACACAATTCATTGATAGAATAGTGACCTTCTTCGAACAATTGAAGGATATATAGTTTCAACTCGAGTGGATGTTTGCTTCGCCCCATAAAAAATACTCCCCTTAGATAAACAGATTTTATTTTTTCATCTGTCTACCTAATAGGGAGCATATCATTAAGCTATCTTGGTCTTCGTTTTTATCTTTCTACTCCATACAGTTTTATTATTTTACTTCATACAATTTTGTTGTTTTGCTCTCGTTATTATAGACTAATTTCAATCCTAATAGCTCCGCTAAATCACGCACTTGAACATGAGTCCTACCATCTATAATCACGACAGGGATAGTCTTAGCATCATTAAGCATTACTTTAGCATCCTGTATCTCTTTTACTTCTTCTAAACCATTCCTAATGAAATGCTTTTGCAATAACCTGCCGTTCTTCTTTTGTTAGTTTGTAAAATCCATAATAAAATTTCTTAAAAAACTTCTCTGCTTTTTTATAATGTTCCAAATTTTTAATGGCTGTTCCTTCTACTTTTGAATGAACACACCCATCAAACGAAGGCATTTCCAATGTATATTTCGGTGTAATGGTTGGCAATAAATCCTCTGGTGTTGTCAACTGATATGTGCGATACTGACGAAATTCTATTTCAATTGCTTCCTGTGTTGCCTTCGCATTAATGCTTTTTAATATATCCATCTACAATCCCTCCATTATTTACTACGAAATGCACCTCGAACACGCCGATACGTTGGTCGCTTTGTCCCCATCAGTTCCTCAATTTCTAGACGGCTCATTTGCATTTTAGGCTGACGTCTTTTTGACGCTTGCCCTTTAATTTTTTTACTTAATCCCTTTTGTACCAACTCCGTTTGTAATGTTCTCATGTCCTTCACTCCTTTAATAAAATAAAAAGAGACACCAACAAAACAGGTTATTAACCTGTCTGTTAGTGCCTCCGGTATTTTCCGTAAAGGTAAGTACTATATTTTATTGTTTATTTCTAGTACCTCAATTGGTATTAATTTTGGTTTTTTAGTTAACCAATCCATTATTTTTTTTGAGAATGTCTTTTCATCTTCTTCATGGCTTACATCTAGTCCACAAAACTCTAAAATTTGTTTTACATTTTTTTGATATTTTAAAGCGTTATTATCATTTACTAATGGACATAGCCAAAGCTCTCTACCTTGATGGTCCCTTAATACCACCTGATAAACAATATCATTTCCGAAAAAGTCTTTTGTAAAATATCCATGCTCTATTGCAGACTCTCTACTATTAAATAGTATAATTTCACTTGGATTTGGGACAACAGAGGAATATTCATATAAAAACTTTTCTTTGTCATCCATATAACTCAAATAATTTTCTTTATCTTGCAAACAAACAATTTTTCCTTTGTAATAATAAAGAGTAGCTTTACTTTCAGTTACTCTTTTAAAGTCACTTCTATTTTTATGCACTTCAAATTGTCCTTCTTCATTCTTAAAATATTTAACAATATCATAATCACTATCTTTTACATTTATTGATAAATATTCTGGTATACCTAGTTTTTCAAGTACTTCTTGAGAACCAGATGGCCCCTCACCACCATAACCGCAATTTAAATTATAAAACCAAGCTTCATTACCATTTATATCTCGTATTATAAATCTCGCTGATTTCAAATTCTTTAAATCAGATAAATCATTTTCTGATGCAATATAAAAGCCATCTAAAATTGCATCAAAACTATCAAAATAAACAAAAATATGTGTTATTTCATCTAAAATATTTAAAACTTCTTCAATCTTTCCTTTAGCTTCACTTGTTGACCCATCATTAATTATAACAGGCATTTTTTTCTTTACTTCAATAGTTCCATTTCTTAGTTTTACAATATCACTTCTCATAAATAATTTACCTTGACTAGATTGATGTATTGGATAAATACCATTACTCTTTACCATAGCCAATAACCTTTGTTTTGATACTTCAAGCATTTCAGCTGCCTTAGCTGATGTAATAAGTTGATGTTCAAGTAAAGTTTTTAGTTGTTTTTTATTCTCCATAAGACCCTCCTGTTTTTACGAACGTAAATACAAACGCTTTATGTATTTACAGATAATTTATACCTTTTTCCCAGAAAAGTCAAATGTTTTTACCCAAAAATTTCAAATAGAATTTCCCATTTTAATTAATTATTAATATCCTCTATAAAGATTAATCTCATCAAAGTGTGCAGTAGATTATTACAACACTACGTCAATCGGTGCACTGTAGCGATACGATAAATACATCTCACCTTTTGATAATTCTTCCAATGCTTCTTTTATTGATTCTTCACTTTTAACACTTATCCCGAAAGTTCTGTTTGATGGACCACAAACTCCGTAATCAGTGTCAACGATTGTATATTCATTACGGCTTTTTGATGCAGCAATAATATAACATTCATTTTTTATTAAAATTTCGAAATTTTTCGTTTTACCTTCCTTGAATTGAATTAATTCACCAACTTGTTTTTCTTTTAATTGGTCACATAAAGCTTTTAAACTTTCATAATCACGATTGCCTCCCATATTGGCTTCCATAAATAAAAATTGGAATCGTTTGCTATTCCATTGTTCTTCGAAATGATTTTTAAGTGCTGTCGTCATTTACATATCCTCCTATACAATTTTTTTCGAATGCTTATTAAATCAATGACCCATCTATGATGAATAACTGTGGTTCTTTACTATTCAAGGAATCTAGCAGTTCTTTGTATTTAATTAACCATTATCTTCACCTGGTGCTCCTGAAATTCGTAATAATGCATAATCACGACTTACTCCTTCAATTTCATCAATTAATGTACCGTCATCGTCAGCTACAATTTCAGTGTAAATTTTCATCGCTTCTTCTTCATTTTGCGCCATGATTAATGCATAATATGGATCGTGTACCTCATAAAAACGCATTATACCGCTTGGTTGTCCGTCCCAATGCTCGTTATTTCTAAAACAGCTACAATGTCATTAATATAAGGCTCATCTACATTCACTACGATGTAATTGTTAAATGCTACCTTACCATCACTTTCACGACCATGTTCAATTTGACTGCATACATTATCTAATGCGATTGCTAGTTCATTTTGAGTGAAAGAATCGACGTATTTCGCAACATCACGTTCATTTATGATTGTGTATTTACGTTCACAACCTTCTTTGATAGTCCCTTCAAATGCTGGCTCTGCTTTTTGACCTTTCAAAATACCTATTACCTTTTGGTTAATGCGGCGCTCACTTGTGTTCATTCCCATTTAAATTTTCTCCCTTCATTCAATACTCAGATTGTTCAGTATCTACTACCTTGATTTTTACGATCTCTTATACCTTGCAATACACCAAAAGCTATCTCTACCTCTGATTGATACCTAGTGCCTTTAGTTATCTTCCAAAAAAGGCTCTGAAAAATTTCTAAATCTAGCTGACACTGAAAAGCTCTTATATTATTTAAAAGATCATGTTGAAAAAAATATTAAAAAGTTAACAAACAGTGATAATGGTATCGTAAATTTACTACTGCTCCTCGCCTTAACTTCTGGTATGCGTTACGGTGAATTGGTTGGCCTCATCGAAACAGATTTTAACTTTAAGGAAAATTTCATTCGCGTAGAACGGCAATGGAAATACAAAGAAGGCGGTGGCTTTGGTGACTTAAAAAATGAAAGCTCTGAGCGTACGATAACTATTGATACAGAGACTATGCTATTGTTCAAGAAATTTTTTAAGTATCGTACCCCACACTCAGATAATCAATATCAACTTGTCTTTTTCGAAGATACATCCGATATTTTAGTCGTCACTAATGATCGATTAAATGATGTACTACGAGCAGCATTGAAACATCTTAAAATAACACCACTCATTACAGCTCACGGATTACGTCACATACATGCAAGCATTTTACTTTTTGAAGAAGTAAATTTGATTTATGTGTCTGAACGTCTAGGTCATTCAAGTATTGAAATTACTTCTTCTACATATGCCCATGTGCTAAAAGAATTGCGTGAACGTGATTCCAGAAAAACAGCAGAGGTATTTAAAAAGATGATGTTAATGCCTTCAACTAAAATAGAGCTTGTAAAAATGTGTAGAGAACTTTTATTTTTTAACTCTTTTTAACGACTTCTCATAAATACAAAAAACACCTTAAATCCTTGATATTAAAGGATTTAAGGTGTTTTTTACACTGTAGTTTCTCTTTCTAAAACTACCTATTGACGTCCCAGGAGGGATTCGAACCCCCGACCGACGGCTTAGAAGGTTGTGGTAATAGATTTTCTAGCTTTTATACATTTCTATAAAACCTGTATTTATAGCCTTTTATCAATCGATATATTAAAAACTTATTGAATCTTTCCCTCCATTTATACGTTTTGGTATTTGTTTGGGCACCCCTTGGGCACCTACCTTTAATCCTCCAATGATACATTTGACCAGATGCAGTATGCAGTACTTCAACCTGATTCACAATCATTGAAACAGCCTTGTACATTACTGGTTCAAACGATCTTTGATGTGGAATAGCTGTGTGAATATCGAGATAATAAAAAGCATCCTACTTTTAATTAAAAGATGCTTTATTCAATGAAAAAACTCCATCAAATGAAAGCGTATTTCAACCACAAAAAAACATTTCAAAGATTCTACTATATAATCATACCCAGTGAATCCTCAAGGTGTCCCCGTAGGTATAACTAAAATATCTTTTAAAATTTAATTTTTATTTATTAAAGCTTGTTTAAGCATTAACCCTAGTATTTGTTAATTAATAAGTGCGGAAAAGTTCTTAGGTGACTCAATAAAGTAATAGCAAGTTACTATTTCTTCATATCAAGTTAGGAGTCCTTCTCGTTAATTCTTTCAACCAAATGAGGAGATTTCTTATAAATTAGGAGTTTCAATCTAATAGTTACAAAAATAAAGGGTAAATGGTAATATTATCTTAAATTAGAAATATACTTTATGGTATGTCAACACTAAACTGGACAAAAATTATAAGGTCTGTTGCTTGAATTCCACTGGAGTTAAATAGCCTAGTG
>NZ_JBWKZL010000015.1:0-109161 GCF_059424475.1 Lysinibacillus sp. GW247-5R2A | reverse complement strand
CATACCGAACACGGAAGTTAAGCTCTTTAGCGCCGATGGTAGTTGGGGGCTTCCCCCTGTGAGAGTAGGACGTCGCTAGGCAATAAAAACAGTCAGCTGTGTGCTGACTGTTTTTTTATTTCTATTCATTTCTTTTTATGCTTATTGCTATATTCTATCCAGAACTCGGCATTTTTAATGCCGGCTTCTCTTGGATCAAAAATAGGATCGAGGCCAGCCTTTTTTTGTCGATCATAATCTTGTAAAACTCGAATCGCTGGTTTCGTTAATAATACAATAGCAATAAAGTTCAAATAACTCATACTTCCAAATCCAATGTCTCCAAGACCCCACATAAGACTGACAGATTGAACACTTCCAACATAAACAACTAGTAAGAAGATCACTTTTAATATTAATTTTAAAAATGGGAAGCGAAGCTTTTTATCTAAATACACAATAGTTGTCTCGGCAATATAATAATATGCCATTAAAGTAGTGAATGCGAAGAGGAAAATTGCTATAGCTACGAATCCACTTCCAAAATCATTAAATACTGTAGATACTGCTGCTTGTGTATAAGCAGTACCTGCTACAACGCCCGGGATATTTTCAACTAACGGTGTCGTTGTTCCAGGAGGAGTAACATTATACATACCTGTTATGAGAATCATTAAAGCTGTAGCCGTACAGACAATGATTGTATCAATATAGATGGAAAACCCTTGGACTAACCCTTGTTTAGCTGGATGAGATACTTCAGCAGCGGCAGAACTAAATGTTGCTTCTCCTGCTCCAGCTACGTTTGAAAATACCGAGCGTCTTACACCCCAGGCGATAGCAGTCCCCACTATGCCTCCAAAAATTGCATTTGTACCAAAGGCACTTGTCAGTATAAGTTTAACCATATCTGGAATTTCACTTACATTCGCTCCTAATATGATGAGTGTTAAAATTACGTAGGCAAGTGCCATAATAGGAACAACTTTATCTGCAACACGTGCTATGCGTTTTACACCACCGAATATGATTAATCCCAAAAGAATGACGATTAGGGCACCTGTGATAAAGGGCGGAATATGAAAAGCCGTATTAAATGAAGTGGCAATTGTGTTCGCCTGGATTCCCGGTACTAGAACACCATATGAAAGACAGATAACAAATGCAACAAATATAGCAAAACCCTTTAGTCTTAAACCCTTTTCGATATAGTATGGAGAACCACCGCGATATTGATCATCAGCCTTTTCTTTATATAATTGGGCAAGTGTTGATTCAATAAATGCACTTGCACCCCCTAGAAATGCCATAACACCCATCCAAAATACTGCGCCTGGTCCACCAGCAGCAATTGCCGTAGCCACTCCTGCGATATTGCCAACACCAACTCGCCCAGACAATGCCATACAAAATGCTTGGAATGATGAGATTCCTTCTTTTGACTCTTTACGTTCACGTAATAATCGAATCATCTCAGGAATATAACGAAATTGAACAGCTTTTGTTAGGACAGTAAAGTAAAGACCTACCCCTAATGCTAAGTATACAAGTGCATTTCCCCAAATATAATCGACCAATGTATTAACGATTGTCTCCATAGATGTATCCCCCTTTTTTTCTTAAATCAAAATCTTTAATTATCACTCTACAATTTGTGCACTATACATCACCAGCATTCATTTCATCACGCCAATTATGCCTACCATATAATTTGAGGTGAGTATACGGCTTTAGGTTAGACGATTGTTTAAATGGCGAAAGCCTCCCTTCATAATTTTTAAGCTCACCCTATGTACTGCATGTTTTATGCCATAAAGCAAAAAAGCCTTTTACTCATGAAGATGAGAAAAAGACTTTTACCCTTTCATATAGTTTTTTAATGAATAGTAAGAGACCCAACAGTTTCATTCCAAATTTGTTTCATCTGCTGTCGACCAGCTAAAATTTCTGGATGAAATTGAATATGTGCAGTGGCTCTTGTTTTTTCAACAGCTTGAATGGCAAGCTTAATATCATGATTGGATGCTCCTCCATTGAGGCGCTGAGCAATTGTAAGTGCTGCAACTTCTCCCTGCGCTAATGCTACCTTGGCTCCTTCAATTCCTGTAATATTTCCAGCTACATACAATCCCTCTAAATTAGTTTCCATTTGTTCATTATGTAAAGGAATGAACCCACCTAATTGTTCGATATAATGAAATGGACAACCTGCTACAGAAGCAAGCTCTGCTAGAGGGTAAAGGCCACCAGCGATACAAATAAAATCAGCTTTGATACGTTGTTCGCTACCTTGCACAATAGAGCCGTCTGTATTCACAGTTGCTAAAACGACCCCTTCGACCTGATCTTTACCTACGATTTCAATAACCGCTTTACGCAACATAATAGGTATATCCCACATTTTCACACCATTTTTAGGATAAAAGGTAATACCGAGTTTTTTCATAAAGTCATTTTTCATGAATTTGCTACCCATCTTAACAAAAGGGGAGGGAGCCATATGAGCTACATGCAATAATGAGTTCATAACTTCTAAGGGATTGCTATTCCCTTCTGTTAACAAGTTAGCAGGGGGTAATGTAATAGCGGCTACCTGAACCCCTGCTAATTGTAATTCCATCGCAATAGCTGAAGAAAGTACATTAACTCCTACAATGACGCCACGTTTACCCGGCTTCACGCGATGCACATTTGTCATAACTTGTGCTGCTCCAACAGACATTACCCCTGGTAGCGTCCAACCTGGAATTGGGAAAGGCGATTCGGCAGCTCCAGTAGCTAGTAGCAGATGTTGGGTGCGAAATACACCTTTAGTTGTATGGATGATCCACATTTCATCTATTTTTTCTAAGTCGGATACACTTGTTTGTAATAAAAATTCAACATGGACTGCTTTAGCTCGTTCTACTAAACGTTCAGATTCTACAATGCCATTCCACCATGTTCCTGGCTTTTCTTCATATAGTTGTCCAAGCAATCGCCCTCCCGCATATAAATATTCATCGATAACAAGGACTGCAATATTTTTTTCCGCTAATGTAATGGCCGCCGCAAGCCCAGCAGGACCAGCTCCAATAATAACTACTTTATTGTTCATGATTCTTCCTCCAGTCTCTTACTGTCGTAGGAAGTGTCTGTCCACTTTTTACAACCATCCCATCTGAGAGAGGGGTTAAGCATGCTCGTTCGCCCTCTAAGCCATTTACAGTGACACGGCATTCAAAACAATGTCCAATATTACAATAAATACCTCGAGGCTGCCCAGTTTCTTCGTGCAAGCGTAAAGTCCGTATTCCTTGTGCTAGCAAGGCAGCCGCTAGAGACTCCCCTTGGTAACCTTCAAACTCATGGTCGTCAAAAGTAAAGGTCACTTTTTCTCTTTGTATTATGTTCCCTAAAATGGGGTGGTTTAATATACGTTCTGTCATCAGTTAACCTCCCCTAAGTCGGAGAATCGTACCGGTCGAATAGGGGCTTGATGTTTTAATGAAACCTCATCATTTTTACGAGGGTGATGAAGATTGGCAATAGTATCTACCATAGTCCGGCATGTACGACCGCCACAATGGCCCATACCTGCACGCGTTCGTAATTTCAGTTCTCGTGCAGAGCACTTATATTTTGATGCGCTTTCCACTAAATCATCATAACTAATTTCTTCACAACGGCATACAATCATAGATTTATTTTGCATAGTTCCACCTCTACTATAAAAAATACTTAACATAGTACATAATGCAAAAACTATGCCAAAGAAAAGATAATAACTACGAAAAGCAAATATAGGTGGACGCGAAATATGTGTATAAAAATATTGACATGTATTTAAAAAAACTAGACATCTATGTTTAATTTTTTTAAACGGTTGTATAAAGTGGCACGAGTAATACCCAAAATTTTAGCGCATGTTTTTTTATTACCATTTACTTTGGCGAGCTGGTCTAATATTATTTCTCGTTCATAATGTTCAAGCTGATTGTAGAGCTCTGTCCCAAGAGGAAACTCCCTCTTAACGTCCAATGTTTCATCCTTTGGCATCATCGCTAAAATATCAGTAGGGAGGTCTTCCATATGAATGGCCCCCTCATCAGAAAAAACAACGAGTCGCTCGATAACATTAGATAATTCACGCACATTGCCTGGCCAATGGTATTTTAAAAGAACATTTGCTATTTCAGTTGGGATACCTTGAATAGGTCGATTATATTTAATTGATTTCTCATATAAAAAGTAATTGCTTATTTCTAATATATCTGATGCCCGTTCTCTAAGAGGGGGGACGGTGAAATTCACCACATTCAGTCGATAATATAAATCTTCTCTAAATTTGCCTTCTGCCACTAATTGCTTCAAATCTCTATTAGTAGCTGCTACTAAATTAAATTCGACGTCCATTTCCTTTGTGCCGCCAACTGTGTAAAAAGTTTTTTCCTGGAGCAGTCGTAAAATCTTGACTTGCATTTCTAGCGGCATCTCACCAATTTCATCTAAAAATAAAGTGCCTCCACGTGCAAGCTCCACTTTTCCTTTTTTTCCCTTTTGGTGGGCGCCAGAAAAAGCTCCTTTTTCATAGCCAAAAATCTCACTTTCAAACAGGCCGCTTGGAATGGCCCCGCAATTTATAGCAACAAAGGGTGCCTCAGATTTTTCTCGAATAGCGTGAACTGCACGTGCAAACAGTTCTTTACCAACGCCACTCTCTCCGTAAATTAAAATATTTGCCTCGGTTTTTGCGACCTTTTTTACTTTTTCTAATACTTCTTTAAGCTTTGGACTATTACCACGAATAAGGGTGAATGGGTCAAAGGCTAGGCCATTCGTATTCATCTGTTTCTCTAAATTTAACAATTTCTCAGAGGTAATATGAAGCTCTTCGTTTAATTTTTTGACATGGGTAATATCTGTTTCAGCAACCACCGCTCCAATTGTCTTATCATGCAGCATAACGGGATTCGAGTTAATCATGACGACGAGGTCCTCCCGTGGAAAATGCTGCTGTTGATAGACAGATTTTCTATGCTGTAAAGTATGTAAAATTTCTAGTTGATCTTCTTTGAAAAAGTGAGTGATTGGCTTACCGATAATATTTTCTCCGGATACTGAAAAAATGCTTTCGGCACCCTTTGTCCAATAAATAACATTTTGTTCAGCATCTATGACCGTACATGATTCATTAATAGTATTTAAAATGGCTTGTAAATAAGCATTTCCGCATTCTAATTCATAGGCAAGGTCGTATGCTAAGGACTCTCTCCATAAATATCCTAAATATTGCTTTTCCTCATTACAAACTAATAAAAATTCGTAGTCCTTCATATATTCAATGGCGATTTTAAGCGGGCAATTCGACTGGATGGTATGACAGGCAACATAGTGAACATCATTTTTTCTTTTACCGCGAATTGCTCCATAGGGTTTATTATTTTCTATCACAAAATATTGTTTGCTGACATCGCTAATTTTGGTCACAATGTCGTCAGTAGTTGTAATAGCAAAGTTACGTTTTACTATTTTATTCATTATTAAATGATATGGATGCAAGATAAGTCCCCCCTTATTGATCATTTGTCCAATTATTTTGAATAATATAAATAATATTGACACATAGTGGCTAGTTTATCAAACAAATTCCAGTTTGATAGATTGGCATGTTTTTTGCATCATACAGTCATGAATAGAAAGGAGGAGGGAGATATGAAGAAATCCCATCATGATATTGTAATTATTGGCGGTGGCATTATTGGTGGAGCAATAGCTTATTATTGCGCAAAGGCCGGCCTAGATATCACAATACTTGAAAAAAACGAACTTGCGAGTGGGACTTCTTCTCGTTGTGATGGCAATATTTTAGCAATCGATAAAGACCCTGGCTTTGACAGTCAAATGTCTTTAGTTAGTCAAAAGTTGGTTCATGAACTAAATAGAGAGTTAGATATGAGCTTTGAATACAGAAATCCGGGCAGCATCCTTGTTTGTGAAAGTGAGCTAGAGATGGAGGCTGCACAACAATGGGTTAATCGACAACAAGAGGCGGGCTTAGATTTTACCATGTTAGATCGTGAGGATTTGCGGAACGAATCAAAATACTTCGCAGAAGACTTATACGGTGGATTGGAATGTAAAACTGATTCAACAGTGAACCCATACATGCTGACATTTTCTATGTTTCATTCAGCTGAGAAGTTAGGGGCAAAGATAAAAAAACAAACAGAGGTCAAGCATATTAAAAAACAGCCAGATCATACATTTTTACTTGAAACGAATGATGGATGGATAACCGCCAATAAAGTCATTAATGCTTGCGGAATTTGGGCACCGTTTATTGGACAAATGCTTGGTGTTGATATTCCCATTAAACCTCGCAAAGGGCATATACTGGTCGCATCACGTCAGCAACCAGTTGGGTTAAGAAAAGTTATGGAATTTGGTTATTTAATATCAAAGTTTGGTGGAGAGCGTAAGGTGGATGCGGATATTGAAAAGTATGGAGTAGCCTTAGTGTTTGAACCGACAGAGGCACAGAATTTTTTAATAGGGAGTAGTCGTGAATTTGTAGGCTTTGACACGAGGGTGAATCATGATGTGGCAAAGATGATTGCTAGACGTGCAGTGCGTTTTTATCCAAAAATTGCTGATATGTCGATTATTCGTACATATGCAGGATTAAGGCCTTGGACAGAAGATCATTTGCCTATTATTTGTGAAGTAGAAGAAGTACCTGGCTTCTATATTGCAGCGGGTCATGAGGGAGATGGCATTAGCTTAGCTGCAGTTACCGGAAAGCTTATCCAAGAATTACTCCAGCACAAAGATACATGCATCCCTACTGAACCGGTTCATCTTAGTCGTTTTCAGAAAGGAGTCCTTCATAAATGAATTTTCAAAAGCTATTTACGACGATTGATACTCATACGGGTGGAAATCCAACACGTTCATTAATAAGTGGTATGCCCAAGCTTGAAGGCAAAACTATGTCAGAAAAAATGTTATTTATGCAAGAGAACTATGACTGGATTCGAAAATTTCTTATGAATGAGCCACGAGGGCATAGCGTAATGTCAGGTGTTATCATTACAGATCCTTGCCACCCCGAAGCCGATATTGGCGTGATTTATATAGAAACAGGTGGTTATTTACCAATGTGTGGACATGACACAATAGGGGTTTGTACAGCACTTATTGAAGCAAATTTAATAGAGGTCACTACACCCTATACAAACATAAAATTGGACACACCTGCAGGTTTAATTGATGTGCAAATTAATGTGGAAGATGGAGTAGCGAAGGAAGTGACCTTTAAAAACGTACCATCCTTTTTATTAAAAACGATTGAAATCAATGATGCTGAGCTAGGGGTAGTGGAGTGTGAAATAGCATATGGAGGGAACTTTTACGGCATTATTGATGCTAGAAAAATCAATCTAGACTTAGCTGTAGACAATTCGACGAAGATTATTAACACGGCTATTCGCCTCCGCAATACTGTAAATGCTGAGGAGGATATTGTCCATCCTGAATTCTCGTTTATCTATGGGCTTACACATATTGAGTTTTATACAGATCCAGTCAACCCAGCAGCAGATTTAAAAAATACAGTTGTTGTTCCGCCAGGAGGAATTGACCGCTCTCCTTGTGGCACTGGTACATCTGCCAAAATTGCTACACTCTACTTAAAAAATAAGCTCGCTCTCCATGAGTCCTTCGTTTATGAAAGTATTGTGGGGACAATGTTTAAAGCACGTGTATTAGAAGAAGTAACTATTAGTGGTTTAAGAGCTGTTATTCCGGAGATAACAGGATCAGCATGGGTAATGGGGATGCATCGTTTCTTTTACAATGATCAGGACCCACTAAAAGAGGGCTATTTGATGATTCCGCCAATGGATCACTAAGGGAGGATAAACATGAATTTTCATAAGTCTTTTCAAACGATAGATACACAAGTAGTGGGAGAAGCCTTTCGCATCATTGTGCAATCCCCAATCATGCTTATGCATGAAGATATTTTGGAAGCGGATCATCAGTTAAATACACATTTTGAAGTTACAAAACAACAGCTTTTAAATGAGCCTAGAGGACATCGTGGGATGAATGGATGCCTTATTTTACCATCCACGATTGCTTCTTATCGCTTATTATTTTTCCAGCATGCAGCTTCTACAAATTTTAAGTATGAGGCACTTGTTGCCACAATGACAGCATTGATTGAGCAAGGCACAATAGAACTCTCAAAAAATAATACTTACTCTATTGAAACAGTCAAGGGCGTCTATGAAGCCTATGTCAAACTTTCTGAAAAGAGAGATGCCGTATTATCCGTTCATTTAATAGTGAAGCCAGCACATTTAGAAGGTGAGCAAGTCATTATTGATAATGAACGACGCTACGTGGTGGTTGAAAAAACACGGCAAATTAAAGCTATTGTTTTAGAAGAATTAGCAGAAATCAGTACGTGGGGATTACTAGAAAGTGAGAAATATAGTACGGCAGATGGGGTCATTATGTATGAACAATTAGATGGCTATGTTAGGTCCGTTACCTTTGAAAGAGATGGCTATATATTACGTTCACCTGGTGTAGACAGTACACTGGCGTTAATAGCAGTTTTAGGGGAAGACGCCGTCAAAAAAAATGACAGTATTTTTGGTAGCAGCATTGAAATCATACAAAAGCATGAAGCTGGCTACGAAATTGCATTAACAGGTTATATCACAGGAATCCATCAATTTGTAGTGGACCGTGAAGATCCTTTGCAGCGTGGATTTATCATTGTGTAATGAAAGAGGATAGAGGAGGAATAAAGATGAAACAACTAGAAGGTGTATTTCCTGTATTAGTAACCCCGATGAAAAATCAAACGGATATTAATTGGGATGGTTTCCGTCAAAATATTGAACATTTTATTGAAGCAGGGGTCACAGGTATTGCTATTAACGGTAGTACAGGTGAATTTGTGAGTTTAACGAAAGAAGAACGGTTTAAAGCAGTAGAAGTAGCTGTAGATCAAATTAAAGGGCGAATTACATTGATTGTTGGTACAGCAGCTGAAACAACTGCAGAGGCAATTGTCTATACACAGCAGGCAGAACAGGCTGGAGCAGATGCAGCATTATTAATTAATTCCTATTACGCACATCCAAAAGATGATGAAATATATGTTCATTTTAAATCAGTAGCCGAATCGGTAAGCTTCCCTATTATGATCTATAATAATCCGTTTACTTCGGGGGTAGATATTGGCTTAGAAACGATTTTAAAAGTAGGTAGAGATGTTTCGAATATTACACATATTAAAGAATCAAGCGGCAATATTGGAAAAGCACGTGATATCGTACGTCAAGGTCAAGATAATATAAAAGTATTTTGTGGCTCAGAGGATTTAGCTATCGAATCATTTTTAGTTGGGGCTGTTGGGTGGATTTCTGTATCTGGAAATATTGTGCCAGAGCTTGTGACAAAATTATATAGTCAAGTACAAGAGGGGGACCTAGAGGCAGCTTGGGCAATTTACGATCGCTTATTACCTTTATGTGCTTTTTTAGAGGGATCGGGTAAATATGTACAAATTACTAAACGTGCAATGGAACTAAAAGGGTGGGCAGGAGGGCCTTGTCGTTTACCACGACTCCCACTAACAGAGGAAGAAGATGCCCAACTTAAAGCAATTATGACTAATTTAGACGTACTGGCAATTGAACAATATGAATGCAAAGGGGGATGAAAGATGGAGGCAGTGTTGACATTAAAACCACAAGTAAAGGAATTTCTACAGTCCACGATCGGCTTGTATATCGATGGTGAATATGTGCAAGCTCAATCAGGTAAAGTATTGAATGTTTTAAATCCTGCTAATGAAGAGGTCATTGCGGTAGTAAGCGAAGCACAGACAGAAGATATTGATCTTGCGGTAGAAGCTGCTCGAAAAGCATTTGCTGGTGAATGGTCAACGATGGAGGCAGCTGAACGCTCACGAATTATTTATAAACTGGCAGATTTACTAGAAGAACATCGTGAAGAGCTAGCGCAGCTTGAATCATTAGACAATGGAAAACCATATAAAATTGCTCTTGCAGATGATGTGGATGGCACAGTTCAGCATTTTCGTTATTATGCGGGCTGGGCAACAAAAATTACAGGCCAGACTGTACAAGTGTCGAAGGATTACTTGAATTACATTGTACATGAGCCCGTTGGAGTTGTAGGTCAAATTATTCCTTGGAATTTTCCTCTTGCCATGGCGGCATGGAAGCTTGGTTCAGCGTTAGCTGTAGGATGTACGGTTGTCATCAAACCAGCGGCTGAAACGCCATTGTCATTATTATATGTGGGGCAATTAATGAAACAAGCTGGTTTTCCAGACGGTGTAGTAAATATTGTACCAGGTACGGGAGAAGCGGGCGAAGCGATTGTTACTCATAAGGGTGTAGCAAAAGTAGCCTTCACTGGATCAACAAAGACCGGAATACATGTGATGAAAAAGGCTGCTGATGATGTAAAAAGTATAACATTAGAGCTTGGGGGGAAATCTCCTGCTATTGTGCTACCAGATGCAGATGTCGAGGAAGCAATAGAAGGAACATTTGCTGGGACGATGTACAATCATGGCCAAAACTGTAGCGCATGTACACGGGTATTTGTGCATAGTAGTCTATACAATCAATTTATTGAACGACTCGCAGAAAAGGCTAAAGCATTGAAGGTAGGGCCAGGCTTAGACCTAGAAACAGATATGGGTCCATTAGTGTCACAAAAGCAATTAAACACTGTTCTTCATTTTATCGAAAAAGGAAAAGAGGAGGGTGCTCGCTTAGTAGCTGGTGGTGCTCGAGCACTGCCAAAGGGATATTTTGTCCAACCAACTATCTTTGCTGATGTACAGGACACGATGACAATTGCCCAAGAAGAGATTTTTGGACCTGTTATGTCCATTCTATCGTTTGAAACAGTAGATGAAGTAATTGCACGCGCTAATAACAGTAAGTATGGACTTGCTGCAAGCATTTGGACTGAAAATGTGAAAAAGGCACATTATATTGCTAGTAAACTACAAGCAGGGACAGTATGGATTAATGATTTTGGGTTAGAATGGGAAACGATGCCATTTGGAGGTTACAAGCAATCAGGCATTGGTCGTGAAATGGGCGGTGAATATGGATTGTCCAATTACACTGAGGTGAAAAGTGTATTTGTTAATATGAAGCAATAATAAGTGAGTTTGCATGAAAGAAGGAAAAGGAGCTATCTTCAATAGGTAGCTCCTTTTTTCGTTACTGAAAGGGTATTAATTTACGCCGTGCGGAGGACGGAATACTCATGTCCTCGCGATATTTGGCTATGGTACGTCGTGAAATTTCAATGCCTAAAGCAGCGTTAAAATATTCAGCTATTTTTTGATCGGAGAAGGGCTTAGCCTTATCTTCGGACTTAATATAGTCTGACAGCAAAGACTTCACCTTTATTTGTGACACACTCTGACCATTGGCTGTCGACAATTTAGAGCTGAATAATTCCTTTAATTCAAAGGTGCCAAAAGCAGTTTGTACATATTTATTTGTTGTAATACGACTTACCGTCGATTCATGAACATCTATTTGGTCAGCAATTTCACGCAACGTAAGTGGTTGCATGGCGTCGAAGCCATCCAGAAAGAATCTTTTTTGCTTGTCAATAAGGGCCTTCATAATGTTGATCATTGTATTTCGACGTTGTTCAATGCTGTTCACTAGCCAGTGGTAGTCAGCAAAGTGTTTTTTAAAATAACTCTTTTCTGAGGAATGAGCTTTTATATAAGGAAAGTAGTCAGCGTGAATACTAATTTTTGGTAAATAATAATCGTTCAATGAAAAGGTGATCCCACCGTCAACAATATTAACAATAATATCTGGTATCGTCGTATGTACCAATTCCTGATAAAATAATGAGCTTAGTTTTGGCTGTAAGGATTGTATAAAAAGATAGATCATTTGTAAGTCATTTAGTGATATATCCAGCTCTTTTAATATTTTCTTCCAATTATTGTGAGCAAGCTCTTCTAGATAATTAGAAATAATAGTATCGGCATGAGCAGGGCTGTTAGGACAATAAATAGTTTGTAATAGTAAACATTCCTTTAAATTGCGTGCCCCCATTCCTAAAGGACCAATCGTTTGTAATAAATGAATGCCCTTTTCTATTTCTAGGTCATTATAAGAAGTTTCTATAGGTTGCTCATAGTAACCATTGTCATCTAAATGATAAATAATATGTTTTAAGAGCTGAATGTCCTTTTCATGATCAAATGTTAGCCTGACCTGCTGGAACAGCTCATCACGAATATTTTTTTCACATTTTGTAGAAAGATGCCAATTGTTATAGTGTCCGTTACTCGTTTTTGGAATCTGTAGATGCTCTTTAAGTGTTGGTTCACTTAGCTCGATTAACGGATTAACGAGCTCTTGTTCACGTATATATTGTTCTAACTCCTGAGTTGAGTATTGGAGTAGCTCGATTGCCTGACGAAGTTGGGTAGACATAACGAGTTGTAAATCTTGTGTTTGTTTAATAGAAAGTTGCATACTTAAACCTCGATTCTCTATCAATCTATCTAACTAACTTAGAAAAATATAGTGACAAGAAACTTTGACATGTGCAACGAAATGAACCATTAGCTTTCAATAATAAGCTCAAAATGTTGAAATGAATGGTTTTAAAAAGTGTAAAAAAATTAAACATCTATAGGGTACGTGTAAAGAAATTATAAAATAATGAGTTCCTTTGGTGAGTGTGTAATTATTTCAACACCGTCTTTTGTAATGATGACATCATCCTCTATACGAACACCACCAACTTGTGGAACATAAATGCCTGGCTCAACTGTAAGCACCATATTCTCCTCTAAAACGTCTTCACAAACTGTCGACATGAAAATATTTTCGTGAATATCTAGACCGATGCCATGACCTGCTCCATGTCCGTAATTTTCTCCATAGCCTTTAGTTGTAATATAGTCACGTGTATAGCTATCTGCCTGTCGTCCAGTAATACCAGCCTTCATATTAGAAAGGGCGTGTTGCAAGGAGTCATAAACAATTTGATATATTTCTTTTAATTGTTCAGGGGGCTCGCCGACAGCAATAGTTCTTGTCATGTCAGAACGATAGCCTTCATAATAAGCGCCAAAATCAAGTGTAAGCATATCACCTTGCTCAATAATTTTCGAAGATGCCACGCCATGTGGTAGAGCAGAGCGATGACCAGAAGCGACAATCATATCAAATGCAGCGCCAGTAGCACCATTTTTACGCATATGGGATTCTAGCTCATTGGCAATTTCGATTTCTGTAACACCAGGTTTAATGAATGTCAAAATATGCTTAAAGGCTTCATCTGAAATCCAAGCTGCTTTCTTAATAATTTCAATTTCCTCTGGTGTCTTAATCATACGTAAATCTTCCACTATAGTAGATAAAGGCTTTAATGTTGCTGTTAATTTATTAGCCATTAATTGATACGTGTAGTAAGTGACGTGATGTTGTTCAAAGCCAACAGTTTGAATGGATTCCTGTTCTAAAATTTCTTGAATCGTTTCATATAAACGGCTGCGATCAATTTCATGAACCTCAAATGTTTTACTTTGCTCTGTTGCTTGCTGTGTATAGCGGAAGTCCACCAATAAAAGTGCTCGTGTGTTAGTTACTACAACCGTTCCTGCACTTCCTGTAAATCCTGTTAAATACCGTCGGTTTTGAGCATTTGTAATGATAATTGCGCTTGTACCTTGTGCTTGTAAAGCATTTCGTAATTGTTCTAGTTTTGACATGTTGTCATTCCCCCTTTAATGAAAGTATAATGCAAAATCTGTGCCAATTTTAAAAAAATTAGAATCGGCATGGAAATTGCATAGATTTTTATAGTGCGATTTCTTTCGTGCAATAAAATTAAAGGGGTTTTGAGGATGGCTAAAAAAACAAAATGGCTCTTCGTATTGTTAGCACTAATGCTCGTTGTATTGGTCGGTTGTTACGGCAAAGATAACACCACTTCTGGAAATACTACAAATAATAATGAAACAGACCATGCATCTTCTGATGGGGACGACAAAATTGCCGCACAGGAACTTCATTTAGTGGCAACAGGTGATTTAACGACGATGAGCTCTTTAGGGAGTGTAGATGCGCTTGCTGTGACGGCAATGAACTCAGTATTTGAGGGATTATATCGTATAGGTCCTGAAAATACACCCATTCCAGGTATGGCAGAGTCACATGAAGTTTCTGAGGATGGTACAGTATATACATTTAAAATACGTAAAGATGCTGTGTGGAGTAATGGGACTCCAGTGACAGCACATGATTTTGAGTATGCATGGAAAAGAGCTATAAATCCCGAAACTCAAGCAATCTATTCATACTTAATGCTAGATATAAAAAATGCTGCCAATGTGCAAACAGAAGAAGATCCTCTTTATGGGAAGGTGGAGGAAATCGGTATTAAAGCAATAAATGATGAAACGTTAGAAGTGCAGCTAAATACGCCGATTCCATACTTTATTAGCTTAACAACGTATGCACCGTTCTTCCCATTAAATAAAGAATTTACAGAGTCCCAAGGCGATCAATACGCGCTAGAAGCGGAAAATATGATCTATAATGGACCTTTCATGATGGAGTCTTGGCAACATGGGCAAGGATGGACGTTCGTCAAAAATGAAAGCTATTGGGATAAGGACACGGTAAAGCTTACTAAAATCACGCAGAAAATAGTGAAAGATACGGCAACGGCTGTCAATCTCTATGAAGCTGGTGAAATAGACACTGCCGAGTTATCTAGTGAATATGTTGCTCAATATAAAGACAGTCCAGAGTATTCAACGTTTTTAAAGCCAAATACGTATTTTATTCGTATGAATCATGAAAATAAATATTTATCTAATCTAAACATTCGTAAGGCCATTGATATGGCATGGGACAAACAAGGATTCGCTGATGTGATATTACAGGACGGTTCCATTCCTGCTTACTATTTAGTACCTCAGGGATTATCAACAGATGACAAGGGGAATGATTTCCGTGATGGCAACGGCGATATGAATAAAACAAATATCGAGCTAGCGAAGGAAGCGTGGGCTACTGGCTTAAAGGAACTTGGTGTTGACCAAGTAAAGCTGGAGTTTTTAACATATGACCGTGCAGAATCTAAAAAAGCCGCTGAATTCATTAAAAACCAATTGGAGACGAATTTAGAAGGCTTAGAGCTAACAATTAATATGCAGCCAAATAAGCAAAAGCTTGCATTAGAAGGGGCTGTTGATTTTGATTTAGACTATGGTGGTTGGGGCCCTGATTATCAAGACCCTATGACTTATATTGAATTATTTGAGTCAACGGCTTATTATAATCAATCTAACTATAAAAATGAAAAAGTTGATGCACTTATTAAACAAGCAAAAACTAACTCTAATGTTTCCGAGCGTTGGGAACTTATGCAGCAAGCCGAAAAATTAATGATGGAAGATGTAGCATTTGCCCCAACATTCCAAAAAGGGCTAAGTCGTTTGACAAAACCATATGTGAAAAATTTATATGAGCATCCATTCTCAGCTGACATAAGCTATAAATGGGTAGAAATTGTAAAATAAAACATGCTGTCCTCTTTTCTCGAGAGGACAGCATGTTTCATTTATAGATAGAAAACTATAGATAAAATGGCTGTCACGGAGCAGCCAAGTATACCTGCCAGCAGTAGCGGATAAGTGAAGGTATAGGTCGGAGCATGAACATATTCTAAATCTCCATCTAATTCAAAGGCATAGACACCATTTTTAGTAACACGTGCAAAAAAACGTTTGAAACTATAGGCGATACCATTAAAAAGCCCACCTTGTACAACAGCCAATGAAGCACCTACCATTGTAGCAGTAAGTGAGACAAGGAAAATGTTGTTAATTATCGTTAAAAAAGTGATTGGTTGGTGGAGTAGCCAGGTATAGCTGAGGGAGACTATGATTATACAGCTAGCAAGTAAGAGGAAGGTCTTTAATTTCAACGTAATATACCTCCTTCTTGTGCTGAACGGTATTGAACAAGCTCCTCTTCTGTCAGCATAACAAAGTGACCAGGCCGTATCTCAACAAAGCTTTCACTTGCAGTATTTCGGTTAGCTTGATAGGTAGCTTCATTAAAAATAATGCGTTTGCGGTCTCGCTCTAGCTTAGGATCTGGTAATGGGATGGCCGATAATAATGATTTTGTGTAAGGGTGTACAGGGTGATCATAGAGTTCTTGACTGTCCGCTAGCTCAACGATTTTCCCTCGATACATCACACCAATACGATCACTAATATACTTCACCATCGACAAATCATGTGCAATAAAAAGATAGGTCAGCCCACGTTCTTGTTGTAACTTTTTTAGCAGATTCACTATTTGTGCCTGAATGGAAACGTCCAATGCAGAGATAGGCTCGTCTGCAATGATGAGTTCAGGCTCTACAGCTAGAGCACGTGCAATACCAATACGCTGACGCTGGCCACCACTAAGTTCGTGAGGATAACGGTTTGCATACTCCTTTGTTAATCCGACTATGTTTAATAGCTCATATATTTTTGACTTCCATTCACTTTTAGGTACTTCATGGATGGCCAATCCTTCTGCAATAATATCCATTATCTTCATACGTGGATTGAGAGACGAATAGGGATCTTGAAAAATCATTTGCACCTTGCTATTGAAGGCAAGCTTGTCTTTTTTTGTTTGATGGTCATTGATATTACGGCCATCAACGTGAATGTCACCACTAGTAATCGTATGGAGTCCAATAATGGAACGTCCCGTTGTCGATTTACCACATCCGGATTCTCCTACAAGACCAAAAATTTCTCCCTTATAAATATCGAAAGTAATGCCATCTACCGCTTTATTAATCGTGTTTTTACTTAAAGAAAAGTGCTGCTTAACCTCTTTTAAAGATAAATAGGGATGTTCTTTATCAAAGATAGCTGGTGCCTGACGCTTTTCTTGCTGTACTTGAGCAAGCTGTTGGTGAACCGGTACTATTTTCGGTGCGTGTTCATGCAATAACCAAGTGGCAGCGAAATGAGTGTCGCTGACCTGAAACATAGGTGGCTCCTCTATAAAGTCAATTTTCAAGGCATGTTTATTACGAGCTGCAAAGGCGTCACCAGTAGGGGGATGAAGCAGGTTTGGTGGCGTTCCAGGAATGGCATACAATGAATTTGTATGAATATCTGGATTAGGCATGGCTGCGAGTAGCCCTTGTGTATAAGGGTGCTGACAATGGTAAAATATTTCATCAACTAAGCCAATCTCTATGATTTTTCCAGCATACATCACGGCAACACGATCTGCCATTTTAGCGACAACACCTAAATCGTGGGTAATAAAGATAATGGATAAATTCATTTTTTGTTGTAGATTTTTTAATAATTCTAAAATCTGCGCTTGGATCGAAACATCTAGTGCTGTGGTAGGTTCATCAGCAATGATGATACGTGGCTCACAAGCAAGAGCCATGGCAATGACTATTCGCTGGCGCATACCCCCAGAAAACTGATGTGGGTACTGTTTATATCGTTTATCAGCTTCTTTAATACCGACAAGTTGCAATAGTTCTATAACACGGTTAGTTATGTGTCGGCCACGTAAAGTCGTATGTTTTTTTATACTTTCTGCAATTTGATGACCAATCGTCATCGTAGGGTTTAAGGCAGTCATGGGATCTTGGAAAATCATAGCGATTTCAGCTCCGCGTATTGCTCGAATTTCTTGTTCACTGGAAGATGAAATATCATGTCCGTCATAAAAAATATGTCCGCTTTTTATCATGGTGGACTCGGTTGGATTGAGACGAAGAAGGCTTTTCGACGTAACTGATTTTCCAGAGCCAGACTCGCCTACAATGGCTAAGGTTTCACCTTCAAATAAATCAAATGATATATTGCGTACGGCTTGTACCTCACCATTATACGTGTTGAAGGAAACACTTAAATTTTTTACCTCTATTATTTTTTTCATTTAGAGCACCTCCTATTTACGAGTTTTTGGATCGAATGCATCACGCAGTCCATCACCGAGTAAATTAAAGCTAATCATAATTAAACTAATGACAATAGATGAGACAATCATGCCATGTGGATAAATTCTTAATAATTTATATGAATCATTTACAATAGTCCCCAAAGAAGCGGTTGGAGGTTGTAGCCCTAGTCCAATAAAGCTTAATAAAGCCTCTGTGAAAATAGCACCTGGGATAGTAAATGTGGTCGCAACGATAATTGGTCCAAGCGTATTGGGAATTAAATGCTTCCATATGAGACGCTGATTACTAGCACCAAGTGTTCGTGAAGCAAGCACATATTCATATGTTTTTAACTTCAGTATTTGTGCGCGAACAATTCGAGCCATACTAATCCATCCTACGATCACCATTGCAATCGTAATTGAAATAATGCCTGGCTTTAAAATAAGGATCAGAAGTATGTTCACAATTAGTCCGGGGATACCCACTAATACTTCAATAATACGTTGCATGATCGTATCTGTTCGACCACCATAAAATGCTGAAACAGCCCCATAGGCAACGCCTATAATGAGATCGATGGTTGCTGCTAAAAAAGCTATATACAGAGAAATTCTTGTTCCTTCCCATACACGTGTCCAAAGATCTCGCCCTAATTCATCTGTACCGAACCAAAAATATTCTTTAACTCCTTTCGCTTCATATTGGTCTATGCCGCGGCTATCGACACCATTCAAGCCTAAGAAAGAAATATTCTCAAGGACAGGAATTTTTGGCGGTAAATGGGTACGCGCAATATTTTGTTCGTCATAGCCGTGGCTATTCATAAAAGGTCCGAAAATGGCAAGTAATAGAACAACGATAATCGTACATAGCCCAACGATAGCTGCTTTATTTTTTCGCAAACCGCGCCAAGCATCCTGCCAAAATGATTGCTCAGGACGATAGGTGAAATCATCTGTAATATCAGTTTGCGATGCATATTCAAATAACTTCTTTGGATGACTCTTCGCTGTATCATCTGTCAGTTTTATGGTCATGCCTTATCGCCTCCCGTCACACGAATTCGGGGATCAATCAAGCCGTATAAAATATCGATGATTAAAATGACGGTTACAAATAATACCGCATAAAAAATAGTTGTCCCCATAATGAGCTGATAATCATTCGTAATAATTGAATTAACAAATTGCTCACCTAAACCTGGAATACTGAATATCTTTTCAATAACAAGTGAACCCGTAATAGTGTTCACAGTTAACGGACCAATAATAGTCACGATGGGGATCATGGCATTTCGAATCCCATGCTTTGTAATGATAATAGGCTTTGATAATCCTTTTGCTTTTGAGGTTAAAATGTATTCTTGACTAAGGACTTCTAGCATTTCAATGCGCGTGAAACGAGCAATTGTAGCAATTACTCCAACTGCTAAAGCAATGGTTGGTAAAATGGAGTACTCAAAGCCATTCCAAAAGGCAATGGGTAACCAGCCCAATTTAACGCCAACCCAATACTGTAAAAAACCTGCAAAAACAAATGAGGGGATGGATATGCCTAGTACGGCTAGTATTGTAGCGCCATAGTCAATAATCGTGTTGTGTCTTAGAGCAGCTATAATGCCTAAAAAAAGTCCAATAATTGTACCTACTAGAATGGCTTGAAAGCCCAAAATAGCCGATGCACCAATACGTTCCTGAATAATCTTAGTCACTGGTCGATTATCAAAGACAAAAGAAACACCTAAATCTCCTTGTACAAGATTCGTTAAATAAATACCAAATTGCACAGGAACGGGCTTGTCTAATCCATATTTTTTGTAAAGTAGCTCTTTTTGCGTCTCTGGAAGGCGTTCATCATTAAATGGTGAACCTGGCAAAGCCTTCATTAATAAAAATGACAGCAGGATAATAATAAAAAGCGTAATAATCATATAGCCAATTCGTGTAAATATGTACCGAACCATGGCACCAACCTCCTACTAAATAGTGTGTTGAAACTATTAATTTATTTGCAAGATTGATGCCAATTGTTAGAAAAATAAGAGAAGAAAAAATATGAAAATATATATTGCATACCTTTTTCTTATATGATATATTTATAAATGTCTTAAAGAGGTCCCGTGGTGTAGCGGTTAACATGCCTGCCTGTCACGCAGGAGATCGCCGGTTCGATCCCGGTCGGGACCGCCATTTAAAATTGATATGTTCGCTCTTATGTACTGTTACAGTCATAAGAGCTTTTTTGTATTGAATGAGAATTTTCTTGCCGCATAGCCGTCAACCATAAAATTTATTCAAGCACGTATTTCATTTGTGAAAGTGTCACTTTATGAAGACCCAGTTCACAGGGGAGAAACATAGAGGTGAAAAGCTTTACATTTGGTGAAGGCTTTATGACCTACCTCCTATTGATTTTAACAAAATAACATCTATTGCCCTAAATGGTCCCACTACTGTCACTCGAAATACGCCCAATCCCAATGAAATCACTTGTGTTATTGAAATGAAACTAATCAATTGTATATATTTAACATTATCTAAAGATAGTAAAAATTACCGATAAATGATGACGGTTTTATAAGGTAAAATGAGATATGTTTCTAAAATTAAAACGACGGGTAAAAATTAGAAGTAATTGGATTGGCTACGGAGGTGTTTATATGGGCAAAGACCATTTCTTAAACCATTTTTATTTACCTTTGCTTATTGGTTCCATGATTATGATGGTAGGCTGTGGAGATCCTATTATAGAGATTGAAGAAGCAAATACGTATCACTGGCAAAAAAATATGAACGAAGTAGAATTTGAGAAATTAAAAAATGATATGTCATATATTGAGGTAGTAGAGACAGCAGGTGGCGCAGGTAAAAAGGTGAAAAATAATGAATACCGTTGGAATGATGAAACTTTGTTGACTCAGGCTTATATAGTGAAATTTAAGAATGATAAATTAATAGCTAAAGAGATCATAGCTGTAAAAGGCCATTCCAATCGATAATTGTAAAATGTCTTTGTAAAAGAAGGCCTCTCAATATGTAGACAAAAGCCATCGGGAAAATTCACTCTCGATGGTTTTTGTCCTTCTTAGCACATTCACTGGAAAGTTCGCCGGTAGTGGAAATCAGGGGCTTTACTTTTTTCATTGTACAGTCTGACACGTCTTCATAAAAGAAGTCGTGTTTTTGTTTTCATCGTGTCACCTCACTGCTGTTTTTAAAAGAGCTTTTTAATGAGCGCAATCAAAGCAAGTATAATGGTATTGGATGCTTTGAACATTTTGGCTAGTTTAGGTAAACTAGAGGTAATGTAGTGATGAGAGGAAATAAAGAATATGTATGAAATAATCATGAATTCAGTTGATGATACAGAACGTTTTGCCTGCAAACTTGCGAATAAGCTAGAAGCTCAAGATACGATTACATTAGAAGGTGATCTAGGCGCGGGCAAGACGACATTTACGAAAGCCTTGGCGAAGGGGCTGGGGGTCAAACGAACAGTCAACAGTCCTACATTTACCATTATTAAGCAGTATGAGGGAAGAGTACCGTTTAATCATTTAGATGTATATAGGTTAGCAGAAAGTGATGAAGACCTTGGTTGGGACGAGCTGTTTTATGGAGATGCGGTATCAGTAGTCGAATGGGCGCATTTAATCGAACAGGATTTGCCACGGGATCGTCTAGCGATCGAGATTTACCGAATCGGAGAAAATGAACGACGCTTTGTGTTGATACCTCGTGGAGAACGCTATGAGGCACTATGTGAGGAGCTAATGAAATGATTTGGTTAGGAATAGAAACAGCAAATACACCACTTTCCATTGCAGTTGTAAAGGACGGCAAAGTAGTGGCCGAGATGGTACAAAATATAAAATTAACGCATTCAGCAGGTGCGATGCCAGCGATTGAAGAAGTCATGGCACGAATAGATGTAAGGCCGAATGACTTGGATGCGATTGCAGTATCTGAAGGACCAGGTTCTTATACTGGTGTCCGTATAGGTGTGACATTAGCAAAGACATTAGCATGGTCATTACAGACACCTTTAGTCGGCGTATCTAGTTTAAAAACATTAGCTGCCAACGCTACCCTTTATAACGGGTTGATTTGTCCAATTTTTGATGCTAGAAGAGGCAATGTCTATACGGCAGTTTATCAAGGTGAGACATTAGAGGCATTTGTGGAGGATCATCATGCACATATTGATGATTTATTAGTGCGTTTAAAGGCATTAGAGCAACCTATTCTGTTTGTAGGAACAGATGTTGATATATTTTGGGAGAATATTGTGCAAATACTTGGTGATCATGCCGTACGTGCACCATTTAGTATTGACTTGCCACGCGCAACGGAAGTCATCCATCTAGCGACGAAAATGGAGTTACCAAGTGTCGAAGCTACCCATCACTTCGTTCCACAATATAAACGGATTGCCGAGGCTGAGGCGAACTGGCTGAAAGAACAGAAGGAGAAGGAACATGAGTAGGGATGTAACTTATCGAAAAATGGTTTCTGACGATGTGCCAGCAGTTTATGAAATTGAATTGGCTTCATTTCCAGTACCATGGACGTTAGATTCCTTTTACTACGAAGTGCATGAAAATCAGTATGCGCATTATGTACTGGCTATAGATGAAGATGGTAGTATTATTGGTTTTTGTGGAATGTGGATGGTCATAGATGCAGCTCAAATAACAAACGTAGCTGTGATTGAGCAGGCTCGTGGCAGAGGGATAGGCGAAGGATTAATGCGTGAAGCTATGCATATAGCACGTTTACATGGAATGGAAGTCATGACGCTTGAGGTACGTGTAACCAATGTAGTTGCACAAAATCTCTATCGCAAGCTTCATTTCCAAGATGGTGGAATACGGAAAGGCTATTATACTGATAACGGGGAGGATGCCCTTGTCATGTGGGTGAATTTATAATGAATAATGGATTGATATTAGCAATAGAATCGAGCTGTGATGAAACAGCTGCCGCAATTATTCGAAATGGTCATGAAATTATTTCGAATGTTGTTGCTTCACAAATAGAAAGCCATAAGCGATTTGGAGGCGTAGTTCCTGAAATCGCTTCACGTCATCATGTTGAACAAATTACAGTGGTTATTGAGGAAGCATTAGCACAAGCGAATATAAAACCAGCCGATTTAGAGGCGGTTGCCGTTACGGAGGGCCCAGGTTTAGTCGGTGCGTTGCTAATTGGCATAAACGCAGCTAAGGCGTTTGCATTTGCCAACAATTTACCGATTATCGGTGTACATCATATTGCAGGTCATATTTACGCCAATGCTCTAGTCCAGCCAATGGAGTTTCCATTATTGGCACTTGTTGTATCAGGTGGACATACGGAGCTTGTTTATATGAAGGAACATGGCTCCTTTGAGGTTATCGGTGAAACAAGAGATGATGCAGCCGGTGAGGCTTATGATAAAGTGGCACGAGTTTTAAATTTACCTTATCCAGGTGGCCCACGCATTGATCAGCTTGCTCATGAGGGCGAAGAGGCTGTTCCTTTTCCAAGAGTGTGGTTAGAGGAAGGATCTTATGATTTTAGTTTTAGTGGCTTAAAATCAGCAGTCATTAATTATAAACATAATATGGATCAACGTGGCGAAGCTATTTCACCAGCAGCCGTAGCAAAGGGCTTTCAGGAAAGTGTTGTTGAAGTACTAACCGCAAAAACATTGCGTGCCGCTCGCGAATATCAGGTGAAGCAAGTCATTGCAGCTGGTGGTGTAGCAGCCAATAAAGGCTTACGTGCTTCATTAGAGGCAGTGTTCACTGAGGAAGGGATTCCGTTTTTTGTACCACCACTCAAATTGTGTACAGATAATGCGGCAATGATTGGAGCAGTAGCGATGCCAATGTATGAAGCGGGAATCCGAGGAAACCTAATGATGAATGGTCGTCCAGGAATGGAGTTAAAATCCTGGGTGTAGTAGTAAATGAAGGAGGTATCTTATTGAAGATATCTCTTTTTTATTGTCGAAAATTTGATGATGAAAAATGAATGTAGCGAAGAGAAACATCCAATGAAACACTTTAATTGACAAATTTTTCAGAAAATTATCCACAGGTAATAGAGCGAACTAAATACCGAACAGGCGTACTTATGCACAAATTGTTGATAACTTGTGCATAACTTGTGATTATTCAATATATAGTAGCATGTTTTACACGGGGTGGTGTGGATAAAATAAATTTTAATTGTGGACAGTGTGGAAAACTCTGTTGATATGTTGGTATTACTAGATTTATGGTGTGAATAAAACTGTGGGCATTTTTTGTCGAAAAATAGCACTTGACCAATATATATGAAAAATGAAGGAGAGTAAAGAAAAAAGCCATGCGACAATGCACACGGCTTAAATCAAATTACATATTTATATTTTCTAATTCTTCATTTAACGCTAGCCACTCTAATTCTAAAAGCTCATGCTGTTCCTTTTCAGTAGCCAATTCGTCTTGCAGTTGGGTAATTTTTTCATGATCTGTAAAAATTGCAGGGTCACAGAGAGCTTCCTCTAATCTATCAATGGAGGCTGTCGTTTCTTGCATCTTGCCCTCTAATTCTTCGATAGTACGTCTTATTTGCCGTTCACGCTTTTTTGCCTCTTTATCAATTTTAGAGGTAGAGGACTTATCAGGTAGATCCTGCTGTAGTTGCGGTTGGGAAGTACTTTTCATTTGTGCTAGCTCCAACAGCTCCTGTTTTTTCTCTACATAATAATCATAGTCCCCTAAATATTCAAACGACCCAGTTCCAGACAACTCCACTACCTTCGTAGCGATACGATTAATGAAGTAGCGGTCATGGGAGACGAATAGAAGCGTTCCAGGGTAATCGATTAAAGCATTTTCCAGTACCTCTTTACTATCTAAATCTAGATGGTTCGTAGGCTCATCGAGAATTAAAAAATTGGCCTTTTGCATCATTAATTTTGAAAGTGCCAGTCGTGCTTTCTCACCGCCTGATAATGAAGAGACGGTTTTATCCACATCCTCTCCACTAAATAGGAAACGTCCTAATACGGTACGAATATCTTTTTCATTCATCAGCGGCCATTCATCCCATAGCTCTTTTAAGACACTTTTATTGCTTGAAAGCTTTGCTTGCTCTTGATCGTAATAGCCAATTTGTACATTCGTACCATAACGGATATCACCTGCTAGAGGTGTTAAATCTTTCACAATCGTTTTTAGTAATGTCGATTTACCAACTCCGTTTGGTCCAACAAGAGCAATCCGATCCTCGCGAAAAGTACGTAGCTTAATCCCACTAGATATGCGCTGATCGTTATAGCCGATTGTTAAATCATCAACGGATAACACATCATTTCCACTTGGACGTTCAATTGTAAAACCAAAACTAGCGGATTTCTCATCACCATCCGGCGATTCCATCCACTCTGTTCGTTCAAGCATCTTCCGTCGACTTTGTGCCATTTTTGTTGTAGAGGCACGTGCAATATTCTTTTGGATAAAATCCTCTAGCTTGGCCTTATCGTCTTGCTGACGCTCAAAAAGTTTGACATCCCGTTCATAGTTTTTAGCTTTTTCATCTAAATAAGCACTGTAGTTGCCTGTAAATTTTGTGACACGATGACGTGAAACTTCGTAGACTATGGAAACAACTTGGTCTAAGAAGTAGCGGTCATGGGAAACAATTAAAATAGCGCCCTCATAGCTCTTTAAATAAGATTCTAACCAAGATAATGTTTCAATATCTAAATGGTTCGTAGGCTCATCGAGAATTAGTAGGTCTGGTTTACTCAATAAAAGCTTAGCTAGTGCTAAGCGTGTGCGTTGTCCACCAGATAGTGAGCTAATAGGTTTATCGTAGTCTTCCGGATAGAATTGCATGCCGTGAAGCACTGAGCGTATGTCCGATTCATATTGATAGCCGCCAGCATCCTTAAAAGTATGCTGTAGTTGATCGTATTCCGACATAACTTTGGCATACAGAGTTGGATTTTCATAAACAGTAGGGTCTGCCATTTGCTGTTCGAGCGAGCGGAGTGTTTGTTCTTGAGCTAAAAGGGGTTCGAAAATGGTCATCATTTCATCCCAAATAGTTAACGTAGAATTTAATCCGGCATGTTGCTCTAAATAGCCAACCTGGATGCCCTTTGGAATAATGATATCCCCTGAGTCATAGGACATTTGACCAGCGATTATTTTTAATAAAGTAGATTTACCTGCACCGTTGCGCCCTACTAAGGCAACGCGATCACGGTGTTGAACTTCTAATTTCACACCACTTAAAATTTCATCTGCAAGAAAGGATTTTGTTAGTTGATTGACCTGTAAAACAATCATTCTTGACACCTCAATTCTACCTTAGTGTAATGGATGAACGATTTGCATGCAATGTCAGTGCTTTACTTATTCCAAGCAGTCATGTAAGATTGAAACGATTTCTTTTTAGTTAGCTGCGTACAAAGCGCCATTAACTAAAGAGAAATACGCTAGTGGATTGAAAAATATTGTATATAGTTAAGGATAAATGTATTAAAATTAGTACAGTAAAATGGATTGAGTTTTATCATAAGGAGGAGAAAGTTTGAAACAAGAATTAAAAATTCCACAAGCCACTACAAAAAGACTTCCTCTTTACTATCGATTTATTCAAAACTTTGCACAAGAAGGTATGGAACGTATTTCGTCGAAGGAACTGAGTGAAGCGATGAAAATAGATTCTGCAACCATTCGCCGTGACTTTTCTTATTTTGGTGCTCTTGGAAAGAAAGGCTATGGCTACGATGTACAGCATCTATTACAATTTTTTAGCCAGACGCTTGATCAACATGAAACAACAAAAGTAGCTTTAATTGGCGTGGGGAATTTAGGCAGTGCATTATTAAAATATAATTTTCAAAAAAACCACAACACTCATATTGTTGTAGCATTTGATTCAAAAGCGCCAAAGGATGGCAAAATGATTAGTAACATTCCTGTTTTTCATCCTGATTTGCTGGAAGAAAAGTATGCAGAATACGGGGCAGAGCTAGCTATTTTGACAGTATCACCACGCTCTGCACAAAAAATGGCAGATCGTTTAGCGGCTATGAATGCAAAGGGAATTTTAAACTTTACGCCTGAGCGCTTAACGGTGCCAGATAGCATGCAGCTCTTAACCATTGATTTATCGGTAGAATTGCAAGCGCTTATTTATTTAATTCGGAATCAGGAAGTGTGAAAATTTTACATATTTTATAGTGGAGTTCACTGTTTCTGTCAAATAGTAATTTTAAATATAACAAGGTAAAATCAGTGAGAGTGACGAAAAACTTTCACATATAATTAGTTAGCAAAAAGGCGAAATATGCGTTAAAATGATGGATATAAAGAGGAGGTGGCTGTAATGGGCGGTATTGGTCCTATGAGCCTCATTATTATCGGAGTTGTCGCGTTACTAATTTTTGGTCCTAAAAAGTTACCAGAGCTTGGTAAAGCATTTGGTTCAACACTACGTGAATTCAAAAATGCTACTAAAGGTTTAGCCGACGAAGATGATGATGACAAGAAAAAGAAAGAACTAGATAAGTAAGTTAGGATGTTGAGGAATGAATCCAAAAGATCTAACTGTCATTGAGCATATAGAAGAATTAAGAAAACGGCTGTTCATTGTTGCCGTTTTCTTTGTTCTCGCTATGGCTGGCGCCTTTTTTGTCGCAAAGCCACTTGTTAAATACCTTCAAACCACAGGAGCAAAATATAATATTGAGCTCCATGCATTTGATGTAGTAACACCACTAGCAATTTATATTCAAGTTGTTTTTTTAATTGCATTTATTCTTTCATCGCCAGTATTAATGTATCAATTGTGGTCGTTTATTAGTCCAGGATTAAGGGAAGTAGAGCGAAGAGCAACCTTAAGCTATATACCATATTCATTTTTATTGTTTATCGCAGGGTTATCTTTTTCATACTTTTTATTATTCCCGTATGTCATCAAATTCATGATGAATTTATCAAATGATTTAGATATTAAGCAAACAATTGGTATACATGAGTATTTTACATTTTTATTTAAACTCACAATACCATTCGGCTTTCTATTCCAATTACCTATTGTAGTGTTGTTCTTTTCACGGATAGGAATATTGAGTCCAGATCTACTAATTCGTATTCGTAAATATTCATACTTTGGTTTATTTGTATGTGCTGCTCTCATTGCACCGCCTGAATTGGCGTCTCACTTAATGGTATCAGTGCCGCTATTTATCCTGTATGAAATTAGTATTATGATATCTCGAGTAGGTTATAGGAAATATTTAAAATCAGAGGAAATTCGATTAAAAGAAGAGCAGGAAGCGGAGCAAAAGCGCCAGATTGAAGAGGCACTTGAGCAACAACGACGACAAATAGAAGAATTAAATAAACAGTAATAGATAAAGCTCGGTACCTACATAAAGGCACCGAGCTTTTGTATTGTTGACAACTTTATTGAGCTTTACAAAAATTTATTGCATTTTTTCTAGTTCTTGAAGAAACTTTTGCAATGGTTCTGCATAGAATTGTACAAGTGTCACAAATCCATTCAGCATAACGTGTGCAATAATGGAAGTCCAAATTCGTTTTGTTTTGTGATATAAAAAGGCGAAGATCAAACCACAAATTGTATAAAGTAAAATATGAGAGAAGTCGAAGTGGATAATTGCAAAGAATATTGCACTTACTATTGCCGCCACCCAGAAGTTTGTTGTTTGGACAAGTGATCCAAATATAACTCTACGGAAGACGAACTCTTCTAAAATGGGACCAAATACAACGATCGCTAATATGGCAATAGGAGCTTCTTTAGCTATAGCGACAATATCAGCGGTATTTTGGGAGCCTCCTTCAATACCAAAAATGGCCATTTCAATAGCTGCTCCAATCATTTGACCAAAAAATACAAGGAAGAAACCAAGAATACCCCAAACAATTGTGAGTGGTATAGTTTCTTTTTTTCCTTGATAGACGTTCCAAAAGGCTTTATCACGGGATGTTAAGATTAAACTTAAAATGAGCGCCACGGCAAAGCTAAGCGCAATATACCACCCTTGAGTTATCGGTGCTGCTTGCTCAGAGGCTAGGCCAGTCATCTTCATAACGAGCTTGTGAAATGGTAAGAGCAACCATCTGCTTGAGATTTGCATAAGGATATAAATCAGTAAAACATATAGAGCTGTTTTTTTATGTTTTGTTACTTTTGGAGAATTAGTCACAGTCAAAATCCTTTCCATTCATAGGCTTCCTTTCTATTGTAGATGAATATGGAAAGAAAACAAAATTTTTCGAAGTTCTGACTTGCAAAAAAAAGTGTGATTGATTATCATAATAATTGTGTTAGCACTCGATGTTATAGAGTGCTAATAAATTCAACAATTATTATTATTAGGAGGTTGTTTCACTTGTTAAGACCACTAGGAGATCGTATTGTAATTGAACTAATCGAGGTAGAAGAAAAATCTGCATTCGGTATTGTACTACCTGACTCTGCAAAAGAAAAACCACAAGAAGGTAAAGTTGTAGCAGTTGGGACAGGTCGTGTTTTAGAGAGCGGACAACGTGTAGAGCTTGACGTTAAAGTTGACGACCACATTATTTTCTCTAAATACTCTGGTACAGAAGTTAAATTTGAAGGTAATGAATACCTAATTTTACGCGAAAGCGATATTCTTGCAATTATTGAATAATATTTGATGCACCTTAAATTAAGGTGAAAGCTTACTGTTTCTTGATCGAAAAGTGACAATAAGATGAAATTGATATAAATATATTGAAGAAGCTTAACGAATATTCCATTTCAGGAGGGTAAATTCTCATGGCAAAAGATATTAAATTTTCAGAAGACGCTCGTTCATTAATGTTACAAGGTGTAGATAAATTAGCAAATGCGGTAAAAATAACATTAGGTCCAAAAGGGCGTAATGTAGTATTAGAAAAAAAATTCGGTTCACCACTGATTACAAATGATGGTGTGACAATCGCAAAAGAAATCGAGCTGGAAAATCCATACGAAAATATGGGAGCAAAATTAGTAGCTGAGGTTGCTTCTAAGACAAACGAAATCGCTGGTGATGGTACAACTACTGCAACAGTTCTAGCACAAGCAATTATTCGTGAAGGCTTGAAAAACGTGACTGCTGGCGCAAACCCTGTAGGTATCCGTAAAGGTATTGATAAAGCAGTTGCTGCAGCATTAACGGAATTACACTCAATTTCTCGACCTGTAAGCAATAAAGATGAAATCGCACAAGTTGCTGCTATTTCTGCTGCTGATGATGAAGTTGGACAACTTATTGCTGAAGCGATGGAGCGTGTAGGTAATGATGGTGTTATTACAATTGAAGAATCTAAAGGCTTCACAACAGAGCTTGATGTTGTAGAAGGTATGCAATTTGACCGTGGCTATGCGTCACACTACATGGTAACAGATACAGATAAAATGGAAGCAGTTCTAGATAACCCATATATCTTAATTACAGATAAAAAAATTACAAATATCCAAGAAGTATTACCGTTATTAGAACAAGTGGTACAACAAGGTCGTCCACTTTTAATAATTGCTGAAGACGTTGAAGGAGAAGCACTTGCAACACTTGTTGTGAATAAGCTTCGTGGTACATTCAATGCTGTAGCAGTAAAAGCACCAGGTTTTGGTGATCGTCGTAAAGCAATGCTTGAAGATATCGCTATCTTAACTGGTGGTCAAGTGATTACAGAGGAATTAGGCTTAGACTTAAAATCAGCTGATATTTCTTCACTTGGTCGTGCTGCAAAAGTTGTTGTCACAAAAGACAATACGACAGTTGTTGAAGGTGTAGGCGGTGCAGATGCAATCGAAGCACGTATTGGCCAAATCCGAGCACAACTTGCTGAAACAACTTCAGAATTCGATAAAGAAAAACTTCAAGAGCGTCTTGCGAAATTAGCAGGTGGTGTAGCAGTTATTAAAGTAGGGGCTGCAACAGAAACAGAGCTTAAAGAGCGTAAACTTCGTATTGAAGATGCTTTAAACTCAACACGTGCAGCTGTTGAAGAAGGGATTGTATCAGGAGGTGGTACTGCACTTCTTAACGTATATGCAGCAGTTGAAAAAGTGGCTGAATCTGAAGCAGGCGACGTAGCAACAGGAGTGAAAATCGTCCTTCGTGCTTTAGAAGAGCCAGTTCGTCAAATTGCTAACAACGCAGGTCTTGAAGGCTCTATCATCGTGGATCGCCTGAAACGTGAAGAAATTGGCATTGGTTTCAATGCAGCAACAGGCGAATGGGTAAACATGATGGAAGCAGGCGTAGTAGACCCAGCGAAAGTAACTCGTTCAGCTCTACAAAACGCTGCCTCTGTAGCTGCACTGTTCTTAACAACAGAAGCAGTAGTTGCAGACATTCCAGAACCAGCTGGTGCAGGTATGCCAGATATGAGTGGAATGGGCGGCATGCCAGGAATGATGTAAGGGATTATTCACTTCCATCTTGTGAAATAATTACTGGTCATGTAAATAATTAATTTCAATCACAATAACCACTTCTCGGTAAACAAGAGAAGTGGTTTTTTTGTTGCTTAACATTGCCTATCAATACTTTTTAGATGATAGGTTTCACTGAAATCCTGAGGATATTACTTATAATCATGTGACAGCATTTGATGAACTATGACTTGATTTCATGCAATAGTGTAAGTGCTCTCCGTTTTAGAGATGTTGAACCCTGTTACAACTTTCTGTTATTATTATCCTGATTGCATAATATAAACCAATATATAATGATAAAAAATTACTGAGGGGCTATAACATGAAGAGAACAACAAAATCGGTTATCAGTATCATTGTCATTTTCATCATTTTCGGTGGAGCATTTGGTTATATTAAATCCACTGAACATATGGAGAAGCCTGTCCCTGAAAAAGAAAAAGCAATTGTTGAAAATGATGGTGTAATTCTTGAAAGTAAACCTGTTACAAAAGAAGAATTGCTTTATCCTGACAATTTAATAGAACACAAAGTAAACGAAGCCATTCATAACATGTCCCACCAAAAAGTTGAAGCTAGTGTAAAATGGGGCCACACTGAAATCACACAAGAAAAAGTTGATCGATTGTTGGCTGTATGCAAAATGAACGATTATAAATATAAAGAACTTTACATTTCAATATTGGAAAGATGGTCGAAGGGTGATTTTTCTCATGCCGTAGAGGATCATAACGCAATTTGGGAGATGCAAGGTGGCGAAGAATCAAGAAATTCAGGAAGAGCGACGCGTCTATTGAGACCCGAAGAGGAGCGAGCTTATATTGAACACAATTTAAAAGCAGATTTATGTGATAAATAACACTCAGCAAAGGGTGTTATTTTTTTATTTGTCGGCCCTTTACCAGTCTGCAGTTAAAAAATGGAGAGCTAGTTTTTTGTGTTTTTTAATAAAAAAATCTAATAAAAAAAATTTTCCTGTTGTTTTTCCTTAGATTATCCCTTACAATACGAAATGATAATGATAATGATAATGATAATCGTTATCATTTGAGATAATTTGGATAATAGAGGTGACATTTTGGATAATCAGGAAGCTAACAGAATAGGGATGGGCAATATATATTATGTCATCATCTTGCTATTAATCGGCTCCATTATAATATCTGCCGTTTTTTCTGTATCAATTGGTCAGGTCAGTATACCCTTCAAGCAATCAATGGATATCTTGTTGCATGCTGTATCTAATGGAAAGTTTGGCACACTCGATAGTGTGGATAGTGAGTCCTATTTGAATATTATTTTACAGGTCAGAATGCCACGTGTTATTTTTGCACTGCTCATTGGTATTGGACTTGCTTTATGTGGGGCTGTGATGCAAGCAGTTGTACAAAATCCTCTTGCTGATCCATACATACTTGGTATTTCTTCAGGGGCATCATTGGGTGCAACCTTTGCCATTTTAGTTGGCTTTGGCAGCAGTGCATTGCTGGCACAATTCGGGGTTGCCTTTGGCGCATTTGCAGGAGCCATGCTTACTTCTATGGCCGTGCTAATTTTATCTAGTATTGGTGGTAAAGCAACATCGGTAAAGCTCGTCTTATCTGGTGTTGTGATAGGTGCATTATGTAGCTCATTTTCAAGTCTTATTATCTTTTTTGCCAATAATGCTGAGGGCATAAAAACCGTTACTTTTTGGTCTATGGGAAGTTTAGCCTCTGCAAGCTGGGATAAAACACCGATTTTAGCAATCGTCATCGCATTAGGAGCTGCATTATTTCTTTTTCAACATCGAGTGCTGAATACGATGTTACTTGGAGATGAATCTGCTATCACATTAGGTATCAATTTAAGTGTTTACCGTAAATTGTATATGATTCTCACATCGCTAATAACAGGAACGATGGTTGCTTATGCAGGTATGATTGGTTTTGTTGGCTTAATTATTCCACATATTACGAGAGGGATTTTCGGGGCGGATCATAAACGATTAATGCTAGGAACGTTACTCTTAGGAGGACTTTTCATGATATGGGCAGATATTTTGTCTCGAACATTAATCGAGAATGTTGAACTACCGATTGGCATCATTACTTCTGTCATTGGATCACCATTATTTATCTATATGATTGTAAAAAAAGGTTACAACTTCGGAGGGTAGAACAATGGAATTAGTAGCGAAGGAAATAGAAGTAAAGATAGGAAAGAAGGAAATTGTAAAAAACATCTCCATTCATGTAAACAAGCAGCAATTTGTGGGCTTAATCGGACCAAATGGATGCGGAAAGTCAACTTTACTGAAAAGTATTTATAAAAGCTTAGTGCCACAAAAAGGGATGGTTTTTTTAGATGATTTAGACGTTTTGAAAAGCCCAGAAAAGAAAATCTCACAGCATTTAGGGGTGGTAGGGCAATTCAATGAAATGCATTTTGATTTAACCGTTCAGCAAATGGTGATGTTAGGCAGAACACCTCATAAAAAAATGTTAGAGTCTGATAATCAAAATGATTTTGAAATTGTCGAAGAGGCATTAGCACGCACGAACTTACAAGCTTACAAGGGACGTAGTTTCCTTTCATTATCTGGTGGCGAAAAGCAACGGGTTATTTTAGCGAGAACAATTGCCCAGCAGCCTAAAATTATGATCTTAGATGAACCAACAAATCATCTAGATATTCGTTATCAAATTGAAATACTTTCTTGTGTGAGAAGCTTAAATATTGGCGTGTTAGCAGCACTTCATGATTTAGAAATGGCTGCACATTACTGTGATTATCTTTACGCAGTAAAAGATGGTGAGGTTTATGCGCATGGTACGCCCGAGGAAGTTTTAACACCCGAAATAATAGAAGCTTTATATCATATTAAGTGTCAAACGTTTACTAATCCAGTGACGAATGGATTAGGATTTGCATATGGACTATAGGAGGAGCAACAACATGAAGAAAAAATTATTACTAGGAATTGGTTTGGCCGCTTTATTAACGTTAACAGCTTGCGGTAATACTAGCAAAAATACTTCAGAAGAAGCACAAACAAAAGAGCATTATCCATTAACTATTGAAAACTTTACAAAGGCTGAAGGTGGTTCGACTTGGGACAAGAAAGATCAAGTATTCGATAAGGCACCTGAAAAAATTATGGCAAACACACGCCCAGCAGCAGAATTATTATTGCATTTAGGACTAGGCGATAAAATCGTTGGTGTTGGTGCAAACTTTGGTGCTGTCGATAAATCTGTGGAAGAGGAATACTCAAAATTAAATATATTAAGTGATGAATATGTAGGGAAAGAGGTTACATTAGGAACTAATCCAGATTTAGTATTTGGTCGTGGTGGCTTATTTGATAATGCTGAATGGGGAGTAGGCACAGTAGATTCACTAAACGAAATGGGTATTAAAACATTTGTTTTAGAATCATCAATCACAGGTGGCACGTATGATTCTATTTATAAAGACATCGAAAATATCGGTGAAATTTTCAATGTTCAAGACAAGGCAACTAGCTTCATTAAAGAATTAAAAGATCGACAACAAGACATTACTTCTAAATTAGAAAGTATTAAAGAAGAAAAAACATTTGCTTATTTGCATACAAATGATCCAAAGGAACTTTTTGTATACCCAGCACATGATGAAACATTCTTTAATGACGCATTTAAAATGGTTAAGCTAGATAATATTTTCAAAGATGAAACAGGAGATGTTAGTGTGGAAACATTAATTGCATCTGATCCAGATGTGTTAATTCTTCCAAACTGGGATGGTTCTGATCTGACAAAAGTTCGTGAAGAAATCTATGCTAACCCTAAGCTTTCGAGCATGAAGGCTATTAAAAACAAACAAATCTATATTGTAGATTACAATTATATGTTTGGTTATGGCTATAATACAATAGATGGTATGGAAGCCTTAGCGAAAGAAATGTATCCGGATTTATTTAAATAAACTGTATTGGAGCTGCCCATTGGTCTATAAAACAGACATAATAGGCAGCTTTTTTGTTCATAAACAAGGAGGAGAAATGATAGTTTTCTCCTCCTTGTTTGATTACTGTAGAAGCTGCTGTCTATTTAATGTTGTTATTTTTACATTGGTAGAGCTATTGTTCCAGCATATGGTGACAGGATGACGTTGATCAAGATAAAGTAATTGCGTTGAAAGATCTGCTCTTGTCGTTTTAATATCAATAGTATCAAGCAAGTGAGGCGATAGGTTAGGAAATAAGCCTGTTTTAAAAAGAGCCTCTTTTAATGTCCAAAGTTCATAAAAAGCATGGAGAGGCTGATGAAGGGACATATGGAACTCTTGTTTAGATAATGCATAGTGCATAATATCTTTATTCACGGGCTTTATTTCTTCAACATCAATGCCTACTCGCCCGTTTGTTGTTAGGGCCAGAACAATCCAATCACCAGAGTGAGAGAGATTAAAATCGCCTTCCCATTGTTTGTGATTCGCTACAGTTGGACGACCATAAATGTCTTGAGTAATATGGCATACAGCCTTACTCAAGAATGGGAGGAGCGCCCACCTGATAAGGGTGTTACCTAACAAGGCTCTTTGACGGTCCTGCCACTGCTTGTACTGCCTGATATTTTTTTGGACATGAGAAGGGAGCATTATAGTAAATGCATTCCATTCTTCGGAAGATAACTGTTCCCCTAATGGGAGTGCAAAAAGCTGTATATCATTTCTGTTCATCGCATATTGACTTGTTTGGGCTCAGGGAAGTAACCTGTTTCGATCCCATATTCAATCATTTGATGAATAAATGCTGTATTTGGTACAGCACATTCAATACTTGCGTTTGCTAGAAATTCAATCGTTTTTTTGCAGTTAAAGATAAATGGTGAGTCACTAGCTCCATCACCTTCTAGCTGTGCAATAGCTAAAGCTAAATATTCTTGTACTTCGATAGAATGGTCATCATGTAATAGCCAATTTGTATACTCTTGCTTTGTCATGACTTGTAAATCATAGCCAAATTCCTTTATCATGTCGATTAATTCTAAATAAGTAAGTGATACAGGATTGCATAGATGGAAGATATGTCCATTTGCTGCTGGCTGATTAGCTAGGTATACTAATGCTTGGCTAGCATAATTAATCGGTGTGAAGTCTACATGCCATTGCACGGAAGGTGTTTTACCTAAGTAAAGCATAGATTTAATCATACGGTAAAAGGCATTATCATTGATATTTCGTTGGAATTTTCCTGTTTCAGAATGACAACTTAAATTACCTACACGATAGATAGAAATAGAAATCGCGTCAAGTACAGCATTTCTTACGAGATTTTCTGCTTCCAGCTTACTTTGTGTATAGACACTATGAAGCTGCATATCGTAGTTGAAATCGCCTCTTGCCTCATCTGGGCCCCATTGAATGGCAGCGAGCTCCTCTGGAATGCCGATTGTTGATACATAATGAAAATGAATACCGGGCTTACCCTTTGCCAATTCAAGTAAATAACGTGTCCCATTGACATTAACGTTATTAAAATGATCCGTCTCTCCGAAGTGACGTACATCGGCTCCGCAATGGATGATGGCATCGATTTCTTCTATTAGAACCTTTTTATCTTCGCTAGTTAAATGAAGGTTCTTCTTTCCTAAATCTCCTTGAATGACGGTTATTCGGTTCTCCATATGTTTAGTGATGGTATGTCCAAAGTAAAATTGCATACTATCCTTTAGCTTATCCTCTAAAGTGGCCTTTTCACTTGGTCGAATAAGACAATAGATATGCGCTTTGGTTGTCACTAGCAGCTCGTATAATACATGGCTTCCTAAATAACCTGTCGCACCTGTTAATAAAATCGAAGTCATCGGTAACGGCTTCACCGTTTCTGAAACTGGAAGCTTACTAGGCTCCATTAAATCCTTATAGACAAAGTTTTTAGGTGTTGTTTCCACGTCCAAATCTTCAGGCTGATAGTTGCCAATGTATTGATCTAATTCAGCAATCGTTTGATATTGGAAAAAATCCTGAATCTTTAGGAATGGTATATGCTTCTTCACTTGGACAAGAATTTCAAGTACTTTTAATGAATGTCCACCAATGTGAAAGAAGTTATCGTGAATGCCTATTGGACTGTTGCCAAGTACATACTCCCATGCATTCGCTAGTAAAAGCTGTGTATCATTTTCAGGGGCAACGTATAGATGACTCCGTGATAATGTTACATCCAATGTAGCCAACTGCTTGCGATCGATTTTGCCAGTAGGGGATAGTGGCATTTCTAGCAATTCGATGAATCGTTCAGGTACCATATAATCTGGTAAAAGATTGTTTAAGTAGTCTCTTAAAACTTGTTCCTCTAGCTGTATACCATTTGCCGCTGTGTAGTAAGCAAATAAATGGTTTTGGCCGTCAGACATTTTCTTAGCTATGACCACAGATTCCTGAATGATAGGATGATTGCTTAGAACGGTCTCAATTTCTCCAAGCTCAATACGAAAGCCTCTTACTTTAATTTGTGAATCTTTCCGTCCTACAAATTCAATGACACCGCTAGGTAATAGCCGGACTAAATCACCTGTTCGATACATTTTTTGATCTGGTTTAAATAGATGAGGGACAAAGACCTCTGCTGTTTTTTCAGGTTGATGTAAATATCCTGCCGCCAGACCAGCTCCTGCAATACATAATTCGCCTGTTACATGAACTGGGCAAAGCTGTTCATCCTTATTCACCACATACATTTCATAATTGGCAATCGGTCTGCCAATAGGAATACTTGATTGCATGTCTGTTAACTGACTTTTTATCTTGAAGTAGGAGGTTAAAACTGTACATTCAGTTGGTCCATAGACATTTATAATTTCAGTAGAATATCCGAATTTTTCCTGCCACTTTTGGACAATCGCAGGCAATAGGGCTTCGCCGCCTACCGAAAGATATTGTAGCGTCATCAGCTTGTCCCGATAATCTCTAGGTAAATGTGTGGCTAGTTGTGTAAAGAAAGCGTTCGGTACAGTTGCAGTTGTTACTTGCTCTCGTGCAATCATATCAGCAAATGCCTCTATTGAAAGACGCTCAATACTTGCGAGCATATGGAGTCTTGCACCAGAAAAGAAAGCGGTGAAAGTCTCTGTTACAGAGGGATCAAAACTGTAAGAAATAAACTGAGAAAATACATCTTCTTCAGTCGAATGGTAAATTCTTTGATTATCTGTTATTAGGTTAATAACGGCTGTATGTTTAAGCAAAACGCCCTTAGGTTTACCAGTAGAACCAGATGTATAAATAATATAGGCTAAATCGGATGGAAGTAAGTTACATGGTAAATCCTCTTGTGAATGACCACTCTCCATTTGATTGATTGTTAGCACTGTGGGTGATTGGAACTCATTATGTATTAGGTCATTCAATAAATCATTATATTCGTTTTTCGTTATGATAAATGGTGCACCAGTATCATGTAAGAGATATTGGCAACGTTCTTTTGGATAACTCGGATCAATAGGAATATAAACACCACCAGCTTTTAGCACGCCTAACAAACTGATGATAGTTTCCTTACTACGGTCCATAATAATAGCCACATAGTCACCTTTTTGTAGACCATTGGCGATTAGCATATGTGCAACTTGATTAGATTTTTGATTTAACTGACGATAGGTCATCTTGCCATCTTCATAGGAAAGAGCGATACGGCCTGCAAATTGCTGTGCTACTTTATAAAATACTTGTGGTATCGTGATAGTTTTATCATAGTCAGCCATTGTACGATTTAGTGTTTGATAAGCTAAAGTATCCTCTTCATTTAATAGCTTTGTATGATTGGATAGTAGCGTATTTTGTTTAGAAAAATGCTTTTTAAACTGTGATGTAGGACAATCAAATTCTCGTTTATTATTCAATCATTACAACTCCTATTTTAGAAAAGGGCAGTCACTTATGTAGGAAATTTTAAGTCCTTTAGCTCCAGCAGAAGGTATTCTGTAGAAGCAAAGGGACCAAAAATACCGTATAAGGGCAGCCCTTTCTCTTATTATTTCACTACAAAGGTATTGACAACATTCAATAATTCATCAGATAACTCGGATAGTACTTGAGCTTCCTCAGACACTCGCTGTACTGTATTTAGCTGAGAGGCAGACGTTGCAGCTACTGCTCTTGTACTATCTTTAGAGTTGATGGAGAAGTCCTCCATATCTTTAACTGCGGAAGTCACTTGTTCCATGCCAGCCGCCATTTCTTCAATAGTTGCGGACAGCTCTTGTATTTGTCCAGTTACATGATGAATAGATGTTAATATTTGACTAAAGGATTGTTCTGAATCGTTTATCATGACAATACCATGATCGACTTCCTCTACCGCACGAACCATGACATTCACAGATTCATTTGTATCGTGCTGAATATGAGAAATAAGCGTGGAAATTTCTCGGGCAGAGGCCTCAGACTGTTCAGCTAGCTTACGTACTTCATCAGCTACAACGGCAAAGCCACTGCCAGCTTCTCCTGCACGGGCAGCTTCAATTGCTGCATTTAAGGCTAGGAGATTTGTTTGAGAGGCAATTCCGGTAATAATGCCGACAATTTCTTCAATTTTATTAGAATGATCGCCAAGCAATTTAACAGATGCTGCTGATTGATTGACTGCCTGACTAATCGCATTCATTTGAGCGACAGACTTATTAGTTGATTCATTCCCTCTTTCAGCTTCCTCAGATGCTAAGATAGAAGATTCCGAAATTTGATTGGATGTCATAGCAATACGTTGAATTCCAATACTCATTTCTTCTATTGTAATGGTACTTTCATTGGCTCTTTGAACTTGAAGATCAGCTGCACTTGCAATTTCTTGCATGGAAGATGCTACATTATTATAGGAATCAGAAGTTTCCTGCATGTTCGTAGACAAAATATTGGCTGTGTTTGAAACACGTGCAGATACATTTGTTGTACTCTTAATAACAGTTTTTAAATTTTCAATCATCGAATTAAAGTTTTGCGTAAGCGTTCCTACTTCATCCGTTGAAGTAACGGGTAGAGGATCAAGCTCTAAATTACCTTCTGCTACTTTTTTAGACTGTAGGGAAAGCTGTTGAATCGGTGTTAATTTTTTTCTTAAAAGAGTATACACAGCAATGGATGAACCAATTAAGAAAATAACCGTTACTACCAATGTCCAAAGTGCCTCTGACATAGCCTTGCCAGTTACCATCGAAACGTCATAATCAATAGCATATGCAGCTAGCATAGTTCCATCATCATCTAAAATTGGTGTAAGGCCAGTTTTATAGCTACCAAACTCATCGCTATAGATATCTGTAGCTGTAGCTTCTTTTGTCTCAAAAACTTCTTTAATTCTCGCTAGGAAATCAGGTGATAAACCCATAGCAATCATGTCCTGATTATACTCAGCACCTAGTTCAAGTATACTAGAAGATAGGACAGGGGCATTAATATTTTCACCATCAACTGTAATTAAAAAGAGATTGGTAATGCTATCTGAATAATCATTAATAGCATCCATTTCCTTCGTCAGTCGAATTGCATCGGAGTTACTATCTGAAGGATTATCTAAGATAGATTTCAATGTGTTCACATCAATTGTTTTGGCTAAGATCATACCTTTGTCATCAAGCGATTGATTCATATCTGTTAAATTACTATTTCTTACTATATAATAAGAAAGACCTAAAGTAACTAACCCAAACAGTAATAAAATACTTACCATTATAGCGGTTATTTTTTTACTAATGGACATATGCTGCTTCTTACGTTTTTTCATGCTTTTCCTCCTAATTATATTATACCGATTAATTCATGTTAAGGATGAGAAATAGGTATTGTTATCGATGAAATAAAAGCTAATTCAATGTAAAGTCTAGATGTCATTCATAGAATTCCAGATGCATTCTCAATAAATATGTACCAGTGAAAAATAATCTAATTATCCCCTAACAATAAACTACTATACTGCCAAAAAAAATGATTCACAACCCAGAAAACTTACTATTTGCAGTGTAGATTTAAATAGGTAAACGAAGATATTTAGTGTTATAGTCTATGTATTTTGTAGCTTAGACAATATTTTTATGAAAATTCAAAAGGGAAATAATATAAAAAACAAGTATGCTCAAAACTGAGTCAATTTTAGTTTAATTAAAATTTGGCTAAAATCTTATTTTTTTATTTCTCTTTAAGTCTTTTTGCCTATTAAGGAATGTCATTTCTGCTAGAAAATGCTATTGCCTTTCTTCGTTTTTATTATGGAAATAAAATATAAATATGTAAAAAAAGGCTTTTCTTTATTCGTAAAAGAACAAAGAGAAAGCCTTTTATTTTTTATGGCTGTCTGGGGTTGCCGATAATACCTGGCAATATGTTTGGTAGTCCCGGCAATAATGGAGGTGGGAAGCCCGGGAATTGTCCCCCTGGAAACGGTGGATAAGGCCTTGGTGGTTGTGGTGGATAAGGCTGCGGCGGATAGGGTCTTGGTGGCTGTGGTGGGTAAGGCTGCGGCGGATAGGGTCTCGGTGGCTGTGGTGGGTAAGGCTGTGGTGGATAGGGTCTTGGTGGGTACGGTTGTGGCGGATAGGGCGGCGGATAAGGTGGTGGATAGGGTGGTGGATAGGGTGGTGGATAGGAGTTGCCAGGAGGTGTTCCTGTACCAGCAGCCGTTATTTGGCTAACATCAACAGTCACCAATTGACCGTTATCTAATTGGATTTCAGCTGTTCTTCCTCCTGTTCCAAATGTTCGAATCAATGTACCTGAATAAGTCCCTGTAGGAAGTGTCACCCATATTTTCATACCTGGACGGAATTGACTATTAAAATCTTCAGGAGCCAATCTAGGATAAACCAATGAAACACACCTTTCTTCATGTTTCTTTAACATATGCCTACCTACTATGAGTGTTATAGGCTATAGGCTAATTGATAATTAAGTATGAGATTGTTATAAAATATAACAATTTTCATTATAATAGGGGAAAAGAGCTAAAGGATGTTTAGTAAATGGCAATCATAAAAGTAAAAAAAATTAAACTAAAAAATTTACGGAATGTACGACATGGTGAGGTTACTTTAGCAGTTAGCTTCGAGAGCTTTTTACAAGCAAATGTGGTTGGTCTTTACGGACAAAATGGCTCTGGGAAGACAACCATTGTAGATGCATTTGGTTTATTGAAGGCCCTTATTTCAGGTTGGCTGGCTGAAGTGAAGCTACCCCCGCAAGAAAAGCGGTTAATTTTAGCAGGTGAGGATACAGCCAGTCTCGATTTTGAATTTTTAGTTGAGAATCAATTTGGTACATTCTTTGTCCATTATTATGTGGAGCTGCAGGAGGATCAGCATCGGCTCTATACAACACTGGAACGACTGTCGTATAGAGAAAATGATAAAGGAAAACGGTCAAAGGTGTTAATGGCTATGACAGAGAAAGGTATCCAAATACGTAACTCAAATTTGCCTGATATGAGTGAACAAGCACGTATTCAATTGCTTGTTATTCAGCAATTAGCAAGAAAGGAATATAGATCTTTTCTTTTCCATAAGGATTTGAAGCCATTATTACAGGAACGGTTGACCGAACAAGAGATTCAGCTAATCAAAAATATAGCTATTGATTTTAATCGAGATTTACATGTAGTGAATAACCAAAATATTGCCCCGCTATTTGAAGAACGGATCATGCCATTTAGTATCCATTTAGAGAAAACAAGAGGGCAAATTCCATATGACTTAAAGGGTCCTGCCTTATTGCCAGAAGATGAATTCTATGCTTTATGTGAAGTGATTGAACAGAGTAACCGAGTGCTGGCTGCTATTATTCCAGGTCTGACTATTAAGATCAATATTATTACAAAGCAGACAATGGATGATGGGGGACAAGGCATCCGTTTTGAATTTTTATCGCAGCGTGGAGAGCAAGAATTACCCTTGCGAACAGAGTCAGAGGGGATATTGAAGATCATTTCGATTCTTAGTGTATTGATTGCCGTATATAACAATCCAAATGCTTGTGTCGTTATTGATGAATTAGATTCAGGTGTTTTTGAATATTTGCTAGGTGAGTTGTTAACAGTGATAGATGAGGAAGGAAAAGGACAGCTTGTTTTCACATCCCATAATCTACGAGTGTTAGAGGTGCTAGCTATTAAAAATTTATGGTTCACGACAACGAATGAGAATCACCGTTATATGCAGCTAAAGGGTATTAAAGAAATAAATAATGCCAGAGATGTCTACTTGAGAGCTATTCAGCTTGGTGGACAGGATGAAGAGGTTTATAAAGAGACCAAAACATTTAAAATTAAACGTGCTTTTCGTAAAGCAGGTGTGCAGCATGACTAAAAAGGTACTTTTAATCATTGTTGAGGGGCAGACAGAGCAAATTATTTTAGAGGATTATTTGGATACTTACTTCGCGGATACAACGATACGTTTTGATGTCCAGCGTGAGGATGTGTTGACAAAATGGGATGCCCATAAACGCATCCCCAATATTAAAAACAGTGTTATACGCGTAATTCAGAGTTATTTAGATAAATATAAATTTTTAGCGAAGGATTTAACTGCTGTCATTCATATAACAGATGCAGACGGTTGTTTTATTGCACCAGAATGCGTCAGGGTCGATGAGAATATCGAGCAAAAATTGTTTTATACAGAGGATGCCATTTTAGTGAAGTCCGATAAGCGTAAAGAGCAAATTGAACAACGCAATGAGATGAAGGCGAGGAATGCCAGAATCTTAATTGCGAATGACCACTTTAGTATTAATCGCTTGAAAGTGCCTTATCAATTATTTTATTTCTCTACAAACTTAGAGCATGTACTATGGGATGAACGTAATGAAATCCCAACCGAGAAAATCCACAAGGCAGATGAGTTTATAGAAAATTTGTCTGGTACGATTGAAGAATATTTAAAGGCTTATTTGCCAGTCGATGCTGAACTACCTTATAGGGAAAAAATGAAAAAAAGCTGGTCGTTTTTAATGGAAGGAAGCCATTCATTACAGCGAGGAACGAATGTACCTCTTTTATTTGAAATGATAAAAACAAATGTACAATAAAACAGGTGACGCATGTTGTTTCGTCACCTGTTTTTGTTTTGTACCTTTTAATGCGTTTGTTCATAGCTACGAATATGAGCTAAAATGGCTGGGTCCTTCATTTTAGTATCTTCACTGAGCATTAAAAGCTTTGACATAATTTCAGCTGTTCGTGGATCATCATCCACCATAGGTAAGAATATGCGTCCACGATGCTGAGAAGGGACTGCGACAATTGGTATCATCGAACCACCGACTTGATGGACCACACCGCTGCCTAAATGCAAAGAATAGCTTGCTAATTTACCTTCAATAAGGACATGTTGTTTCTTCACTTCTACATTGGAAAGCTTTAATAATTTTGCCAATTCCTCAACGATAATAGTCCGCATTTCAACAGTGGAATGACTAACCTCAGGGTCGACACCACCAACATGGGCAACGCTGACAACGAGGTCCATATCCCGCATAACCTCAGAGAAGATTGCAGCTGGAATATCATCTAAGACGATATGCTTTCCTGTTAAACGATCGTAGAAATAAACACCTTCGACTGCAGGCGCTTCGATTTCTGCTGGAGTAAACCAGTCTGCCTGCGCATACAAGGATGCCACTATATTTTCTTTGTAATACACCTTACGAGGTCCAGTTTCATAACTAATTTGCCAGCCTCGTGTTTTTAGCAAGGCTACTGTTTGGGATGGATTGACTTGGTGTCCCGCATAACGTAATGACTGTTTTAGACCTTTTTCGTCTGCATTTATAAGATATAGCTCACGGAACACTTGTTTAAATGGCTGTTGTATTTTGTGTTCGAACATATAGGCCTGCCATTGTCTCCATTGACCACTTTCAAGAAGATGGTAAGGGTGAGCAATCATTAAGGGTGTTGTCGGAGCAAGATTCACGACATTCCCTGATAGTACTTGTAAACCCTTTGATGTAATCATCCCAACATGCTCGCCGCTAATAAAGACAAGCTTTTGTAAAAGCGGAGCAAGAATCGGGTGAGCTAACAAATTAATTAGCTCTTCCGCTGAAAATTTGGTTTCTAATGTCATTGCCTGCTCTAGTGCTGGACGTGCACGTTTATATTGTTCTTGTAAATCTTTACGAGCTTCTTGAAGAGTAATAACGTCCGCATGCTTTTTTAAAGCAGCTGGTATGTTTTTTAGACGTTTACCATCTTTTTCAACGATTATTGTAATAGCGGCATCTTCTTCAATTCGTAAGTGCGCTGTTATTTGTTCGATAGGCTGTGCTTTAAATAAATGCTGAATATCGTTAAAGGCTGATAATTCCATTCGCCATATGAAGCGAGTAGCTTCTCCGTCTCCAGCGTTGCGGGCTAAATTTTCTAGTGCAATACTAGCTGCTCGTGATTCACTTGCCCTACGTTGAGCTCCAAATTGTTTGCTTTCCTTTAAAAACTGTTGAATAAATTGGTAACGATGTAGAGCATCTTTGTCATCTGCCGTTTTTAACGGAATCAGTCCAAGTGCACGTAGTTTATCTTTATTGCGTTTTTCCTGAATTTCTTTCATTAATGGCTTTGGACTAAGTGTGCCAATGGCTGTATCTGCATAAAGCTGAGCACGACGGTGGTTGGCTCCTTCTGAAGCGTATTTCGCCGCATCATATACAAGTTTAAAGTTCTTGGAGCCGAGTGTTTGATAAGCACTTTGGAACCATGCTAAATCAAAGGCGCCATCACGAAAATCTTCTGCCGTTATGCTGGAGAAGAGGGCAATTTGATCTTTGGCAAAGTCTGATAAAGAATCTGTAGTATGGGCAATAAAATACCAAGCAGATTCCTTTAGTCCTTCCCAGCCAATCACCTCGCTGACAAGGTCAATCCAATGCTGGTTATACATCATAGCTTCAATTAAACGTTCTTTAGAAATCTCTGTTTTTTGCCATGCTTCTTTTAACTGCTGTGCGGTTTCTCCTTTTTGAGGATAGCAGCTAGTTAAAAGGCGAGAGAAGACATCCTTTTTCGTCTCTGCCTGCCATATATAACCTCGTGAAAGCTTTTCACCATCAAGTGCCTGTAAAATTTTCAGGAAATAATCGATTCCCTCAAAGTAAGAAATGCTACTAGCAAGCTTGGTAACAGCTGTAGGAGTATCGCCACGCTTTAGCTCGATAGCTAAGATGCGATCAATCGCTTGTTTACGAATGGCAAGGAAATCAGCTAAGTCTTCAAATGATTGGTAGCGATCCAACAGTTTACTTGGTTCAGTAAATATTTCTGAGGCAAGATTGTTCGTAAAAATAGCTTCATATAAATGGTCTTGCGTCAATAAACCAACTTTAAATGCATCTAAATATTGGAATAAGGATAGATCGTATAGACTTGGGCTATATTTTTCTTTTTGCATACGCTTTGTTAGCTCTTCATTGATGGCAAGCATTTTAGCATAGCCTTCATAAGTTGCATAATTAGATAGTCGATCGACAAATGCATCAATAATATCTAAGTCGACAATTGTAGAGGTAGATTGATAGTAGTAATAGCCTTTATCTCTTACTTCCACTCGCCACTGATCAGCAGGGATTTGATGTAATAGCTGAAGCACAATACCAGTTGCCTGTTCAAAGCTATTAAATGCTGGTGCATGCTGTTCTAGTAATGAAACTGCTTCTTTATGCAATAGTGTCTCTCCTGAAATATTTTTGATATCTTGCGACAAAACTGAAAAGATTTGCTGAAGCGTATAGTGATATTTCATCGAGTTAAATTGGGCAATATATTTTTTCATTTCTTCATATTGAAAGAAAGGTTTTATAAGAATATGGGCTGCTTCAGAAAGGTCTTGAGCAGCAGGGTATTCTGATAGATGATTATAAAAGTTGAAATAAGCTAAGTCTTCAGTGCTAAAGGATGATGATTTAATCCACTGAACTATGGCCTCTGGTATAGGATAAACATCTAGACTGGCATTTCGCTGACTGTCTGTTTTAGAGGCCAAGATACTGTATTTTTGCCCTAAAGTAGTCATCATTTTAGTGTCATTCCATTGATAAGTTTCATATTCAAAATTAGCATATTCATCAAGTATTTGAATAAGTTGTTCTAGCTTGGAGAGTAGCTTATCTAAATCATATTGAAAGAATTTTTCAATAGGCGTAGGTGTTTGTACATATAAAGGTATAAGCTGTTGCCAAGGCTCTTCACCATTCATTTTGATCGCGCTATTAGCAATGCGATCGTATGGAATAGGAGCATGTGGTGAATATAAACCAAAGCCATTGCTTTCGTTATATTCGGGTACATCTCTTGCTACTAATTGTTCTAATAGTACTTGTTCATTTTTTGTTATCTTTGGTAATAGGGAGCATAATGTCGTAATTTGCTCGCTCGCTAAATGGTAGTCCTTAGATGCCTCTAACAATAATTCAAGACCACCAAGTCTCTTTAGCTGCTTACTGTCTTTTATTAAACGTTCAGCACTTTCCAATACATGATCCTGTGGTTGAATTTTCAAGAGTGAAATGGCTTCTTTCCGCAGAGCCCCAGATTTATTGGCTAAAAGATCCTCGATTTTTGCTATTTCTTCTTTAGTTGGTGTCAATGCATGTATTTTCTTTAATGCAAGGGAACGATTGATAGAGCTTCGATCTCGTAATGAATTGAATAGAAACTCACGCTGTCCTTTTGTGATTGGATCCAGACAATAAATATTCAATAAGCCGATCCTACTTGATGGTGGATAAGCATCTGCATGCGCAATGATTCGTTGGAATAACGCTTCATCCTGTAAATGATACGCAAGTACAATTTGTGTTGAAATTAGGTCTTCGAATGACAAGTGAACAAAGACAAAGGATAGAGGCTTGCCTGTAATGGATAACCCATCTTTGGTCATTTCATTTTTTGCCCATTCAAGCTGTTCAAATAATGCATATTCTATGCCCTGTAGCTGTGTATTGTCTTTCATGAAGCTTTGAAGTGTTTTATCCCACTCATCATCTCTTGCATATTCACTATTGATATAGTGGTTGGCATGAAGGAAATTATCCCATGCAAATGCAAAAATTTCTATATCCTTCGTTGTTACAATTAATTCCTTCACGAAAGGCGCTGTAAAGGATATTTTTGATAGGTTCTTCAAAAAAGCTAGCGTTGTAAGCTGAATATGCTTGTCTCGCTGTAAAAGTTCGGCCAACAGCACATCTAGCTTTGTATAATCTTTTGTAGAAGTCGCCCATAATGCGACGTAAATATCAATGGTCCGTTCACTTTTTAGCAACTGTTCAGTGAAATGTTCATCTTCCATCGCTTGGATGGCTAAGGACAAAACTTCCTCCGTTATTTTTTGATTTTCGAAGCTACTATAGCCAAGCCCCATCCATGTATCGACCGCTCGTATAACAGAGGAGAACCTTGTTAGTTGATGCTCCTGAATAAGTTTCATCATGTAGAGCTGTGCATCTAGATTCCCGTGGTCAATATTTTCTACAATTGCTTGTCGAAGCCCTTCTTGACGTGCAGCCGCTACTAATAATTTTCCAAGCGCTTCATGCATCCGACTATTGCTCGATTTAAAAATGCCACGAATGAGTGGATGACCGAAAAAGCTACTGCGGTGCTCATCAAATAAAATACTTTCTACTTTATCTTCAATGATTGGATTTTCTAAGGATAACTCTTCAGCAAGCAACTGCTCAAATACTTGAAAGCCCATTACTTTTTCATTTTCGTTTTTCAATACATAGGAGCTATAGTTCGGGTAGGTACCATGCTCATATTGGCTATGGTGTGCTAGTAAATCCTCCAGACTAATTTCCTCGAATGTCAGCATTTCTTCTATTAATTGTAGACATTGAAAAAGATGATCTTGTACGGGCTGTGCTGAACGAAATGATCGACGTAACATATCGGTTTGGAACATCGTAGCATCAAAACGTAAAGCTAGTTTCTTAATGTGGAGAGCGCGTTCCTGTGAAGAAAATAATATAAGCACTTCTAGTAATGGTCCGCTAAATAGCTCCTCTAGTGATTGAACGTGCTGTTCTGTAATAAGCTTTTCAATATCGTAATCACGATTGTCCATATACTTTAATAATGCGGCTGCTAATGGCTGTATAGTTGACGGTGCTGTGTCAACTATACTTTGAAAATATGTTTTTTGTTCATGTGATAGTGTCATGAGACATTCCTCCTTACCAAATTCGTCCTGCAAGCATGGTTAATCTAATAAATGTAAAAACATCGTCTTCCTGTACAGTTAGTGGCGAATTAAGCGAATCTATAGACTCCTCATTGTGAAGTACTAAGAAAAGCTCATCTTGAAAAGCTTGAAGCATTGTAGAGACAGCTTGGTCTACTGGTTGGAATGAATCGCTTTTTTTCTCTCCAAAATGGACTTTGCCATGCTCAGCCGCATCCTCTAATTGCTGGTCGGTTAAATAGAGATGGAGTGGCGTATCAACCATTTTCTCGTTATATTGTTGTACCTGTTGTGTGACAAGTTTAATAAGTAAATCTTGTAAATTTATGACAGGCTCTTCAATGAAAAATGGAATCTGTTGAAGCTTACGTGATTTCTTACCAATTACTTTTTGTTGGTAAAATAAACGCAATCTAACACCTCCTTACAATAATTTCATTATACAAGAGTGATAACTGTGAAAAGAATAAGGCATCCGACGCTAGTTGCATAATTATTTTTGGGAAATGTGTAACAAAAAATAGCATGTTACGGATTATTAGTAAGGTAGAAAGAGGGGGTAGGCTTGCAAAAGAATTTGTTGAAATTAGAACGTTTGTACGATTAATTTCATAGAGGTATGTATCAATTTGCGCTCTATAATATAAATACTATGGAAAGCAGAGGATATTACACAAAAAAATTTCAGGCTACTTTTACTATTGATGAGTAATAGAAAGTGAACGCTTGTGTGGAAAATATAACGAAATAATGATGTTAAACATATTATAATGGAGCATTTATTCGCCAAATCTATAAAGCTAGAAGGTTAGAAAATATACCACTGTAAAATCCCTTGCCACTTTGATGAATGGATTTTTATATGGTTTCTAGAAAGACATTATTTCTTTAATTATCTCATAAACTTTATAGGTATGATTTATCAAGCTAGAAGGAGGCAAGATCATTCAAATACATGTTGTACGGGCTGGCGAGTCTTTATGGGGTATTGCGCAGGCGTATGGGACTACGGTTCAAAGTATTGTAGATGCCAATCAAATTCCAGACCCAAATCGTTTAGTCGTGGGGCAAGCTCTTGTAATACCTATTGTTGGTAGTTTTTATTATGTACAGCCAGGAGATAGTTTATGGTCAATTGGACAACGCTTCGGTATTAACTATGTAACACTTGCGCAAGTCAACGGTATAAACCCAAATCAACCATTAGCTGTTGGGATGAGATTATATATTCCGCAACCACCAAAAACAAGAGCAGAAACATTAGCATACTTAGAGCCAAGAGGTACTTCGGTTAGTGAGGTACTTTTAAATCAAGCTAGGGAAGCGGGTCCCTCTTTAACATATTTAGCTTTATTTAGCTACGAGGCCAGACGGGATGGTACCTTACGTGTGCCGCCTAGTCAAGGTGTAACTCAAATTGCGGATGATACTGGGGCTTCCTTGGCAATGGTCGTTACGAATCTGGAGAATTTCAGTTTTAGTGGAGATCTGGCGAGAGATATTTTTCAAAGTACAGCTGTTCAGGACTTGCTCTTTGATAATATTCTTGCGGAGGCTAGAAAGCTAGAGGACGTTAAGGATATCCATTTTGATTTCGAAAATTTACCAGGTGATCAACGAGAAGCCTATAACAATTTTTTAAGAAGAGCGGTGGAGAGATTCCATGCTCAAGGATACACAGTATCTACTGCTTTGGCTCCAAAAACAAGTGCAAGTGATCGAGGTCCCTGGACTGCGGGGCATGATTATAGGGCACATGGTGAGATAGTGGACTTTGTTTTATTAATGACCTATGAATGGGGTTATTCTGCGGGACCACCGATGGCCGTTTCGCCACTTCCTGAAGTAGAGGCGGTTGTCAAGTATGCGGTGAGTGAAATACCTGCAAGTAAAATTATGCTAGGACAAAATTTATATGGTTATGATTGGACATTACCATTTGTTCAAGGGGGGCCATTTGCTGAAGCATTGAGTCCTCAACGAGCTATTGAAATTGCCAAACGTTATAATGCGGCAATTCAATATGATTGGAGAGCACAAGCTCCGTTTTTTGAATACTATGATGAACAGGGTAGAGCGCATATTGTATGGTTTGAAGATGCAAGATCTATTCAAGCTAAATTTAATCTAGTCAAACAATATAATCTTCGTGGCATTGGCTATTGGAAATTAGGATTACCGTTCCCTCAAAATTGGGTATTAATTGGTGCTAATTTTGATGTGGTGAAGAAATGACGCGAGGCAGAAGAATAGGGTTTACCCAATGTATTTTCTTCTAGGCTGGTAATTATCTGTAAAAATGTTTCTAAATATCGGAAACTATATTATAATTATGGTAAATAGTATTTTAGGAGGGATATTTTGGGTAAATTTAAAAAGTTAGGAATAATTCTAACATCAACAGCATTTTCTGTTGGTATTTTAGCACCAATATCGCAAGCATCAGCAAATGTAAAGGAATCATCGGAGCGTATTGAAATTCAGGTAGCTTCAACTGAAACAAAAATTACAAAAAATATGCTAATAAAAAAGCTACGATCACTATTCCCGGAAGAGTTCAAATTTGTAGCGGATCAAGACTTTAATTCTGGACCTGGACACTTCTATAGAGATGATACAACGGTTCGATATGAACTGAATTTCTATAAAACAATTAAAGGTAAAGATGTACATGGTAGCTTTGTATTTAAAGGCGATAATTTAGAATTAGAAAGCTTTTATTATCAGCCTGCAAATATAGCAGAGGCAATCTATCCAGCAAAGTATTCAGAGAATGAGGCACAAAAAATTGCACAAAAATTCCTAGGTAAATTTGCAAATGCGGATAATTACAAACTTCGTGATGATTATAACGAATATGGTTTTAATATGACGAGACCGTTATCAGAACCGATTACTTACTCCTATGTCTATTCACCAATTTATAATGGGGTCCTTATTGGAGATCAAAGTATTACGATTAATGTTCTGGCAAATGGTGAAGTTACGGGGATGTCTAGTAATGCAGAGTCTATTAGTAAAGCTTCCTTTGATAGTTTAGATCAAAAAAAGAAAGAGGAAGATATGCTGGCACAAGTTCGTGATAATTTAGCTGTCGAACTTCGTTATTATATTGATTATGACTACAGATCTGATCAACGTAATGTGAAGCTTGTTTATGCACCTGCCACAGGGTTCAATGGTGTACATGCTCTAAATGGGCAATGGCAGACAGCAAATGGTTTCACGGAACAATTGCCGAAGACAAAGAGCGTTGAAAAAATTTCAGCACAACCTTTACCACCAAGAAAGAACGGTATGACGGTAACTGAGGCTGAAGAATTCGCGAAAAATTTCTTAAAAGTTGATGAGAGTAAAGCAAAGCTTACGATCGATTTAGTAGATGAAAGAGAAAATGACAATGGTGAGACGATCTACTCTGTCAACTATACGTATATGTATGGCAATGGTGGATCTGGTAGCTCTTTAGAAATTAATAAGGCGACAGGTGAACTAGTTCAGTATCATGACCTATCGAGAGATTTTTTAACAAATAACAAAGGAAACGCAATTTCTAAGGACGCTGCATTGAAGAAGGCAACGGATTACTTGAAGGAATGGGCACCTTCTTATTTACATGAATATTCAATGCCAATCGAGGATGCTTTCTTTAATGAAAATGGTAAGGAATATTACTTCACCTTCCCTCGCATTATGAATGGTATTGCAGTTGTAGGAGATGGCTTACATGTAGGGGTTGGCTCTGATGGATCTTTACGCTCACTAAGTGTATATAAGGAAAAGATAGATAACTGGCAGCCTATTAATAATGTTATATCCGCTGACAAAGCAAAAGAAGCTTATAGCAAAGCACTTACATTGCAATTGCAATATGTAAAACAAGATTCAGAGAATAAACTCCATTATGATTTAGTATATGCACCTACTTACAATGGAAGTTTATATAACCAAATTGATGCTATTTCTGGTGAATGGTTAACTAATGTAGATGACTCAAAAGAGAAACCCGTGATTTCTCATCCAACAGCTGCCAAAGAGTTAAACTATTTATTCAACCAAAATGTGTTAGATGTAAAAGATATAGCAAACTTTAATGCGGATGCTGCTGTAACAAAAGGAGAAGCATTGAAAATTTTATTGAACTCCTTAACTTACGGGTACTATGGCAATGGGGATGGAGAAAAGCAATCCTTCAACAATATTGATAAAAAACATCCGCTCTATGGGGTAGTAGAGCAGGCGGTTAAAATGGGCATCATTCAGCCTGCTAATCAATTTGCATTAGATGCTACTCTAACTCGCCAAGAGTTCGCAGAGTGGTCAATCAAACTATTACAATTAGACAATGTTGCTAAATATAAAGATATTTATAAATTAAACTTTGCTGATGCATCTTCAATTGATCCAGCGTATACTGGCTATATTGCATTAGCAAATGGTATGGGGCTAATTGAGGCACAGCAAAATAACTTTAATGCTACGAAGAGTGTGTCATATGCTGATTTGGCTGTCTCGACAGTCCGATTAGCAAAGGCTATTCAAGAAAATAAAGTTGATCGCAATTTCTATTATTAGTTGTATGTTATGAAAAGGGCATTTCCTCGTTTGAGGAGATGTCCTTTTTGGGTTAGTTTATAGCAGAATGGGGAAATAATATGAAAAGAAGGGAGTGTATAATTGGATGAAATTAAAATTATTATTAGCGATTTCTTTCGTAATGGTTATTCTTTATGGCTGTAATAAAGATGAGGTAAAGGATGTACCTACTAATGCGCCAGCAGATCAGAATGCTTCACAACAGACTGGTGATACGCCTACAGACCAAGTGACATTCAACTTTTTAGAGTTTTCATTGGATGTTGATTATTCTGCAACGGAGTCATACGAGGTAGAGTATGAAAATAAAAAATCAGGAATCTCAGCGAAGTTACAGGATGATCGACAAAATGTAAAGTTACAAGGTGATGAAGCCTATACAAAACTAGAGCCGTTATTTAAGCAGTTAAATTTTGATTCTACCACTCCAAATGATGAAGTGATTGATCAAGTAATTAAAGTTTTTAATATTGAAGATAACTACCAGTCCATTGAAGTCGAAGTAGAGTTTATGGACGGAAATGAAAAGGAATTTAAACGACTACCTTAAACATGAGAAAAGCCAGCCAAGTGTTAGCTGGCTTTTCCATGTATAAACGTTAACGTTCCCAATGTCGATACTTTGAAAGGAGTTGAATAAAAGTAGGTAAGTTATTCGCAACCCCATTTTTATTGGCGATATGCTGTAAAAACGTTACATCTTTAGCAAGGCCAATTGTTTTAAAGTGCTGGTAGGCTTCTTCAATAAATTGCTCTGCTTTAATTTGTTGATGGGAATCTTGGTAGGAACCAGTTACATAAATTCCATCATAAAGTACGGAAGAAGCAGTGGCAAAGGTTTCATGGATTTCAAAGCCATTTAGTAAGCCCTGCTTTGTACTAATTAATTCTACTACTATATTTTTGCTCAAAAATGTAGCAATCAGGTCATTAAGGTTTTCCTCCGTATTTTCTGCTACGATCACGGCTACTTTAAAAGTTTTGACACTTTCTACAGCATTCAAGATTTGGCTAACAGCAGGGGAGGTTTGCATAGTATGGGGGACCTCTACTTGTACGGGTGGTACAATACCAATATTATCTGCAATTGCTGTTGCAAGTGTATGGCTGACATGGGCAAACATCTCGACAACTTGTTTTCGTATGGCTTTATTTTTTACTTTACCAAGTTCAAAGCTAAAGGCATTGATGATATGCTCCTTTTCGATATCGGTCATACTCAACCAAAATAACCTAGCTTGTGTAAAATGGTCTTTGAAACTTTCACTGCGTGCGCGTACTTTATGGCCCTCTACTTTTTCCTCATAATGTGTATAGCCACCTTCTGCCTCAGGGACGGGGTATGGTGTGTTATCAGCTAAGGAATTTTTATGGTAGCTAACTTGCCCAACATTAATCGTTTGTCGACCATAGCCATCTCGCTGATTATTATGGAAAGGACAGATAGGCTTATTAATAGGGAGCTCATGAAAGTTTGGGCCTCCGAGTCTTATTAACTGTGTATCTGTATAAGAAAATAAGCGGCCTTGTAATAAAGGGTCATTTGAGAAGTCAATGCCAGGTACAACATGTCCTACATGAAATGCAGCTTGTTCTGTTTCAGCAAAGAAGTTGTCCACATTTTTATGAAGCGTCATTTTGCCAAGGATACGGACAGGAACTTCTTCCTCGGGCCATATTTTTGTAGCATCGAGTATGTCGAAACTAAACTTAAATTCATCTTCAAGCGGAATAAGCTGTACACCAAGTTCCCATTCTGGATAATCACCACGTTCGATGGAATCCCATAAATCTCTGCGGTGGAAATCAGGATCCTTACCAGCTATGATCTGTGCCTCATCCCATACTAACGATTTAACACCAAGAACTGGCTTCCAATGAAACTTAACAAAGTGAGATTTTCCTTTGGCATTGATGAAACGATAGGTATTCACACCGAAACCCTCCATCATTCGATAGCTTCGTGGAATCGATCTATCCGACATATGCCACATAACCATATGGGCAGATTCCTGATTGTTCGCAATAAAATCCCAAAATGTATCATGGGCACTTTGAGCTTGAGGAATTTCGTTATTCGGTTCGGGCTTTACTGCGTGTACGAAATCGGGGAATTTAATAGCATCTTGTATAAAAAATACCGGAATATTATTTCCGACCAAATCATAGTTGCCTTCCTGTGTATAAAATTTTGTAGCGAAGCCACGTGCGTCACGGACAGTATCGGCTGAGCCTCTTGATCCTGCAACGGTAGAGAAACGAACAAAGACTGGTGTTTTCGTTCCTTTACCATTTAAAAATTGTGCTTTTGTAATGTCACTTGCACATTCATAGGTTTCAAAAATCCCATGTGCTGCCGATCCACGTGCATGCACTACTCTTTCGGGGATACGTTCATGATCAAAGTGCGTCATTTTTTCACGAAAATGAAAATCCTCTAGTAAAGTAGGACCTCGATCACCAGCTTTTAAAGAATGTTCATCCTCTGATATTTTTAGTCCTTGATTGGTTGTGAGTGGTTGATTTTTATCACTTACTCGGAATGCTTCTAATTGTTGTTGTTTTTGATTGATTTCTTTTTTCATATATAGAATCCTCCTTTATAAGTTACAACTACCTTCTACCCGCAGAGGATGTTCACAAACATTTTCAGCTAATGAGTAACATACGAAACAAAATGATTGCTGATTAAAAATGGATATGTTATTATTATCTCGAATTAAAGATAATTAAATTCGAAATAAGTGAGGGAGTCGTATGAAGGAAGACAATCGTAACTTAAAAGCATTTACGGTCTTGTTCCGAGCATATCAAACGATTCAGGAAGCAACAAAAAGGGATTTACTTCAATTTGACTTAAATCAAACCGAATTTTCGGTCCTTGAATTTCTGTATCATCGTGGAGAGCAGCCCATTCAAGTGATCGGCAAAAGAATATTAATTGCAAGCAGTAGTATTACGTATGTAATTGATAAGCTTGAACAAAAAGGCTATGTATATCGCAAATCATGCCCTAGAGATCGACGTGTCACTTATGTATTGCTTACGAATGAGGGACAGACCCTAATGGAAGAGATTTTCCCTAAGCATGAACAAAAAATAAATGAGATATTTCAAGTATTGGGACCTCAGGAGCTGGATACAATGATTTTGTCCCTAAAAAAGGTTGGCAAAAATGCCAATGAACAATAAAAAAATTTTAAATAAATATCTCGATTTCGAGATAATGGGAGGAGAATTTTTATGAATCATTTAAAAGGTGTTCACCATGTAACGGCTATTACAAGCAGTGCTGAAGAAAATTATAAATTCTTTACCTATGTATTAGGAATGCGCTTAGTGAAGAAAACAGTCAATCAGGATGACATTCAAACATACCATTTATTCTTTGCGGATGATAAAGGGAGTGCTGGTACAGATATGACGTTTTTTGATTTCCCTAACATTCCAAAAGGTGTACATGGTACAAATGAAATTTCAAAGACTTCCTTCCGTGTGCCAACGGATGCTTCTTTAGATTATTGGGAAAAGCGCTTTGACCGATTGCATGTAAAACATACAGGTATAAAAGAACAGTTTGGTAAAAAAACACTATCATTTGTGGATTTTGATGATCAGCAGTATCAGCTTATTTCTGATGAGCATGATACAGGTATCGCATCAGGTACGCCATGGCAGGATGGACCTATCCCACTTGAATTTGCTATTACAGGTTTAGGGCCAGTATTTGTTCGTGTAGCTGATTTTAATTACTTTAAAGATGTGTTAGAAAAAGTAATGCTATTTACAGAGATTGGGGAGGACGGACATTTCCACCTATTTGAAGTAGGTGAGGGTGGCAATGGAGCGCAAGTGGTTGTAGAACACAACACTGTGTTACCAGTAGCTCGCCAAGGATTTGGTACAGTTCACCATGCGGCCTTTCGTGTAGAGGATCGTGCAGTATTAGATGAATGGACTGCACGTTTTGAAAGCTTTGGTTTCCACACATCTGGCTATGTAAATCGTCATTTCTTTGAATCCTTATATGCACGTGTAGCGCCACAAATTTTATTTGAGTTAGCAACAGATGGGCCAGGTTTTATGGGAGATGAACCGTACGAAACGTTAGGAGAAAAACTTTCATTACCACCATTCCTAGAACCAAAACGTACACAAATTGAAGGACTAGTTCGCCCTATAGATACTGTAAGAAGTTCCATTACGTTCGATAAAGAATATGAGTAATATTTTTAATTCAGTAGAGAAATTTTGTCTCTACTGAATGGTTACATATTGAATTGGAGGTTTATTGAATGGAATTTTCCAAATTGATTGATAAGCGCCGCTCGGCGAACAATTTTTTAACGGACGTTAAAATGACGGAGGAAGATATACGCCCAATTTTAGAGGATGTCAAACTTGCTCCATCGGCCTTTAACCTACAGCATGCCAATTACATCGTTGTGTTGGATGAGGCTATGAAGGAAAGAGTAAGAGAAGCTGCATATGGTCAATATAAAGTGCATTCAGCTTCTGGGGTCATTCTTGTATTAGGTGATAAAAAAGCGTATAAAAATACGGCCGAACTAAGTCAAGGTATGGTGGACTTAGGGATTATCACAACGTTTGAGTTAGAAGAAATAGTTGCTGAGAATACTCACTTTTATGAAGACCGCGGCGAGGAATTTATGAAAGATGAAGCGATTCGAAATGCATCTTTGTCAGCCATGTTATTTATGCTAGCTGCGAAAAATCGTGGCTGGGATACTTGTCCAATGATTGGCTTCGATAATCAAAAAATGCGTGAGCTTTTCAATGTACCAGAAGAGCAAGAAATAGCGCTCATGATTACGATTGGAAAAGAAAAAGAAAGTAGTCGTCGTTTACGTGGTTATCGTAAGCCAGTTGAAGAATTTGCCATTTATTATTAAAGTGGTATAAAATACAATAGTTATTTAAATACTAAGAATTATGTACATTTAGGAGGAAACATCGTGAAAGTAGTAGCCATCGTAGGGAGTATCCGTAAAGAATCTTATAATATGCAATTAGCTCAATTTATTGAAAAACGATATACAGAGAAATTGGATCTAGAAGTGTTAAGTCTGAAGGATTTACCAATGTACAATCAAGATATCGAAAATGAAGCACCACAAGCAGTTCTTGATTTTAAAGCAAAAGTAAAGGCTGCAGATGCAGTGTTATGGGTAACACCAGAATATAATGGAACTGTTCCAGGTGTCATGGTTAATGCGATTGATTGGTTATCTCGTGTAGATAAAGTAATGATTGGCAAACCATCTATTATTATGGGTGCATCAATGGGTAATCTAGGTACTGTAAAAGCACAATTACATCTACGTGATATTTTATTCTCACCTGGCATTAACTCACCATTACTAAGCGGCAATGATGTTTATATTGGCGCTGTGCATACTAAATTTGATGCAGAAGGTAATTTGACGGATGAAGGTACAGTGAAATTCTTGGATGTAGTCATCGATAACTTCTTAAACTGGGCAAAAAAATACATTTAAATTAAAAGCTAACCCATGAGTATATACTATACTTATGGGTCTTTTTCTGCTTGGATAGAGATTTTTCCTGCATGAAATCTTCATATTTTGCCGATATACTAGTAAGAAACTCTAAAATGGTGGTTACAGATGAGAAAATTATCACTAAAGCTAGGCATCATCTTTTTCATTACATTATTTTGTATTGAAACATTTATGATGTTTTTTTTACACGCCTCATTGACTAATTCTAGAGTGGAGGAAGAATTAGCAAGTTTGCAAGCGAGAGGAAACTCACATCGCACAATATTAGAACAGAACTTTAATAAGGAAACATTAGCACATGTCGTCTTGATGGAATCGGAAGAATCTACAGATGTAGTAGTGACTGATACTGAGGGGACCATTTTAGCCTCCTCTCAACTGCATCCTGAATTGAAGAATCTGATAAAGAAATTAGATGGAACTATACCATACGAGGGAAAGATTCTACAAGATAACTGGCAACGGGCAAAAGCTATAGCTACTATTAGTCCAATGCAAAAAGAGCAGACAACAATTGGCTATGTCTTTATGTTTCAAAATACAGACTCGATTCATGCATTAATGAAACGCTTGAATAAACATTTCCTTATCGTGGGCATTGTTTCTGGCTTAGTCACCATTGCTGTCATCATTGTATTATCTAGAAAGCTTGCTGAACCATTAATTCAGATGAAAGAGGCCACGTTGAAAATGAGTAAAGGGGACTTTACAGTCGCTCTTTCTACAAATGGCAAAGATGAGCTTGGGGATTTATCGAATGCCATTCAGCTACTATCAAATGAGTTAAATCATTTAAGACAGGAGCGCAAAGAGTTTTTATCCAGCATTGCCCATGAGCTTCGTACACCGATAACCTTTATTAAAGGTTATACCGATATTCTTTATAAACGCGATTTATCCGTGCAAGATCGACAAAAATACTTAGCTATTATTTTGGAAGAGACGAATAGACTTTCACGATTAATAAAGGATTTATTTGATTTAGCTAAGATGGATGAAAACTCATTTGTTATTGAAAAACAAAATCTAGATTTACAGGCTTTTTTTACTGGTATTAAAGGGAAATTAAGTCCTGCTTTTCAAGAAAAAGATATTCACTTTGATGTGTGCTGTGAAAAGGGATTAACGTTATGGGCAGATGAGGCGAGATTAGAGCAAATAATAATTAATCTATTAAATAACGCATTGACCTATTGCGGACAGGGAGATACGACCACGGTAGATGTAAGGAAGGTCAATGGTGTATTAACGATCATAATTCGAGATACAGGAAGAGGGATTCCCAACAAGGATGTACCGTTTATTTTTGAGCGCTTTTACCGCGTAGAAAAATCTAGAAGCCGTGCGTTAGGTGGGTCTGGACTAGGGCTTGCCATTGTCAAGGAACTTGTACAGGCTCATGGGGGAGAAGTGACGGTTAAAAGTGAATTAAATAAAGGGACTGTTTTTGAATTATCGTTTAAAGGAGTAGGAGCGGATGAAAACCATTTTATGCATAGACGATGAACCAAGAATGTTAGATTTATTGACTCTTTACTTAGAGCCGGGTTTTCAATGTAGAGCAATGTCTTCCATTCAAGATGCGCTCATTTATCTAGAGGAAGAGCATGTGGATTTAGTTCTTTTGGATATTATGATGCCAGAGATGGATGGATTTCAAGTGTGTGAAGAAATCAGGAAGTTTTGGCATGTGCCTATCATCATGCTTACGGCTAAAGGAGAGCATTCAGATATTGTAAAAGGTTTAAACCATGGGGCAGATGATTATATAGTAAAGCCTTTTGATGAGGAAGAGCTATTAGCACGTATACATGCTGTATTAAGGAGAACCAAGATAGAAAACAAGGTGGTTGTCTTTGAGGGGTTACGCTTAGATAAAGAATCCTTTGAGTTGTATTTTCAACAAGAGGCAATCCCATTAACACCAAAAGAATTCTCCATGATGTCCTTATTTCTAGATTATCAAAATAAAGTGTTTTCAAGAGAACATCTTATTAACACAGTTTGGGGTTATCATGTATCCATTGAGGATCGCACTATCGATTCCCATGTCCGTAATTTACGAGAAAAATTAAGGAAAAGTGGCTTTCCTGCTGATGATTACTTGCAAACCGTTTGGGGAATCGGCTATAAATGGCATAAGTTTGCGGACCGAAAGCCTTTAGAACATAAAAACTAGAAAACAACCTCTGCCAAATATACTGGGAGAGGTTGTTCGAATTATTGCGCTGTTAACTCATCTTCTGTTACCCATTTATGATTTTTCACTGCTTCACCATTCGTGGTTGAAGTGTAATCAACCATATAAACTGTGGTTGGTACAGCTTCTTCAATGCGGACGGTTGCGTTTTTCATGCCTTCCATATGAGTAGCGGTCGTTTTTACCTCTGTACCAGGGGACAGTGGTGCTTCCCCAACATCCAATAATTCCTCATGGATAATCCATTTATGATTCTCTACACGTTTGCCACCTGATGTTGGATCATAAGAAATGATATAGGCTGTAGTTTTATAGGCACCAACAATCGTCGCTTCGGCACCCTTCATCCCCTCCATATGCCCATCTGTCATCATAGCGGTACTTCCAACCGGAAATGCTGGATCTTCAGCTTTTATTAATGTAGCTGGCACTTCTGCTGAGCTAGAATGATTCATTGTGGAGTGATCCATTTCTGTTTGTTGCTCAGTCTCAGGAGCAGTATCTGAAGTTGATGAAGGCTCTGTTTTATCTTCAGAGCAAGCGGATAAAGTAAGTATAGCAACTGCTGATAATAGTCCACCTGACCATCTTCGCTTGAATGTCATATGAGATCCTCCTTTCTATTTGCCCTTACTGTAACAAACAAATATGCAGAAATGATGGACATTCATTATTACAAAAAACTTCTTTAGTCTATTGACTAAAGAAGTGGATGGAAGCGCTATTGAATGGGCATGATTTTCAATGTTTTTTGTAGTCGGTACGCTAAAATACCAGCGAAAATAGCTAAGATAATATCTTTTGGGAGTGGGGGAATCATCCAGAGCCATGCTAATCTATAGGAAAAATCCTCTGGCGCACTGGCCCATAGTTTATACGCAATAAACATCCAGTTTGTACCAACTAAATAATTGATAGCAGTTGCGATGAATGCGGCTAGTATATAGCTTTTCTTTGTACCACTTCGTTCTACCATTAAACCGGCAACATATGCTGCTAAAATAAAAGTGATAATAAATCCAAATGTAGGGCTTAATAGTTGACTGAACCCTCCACCAAAGCGAGCAAAGACAGGTGCTCCTGCTAACCCAATGCACATATAGACTGTGCAGGCAAGCGCTCCCTTCCTACTACCCAAAATAAGTCCGGCTAAAATGGCAAAAAAGGTTTGTAGAGTTATCGGCACTCCTCCCACTGTCATAAAGGGCACAAAGGAAGTTATATTGGCACCGATCATCATGAGGGTAGAAAATATTCCTATATAGGCGATATCTACTGTCTTTAATTTTAGATGACTTTGTTCTGATACTGTTGACATGATTTCACCTCTAATTTCAAAGTAGTTACCGTTAGTGTAAAAAACAAAAACAAATGTGTCAACTATATTATAAGTATTAGTTAACTCAAATGTATTGGAAATTCCTTGTAGACTAACTATCTATAAAACTGTATGATAGAATCGTCATAATTTTTTAACTTTACATACTATTGGTGTGACATTTTAAACAATGTCGCTTAAAAGGGAAGTCGGTGGAAGTCCGACGCTGTCCCGCAACTGTAACGAGGAGTCCTATCATGTTTATTTGCCACTGTTAAAAATGGGAAGGCTATTTATAGGATGATGAATCGAAGTCAGGAGACCTGCCAATAAGTAATACCTGTAATGCCCACGAGGATGCAAGCAATTACGGACAATAGCTGGATTTTCTGACTTTGTTTATTCGAGGGTATTTTTGTGCGTATTTTTGCATGAAATGCCTTTTTTTTATTGAGTGCCAACTGAAGTAAGATCATCTGACCTACATTATGCGAACGTATATTTAATTGCTTCATTCATCATCTTAGTAGGAGTTTAATGAATGAATAAAAAATTTATGTTATTTTCTTTAGTGCTTCTTTTAATATTAATCGTATCCATGACACTTGCTGTAATGGTTGGATCTGTTTCGGTGACGCCATTATATGTATGGAAAGTAATTCTTTCGAAATTACCCTTTATACAACACTCAATAGAGCAAGATTGGAGTCGCTCACAGGAAATCATTATTTGGCAAATAAGAGTCCCCCGTGTCATCCTTGCCGCTATTGTAGGAGCGGGTTTAGCCATTGCAGGGGCAGCGATTCAAGCACTTGTACGAAATTCCATTGCAGACCCATATATTTTAGGAATTTCTTCAGGAGCAGCAGTTGGAGCAACTTCAGTAATTATTTTAGGAGCTTTTTCATTTTTAGGTATCTACGCACTTTCTGTATCAGCCTTTATAGGGTCTTTGCTCGCAATTGGGTTAGTGTTTTTCTTATCGCGCGTAGGTGGCCGTGTCTCGATTTTTCGCTTGCTATTGGCAGGGATGGCGGTTTCCTTTATATTAACGGCCATTTCTAATTTTATATTAATGATGTCGAAGCAAGAGGGAGCTTTAAAGTCCGTTATGTTTTGGATGTTAGGCAGCTTAGCTGGAGCAAAATGGAATAATATTATTATTCCCTCCTCCATCTTTTTCATTGTGTTCGGGCTTTTATGGCTATTCTATCGAAATTTAAATTTGCTTTTACTTGGGGAAGAGGCGGCGGTAACGTTAGGGGTGAATCTTCAACAATTTCGCATACAGCTCATTTTACTTGTCTCACTTTTAACGGGGGTACTTGTAGCAGTGAGCGGTTCTATCGGATTTGTGGGATTAATCATTCCGCATATAGTACGATTAATTGTCGGTTCTAACTATAAATATGTAATACCGGTCAGTGCTTTATTGGGAGGGATTTTCTTAGTTTGGGCTGATGCATTAGCTCGAATTATTATTGCTCCACAGGAAATGCCAATCGGTATTATTACAGCCTTTTGTGGGGGGCCGTTTTTCATTTGGTTACTCCGTCGTAATAATTATTCTTTCGGTGAAGGAGATTAACTTCCATGACATTAGAAGCAAAACAAGTATCATTCTCCATTTACGATCAGCGAATACTTCATGAGGTAAGTGTAAAAATAAAGGAAAAGCAATTTGTCGGATTAATTGGCCCCAATGGTAGTGGGAAGTCGACATTGCTTAAAAATATGTATCGTCTCCTAAAGCCTGAAAGTGGGACAGTCTTGTTAAATGAACAAGATATTTTAAAGCAATCTAGTAAAGCCATTGCAAAAAATTTAGCCGTTGTTAGTCAAGAAACACCCGTATTATTTGACTTTACTGTTCATGATTTAGTCAGTATGGGAAGGACTCCACATAAAAAGCTATTAGAGCTTGATCAAGAGCAAGATTTTCAAATTGTAAAAGATGCTTTGAAGCAAACGGGCATATTGCACCTAGCGAAAAGAAGCTTTAGCTCACTTTCCGGTGGGGAGAAGAAGCGTGTTATGGTGGCAAGAGCACTCGCTCAGCAAGCACAGGTACTTATATTAGATGAACCAACAAATCATTTAGATATTCAACATCAACTTCAACTGATGGACTTAATTCAAACTTTGCATCTAACAGTAGTAGCCGCTCTCCATGACTTGAATATCGCCGCTATGTACTGTGACCAAATTTATGTTTTACAGCGCGGACGCATTGTTTGCCATGGTACACCAGAAGAAGTACTTACACCATCATTGTTGCGAGAAGTATTTGGCGTATTTGCTGATATTCAAACACATGCACTGACGGGTAAGCCGTATCTTACATATGTCCCTGAACAATTCGCAAGAGGGGGCAACCCTATTTAGTTTGCTACGATCATTCAACACCATCTAATAAAAAGGGCGTCCCTTCATGTAAGAGGGCGCCCTTTGTCATCTACTATTAAGATACCGCTTTTAAACCTGCAACACCAATGATAATCGCAATAATGCTGATGATTCGTGCAAGGTTTTTAGATTCCCCAAAGAACATAATATTGACCAGCACGGCACCTACAGTTCCAATACCAACCCAAACAACATAGGCGATGCTTAGTTGTAGATAGTTGAAGGAGGCATATAAAAGTGCAAAGGATAAACCAAAGCCTCCGACGTATAATAATAAATTTCGTACGGTTTTATGTTGACTATAAAAGCGTAAACCAATGACACCGACTATTTCCGCCACTGCTGCTAATATAACGAATACCCAGCCCATTATGCATCCACTCCTTTTGTCGTACTAGAATCCTTCGATGGATTATCCGCCAATTTTAGGCCAATAACGCCCAATACTAAAATAACCATGAATATCCCTTTAATTGCATTAAAATCACCATTGAAAATAAAAATATCCATTAATGTCGTACCGATTGCACCTGCTCCAGCGAAAATTGCATAGACAGTACCCGTAGGGAGTTTTTCACAAGCCTTCGATAAGAAGTGAAAATCAACAGCGATAATAGATACAATAATGATCCAATGCCACCATGCATTTGCTACATTAAAACCGAATATCCAAAACAATTCAAATAAACTTGTTAGTCCAACATACATCCATTCTTTTTGCATAAATAAATTCCTTCCGTAGTAGAATATTATGACTGACATTCAGTCATTTCTAGAATAAAAGAGAACGCCACTTATGCGTGACGTAGGCCAAGTGCATGATATAAAAAGTCTAGAAGCTCAAGCTTAAGCTGCTGCATGGTTTCATCCTTGCTATCGTCAAACAAATAAATTTGTTCGGCAGCAGATTCGATTAGACCAATGATAAGCTTGGCTGATCGCGATGTATTAATGGAATCTCGAATGATTCCTTGTTGCTGAGCCGTTAATAAAAAATGACTCATCCAAGCATAGTAGGGTGAATAGATGTTTTCCCACTCTTTCAAATGCTCAGTTTGTGCAATACCCGCATAAATAAGTGCGACGATATCTCCATATTCTTTCGTAATTAAGAAAATCATCTCCACCACTTCTTCAAGCTGCTGTTCAAAGGGTTTATGATCTGAAACACCATCTTCGACAGTAGCCATAATGCGCTCTACCATATTTTTGGCAATAGCGGGCATAACCGAAAGACGCGATGGGAAATAAAGATAAAATGTTCCTTGTGCAATTCCAGCTGCCTTTACGATATCTGAAACCTTTGTTTTTTCAATACCTTTTTCTCGAAATACTTCAATGGCTGCTTGAATAATTTTTTCTTCCTTTGACATGATATCCCTCACTTTTGCCTTACTTATTAGTATGTTACAGGAGAGAAAAATGAATGTCAACGAAAAATGACTGATAGTCAGTCATTTTTCGGTAAGTATAGTTGTTTTAATTTCAGGGAACTTTATGTTTGAAAGGATTGATGACAATGGAAAACATTAAATTTGCACAATTAGATTCACAGCAACTTGCGAAAATTAATGAACTAGAGAAAAAAATGGGTGTCACATTAGTTGCCTATGATTCATCGTCTATGCCACCAAATAACTCTGGGGCCTATGAGGAAAATAATAGCACAACCAATAATCATCCATCATAATAAATGTGAAATGCCTTGCAGTCATGTAAGGTATTTTTATTTTAAGTTGCGTATAAGGAGTGAATGAACATGAAGGAGTTCTATGCCGATTTACATATTCATATTGGCCGTACAGCTAAAGGACGTGCTGTGAAAATTACTGGTAGTAAAACGTTGACATTAGCGCGCATATTAGAGACTGCTAGTGCAAGAAAAGGACTAGACATCATTGGTATTATTGATTGTCATTCGCCTGAGGTTATAGAGGAAATGAAAGAGATGATTAACCAAGGTGAACTCGTGGAACTGGCAGAGGGTGGACTGCGTTTTCAAGAAACGACACTGATTCCAGGTTCAGAAATAGAAATCTATGATCAATATTGCCATGGTCCCATTCATGTGCTTGCTTACTTTCCTACATTATTGCTCATGGAGCAATTTTCAAATTGGATGTCTCAGCATATGAAAAATATTCATTTAAGCTCACAACGAATTTACTGTGATGGAAGAACATTGCAACAAAAAGTCCATGAGTTGGGAGGGCTATTTATTCCTGCTCATGTATTTACTCCCTTTAAAAGTTTATATGGCAAAGGTGTTCATCACAGTCTAAGCGAAGTCTTTGATCCCCAGCTAATAGATGCAATTGAATTAGGGTTAAGCTCTGACACAAATATGGTACGTCATATTAAAGAGCTTCAAGCATATCCATTCGTAAGTAATTCTGACGCACATTCTCTTGGAAAACTCGCACGAGAGTATCAAAAATTACGATTGGCAGACGCAAATTTTGTAGAGCTACAAATGGCTCTTCGTGAACAACAGGGACGAGCTATCATCGCCAATTATGGCTTAAATCCATTACTTGGAAAATATCATCAAACAGTTTGTGGTAAGTGCGGAGAACAACTTAGTAACGAAGCTATAATTTGTTCGAACTGTGGAAGTACGCAAATCATAAAGGGTGTTGCTTCACGTATTCAGGAATTATCAGAGGATTTTTCCCACGAAAAAAATAGACCACCGTATATCCATCAAGTACCGCTCGATTTTATCCCTGGTATTGGACCAAAAATGATGGAACGATTACTGCATGCTTTTGGAACAGAGATGAATATTTTACATCGAGTAACCATTGAACAGCTTGAACAAATTGTGCCACAAAAACTGGCCAAATTAATAGATGCTGCGAGAACAGGTCATTTAAATATTGAAGTAGGTGGTGGTGGAATTTATGGGAAGATTCACATTGAATAGCAAAATGATTTAAAAAGATTATTGGTTTTTTAACCTATTTTTAACTCCCTTCTAGTAAAATAGTTAAAACAATTACTATTTTTAGGTAGGGAGAGAATGTATGAAACTTTCAAAGAAATTCCGTTTTTTAGCCACAAGCATGCTTGCATTACAGTTAACAATACCTGTCGCTGCGAATGCTGAAGAAACAGAAGATTACATAGCACCAAGTTGGACTACTCAGGCAGATTATGTAGCTCTAGGCGATTCAATTGCACATGGGATGAATGAGGTCGGTGCAATCGGATTAGGCTACACAGATTTTGTTGCACAAGCTTTACAACAAGAGGGCTTTATTACTTCTTATAATAAGGGCTTTGCGATGTCAGGCTATACAACCAAAAATGTGTTAGCAGATATTCAAAATGATGTTGTCAAAACAGTGACTGGTTTTGGCTATCCGATGGAACAGGTTAAATTAAAAGCATCTATTAAAGAGGCAGAGATTATCACGTTAACTGTTGGCGCTAATGACTTACTGCCAATATTAAAAGAATCACAGACAGCCGGAATTGATACGCTAGCCATCATAAAGGCTACAAAAGAGGCTGTAACTAATATTGCAGCAATTTTAACTGAAATAAAAAAATTAAATCCACAAGCAGAAATTTATGTGATGGGCTATTACAATTCGTTTCCATATTATAGTGAGAGCTTACAAAACCAATTTAAAATATTATTGGCTACAATGAATACAACCATTAAAACGACAGTTGAAAAGGCTGGGGCGTTTTTTGTACCTACATCTGATGTTGTGGCAAAGGATGTTCCAACCTATCTTCCTAACCCAGAAAATATTCATTTAAGTGAAGCTGGTTATTTTGCAGTAGCAAATGAGGCGTTTTTACCAATCATAAAAACTAGTACCTTATGGGATGTAACGAAAGCTATTCAAGTCCATGTAAAAGATCGTAAAACGGTGGATGTAAATTGGCAAGAAGCGACGGATAATGTTGGTGTTGAAAAATACAAAGTATATGTAAATGACAAATTAACTTCAACAGTACCTGCTGATACAACCAAGACGACACTTACAGATTTGACTGAGCACACAGCCTACACAATTACAGTAAAAGCAATTGATGCTGCTGGTAATGAAAGCGTTCAAAATCCAACAGCGACTTTCACTACAGGAGAAACAATTCGTTTTACAGATACAGCCAATCATTGGGCAAAAGAGTATATTCAGCAAGCAGCAGAAGCAGGGATGATGAATGGCTATCCAGAAGGCACATTTAAACCTAATCAAAATGTGACACGCGCACAAGTAGCCTCTATATTAGTGAGAAGTTTGGGAATAACAACGCAGGAAAAAGCACCATTTACAGATATCGCTAATTATGATGCGAAAACACAGTCAGAAATTGCGGCAGCGTATGCACATGGCATTATTAAGGGAGCCGATGGGAAGTTTAACCCTGCAAAACCTGTAACACGCGCTGAATTAGCAGTGATGATGGAGCGTGCCTATGAGCAACAATTTAAACAGCCTTATATTGTCCAAGGAAGTGTACCATTTACAGATATTGCATCTTATAATGCAGAGACAAAATATGCCATTACGATGTTATTTGAGCTAGGAATTGTGTCGGGAGATGGACAGAAGTACTCACCGGCAGCTTCAACTACAAGAGGGCAGGCAGCTAAAATGATGGTGAATCTGAAACAATTATTTAGTCAATAAAAAATAAAGGTAGGGGTGAAACAACATCTCTACCTTTTGACGTTATGTCTATAAACAAAGTATAGTCTTACTAAACTGAATATAGTAAAAAAGAGAGGGAAATGAGGATGTTTTCATTTATTTTATCTGCCAAAAGATTAGTTAAAGGATTGTGGCGGTCATTTAAACGACCACAGTTTCTATCATTATTTACGACACTATTCCTCATCATTCTATCGGGTACTTTGTTTTACAAGGGGACAGAGGGTTGGTATTGGCTGGATGCTATGTATTTTGCTGTAGTCAGCTTGATTCCAACAGGCGTAGAAACGGGGCTATACCCAACAACCTCGTTCTCCAAGATTTTTACAATGATCTATCTGATTGTAGGTACGGGTGTAATGTTTATTATGTTGCTCACGCTTGGCCGCTCTATTGTAGACTTTTCCTTAAATGAGGAGGAAGAGGTTGCAGTTAAGAAACATTTGAAAAAGTAGAATAGCCGTACAATGAATCTGATGAAAGATTCATTGTACGGCTATATTTTATGAAAGCTTTGCTATAATGCCTTCTTCATCGTCTAAAACAAGTTCAATGCCTGTTGAAAAAGGATCACCATGTAGAACATCTTTTATCCAAACACGCAAGGCACCAATCATGGCTCCTGTATTGAGTATTTCGATTTGACCATTTACTTCAACCTCCGCACCGAAGCCTGTGTCATCATCGTATGTCAATTCGACGATAACATCCTCTGGGCGAATGCTCTTATAATACGCTTGAGATAAACAAATAGCGTTAATAATATCTTGCTCGTTTATTATTTGTGCCATTGGGCTTCCTCTTTGCGTTTTTTATCTTTAAACATATTCATAATTTTTACGACTAGCATCACAATAACAGCAATTGCAGCTACATTAATAAGCAATCCTAGAATATTTCCAAGTAACCCCATACCGCTAAATAAGCTACCGAATAATAAACCTGCAAGCCCCCCAAGCATTAATCCTTTCATAAGGCCACCTGAGAAGAAACCACCTTTTTTAGTTGTATCAGCTTTATTTGTTGAGTTTGTGTTGTTTTTATTTGTTGTGGCATTTTTTTGATCTTTAGAAGTGTCCTGAGATTTCTGGATATTTGAGCTATTGTTATTGTTTGAGAAGCCTTTTTTACCTGATTTATAGGATTTAGCCTCTGCTGTTGGTGTGTCAGAGATGAATAATGTTGCACCAACTGTGGAAAATATTAGTGTCGCTGCAAATAGAGCGGCAAGAATTTTTTTCATTACTTACATTCCTCCAATATAATTTTTGGTTTGGTCATAAACTAGTTCTTATATAGTAATATTACATGAACTTTATTAAAAAATAAAACCAATACCTTCTAGAAATGAGTAATATCAAAAAATTTGAACAAATAGTGACAGAAGAAGTATTTGTGAAAATTATACAATAGAAAGGGGTGAAACGATGCTAGTCACATTAATAACCTTCATCTCCATATTTTTATTGCTGTATCTGACAGAAAAAAGGCGTTTCCTCAACGCGGTAGCTCTCGGCTTGATAGGGGTATATATAATCAGAGCGTTCATTATACACTATCCTTTATTACTGCCAAATGATCAGGGAATCATTTCAGAAATGGGGATTTTTATTATGCTAGGAAGCTTTCCTAGTATCATGTTTATTTTATCTATAGCCATGTTTTTCAATAGTAAGGTTTTGTTAGAAAAGGAAGGACGTAAAGTACGGAATTTAATGTTAGCTATTTTGGGGCTTAGTTTTGTTATTATGATGATATGGTATGTATTTGTCATTTTTATTCAGATCGAAAATGTGCTTTGGCATATTCTTTTCTTCTATGCGTTTATAATTTTTGGCTATACAATGTTTTTATACACGAGTGTTCTAGCATACGCTGTATTGTATCATTTCACACCTATACGCTATGAACCAAATTATATAATAGCCCTAGGATCAGGATTAATTGGCGATAGAGTTCCACCACTTTTAGCAAGTCGTTTAAATGAAGCGGTAAAGCAATACAAAAAGTACGGGGAAAGACCGTTTATCATTGTCTCAGGTGGTCAAGGGACTGATGAAAAAGTATCAGAGGCCAGGGCTATGAAAACCTATTTATTAGATGTCCATGATATTCCTGCGAATAAAGTTCTAATGGAAGATCAGTCGACCAATACAGAAGAAAATATGATTTTTACGAAAAACATAATGGATCAACATGCTCAAGGCGAAAAATACCGTTCCATATTTGTCACAAATAATTTTCACGTATTTCGCGCAAGTCTCTATGCAAAAAAAGCAAAACTAGATGCAGAAGGGGTTGGCTCAAAAACAGCCTTCTACTATGTTCCTAATGCATTTACAAGAGAATTTATAGGCTTATTAGAAATGAATAAATGGGCTCATATTACAGTTTTTTTAATCATTACGCTATTTATAGGCTTACTGTTGCGAGCATATGTGTAACCAAAATTCAACTGTCTTCCATATAATAGTGGCAAGGCAGTTTTTTACATAATGTGCAAGGGAGGAAAACAATGTACGAGCAAATTTTAGCTAAGCGCAATAAGGAACGCATTCATTCCCTACAAGAAGTCATACAAACGAAAAATACATGGTTTGCTCAACATATAAAATTACTAACATTCACTGAAGTTAACTTAACAGCCTTGCAAAAAATACTGTATCAAATAGTGCGAGGGTTATTAAAAGATCAGCAACAGCGACATTTGCAAATTGTCCATTCAGATCAAACACAATCTGTGCAGGACAATGTATTAACGCTGTTAGCTGAGTATGATGATGTGTTGCGTGATGCTATTCCACAGCCAATCTATATACTCATTTGGCAAATTTCATCCCTCGAAAGGTTAACAAGCAGAATAGAAGTGGTAGATGATGTACTTGATGTAGTTGAATGGTATTTCTGCCATCAGGATAATCAAGTCAAGGTTTTAGATGAAGAAGACTTAGATCATGAGGTAATGATTGATTTATATAAAGAGGCGGTTGAGGATCAGGACACGGATGCACAATATCAGCTAGGGGAATATTACAATGCTAAGGAGGGAAATTGTTTTCAACCTGAAAAATCATTAAAATGGTTCGAATTAGCCTCAGCCCAAGGAAATGCAGATGCGCAATATGTGCTTGGGAATTTTTATTTTGAGGGAGTCGGTGTTGAGGAGAATTACACTCAGGCTTTTTCTTTATATGAAGAGGCTGCTTTACAGGGGCATGCCGATGCTGCCAATAATTTAGCGGATATGTACTTTAATGGAGAGGGTGTGCCGCAGGATTTTACTCTAGCAAAAAAATGGTTTGATTTTGCAGCTAGTAAAAATGTGGCGGAGGCTATGTTTACGCTAGGAATTATGTATGAGCAAGGGTTAGGAGTTAAAAAAGATACGAATGCAGCTTTTAATTCGTATAAAAAGTCTGCCGAAACTGGATATGTGGAAGCACAGTATCATCTAGGCGGTATCTATTTAGAGGGGCGTCTTGATCAAGCAAAAGATATAAATCGAGGTTTATTTTGGTATGAAAGAGCAGCAGAGCAATTTCATATCGATGCCTTTTATGATTTAGGTTTTATTTGGAGTAAAGGCTTAACAGGCATTCGAAATATTGAAAAGGGCATTCATTGGTTTAAACAGGCTGCTCTGCAAGGGGATGCAGATGCAAAGCTACAGCTAGGTCATATATATAATAAAGGTGAGGGAGTCGCCAGAAATCTGAAGGAGGCTATTAAGTGGTATGGACTTGCTGCAGATGCTGGCATAGAAGAAGCCGCAAAATTAGTAGAAGAACTTAAGGAATTGTAAATTTTATATTAAAATTTCATGGTTCATTAAGATTATTTATATGGTCTAACTTAATAATCCTTTTGTATTGCATGAGGGTTTATTTATGAGTATTTATAATTATTTAGAATAAGGGTATAAAATATTAATATAGTGAAATTTAATGATGAACGATTGAAAAATAGAAAAAAGATAAAAAAAATAAGCATAATCAAACAAACAAATGAAACAAAAGGCTACCAATAATATTGTGGTAGCTTTTTTTTGATGAAATTCAGACAATGGAGCAGTAAGGACTTTATATACATATTATGTAAAATTATGGTATAAATAAAATTGACAGTAATTTTTAAAATGTTTAAGGTAAATGAGTAATTTTGAAATGAAACATACATAAATAAATCGACTGTAGTCAATGTATAGAGAAAATCTGTTAGTTGAGTGCAATTCACCTTTTTTCATGATAGAACAATGTGTGGCTGCTTTTGGAGGAAGCAGTGTGACAAATGAAATAGCTGAGGCAAATGGGATCATAGTAATAGGGTCAGCTTATGAATCGGTATTTTTTGTTGTATCAATCAATATGCTAAAAGGTATTTGTTGTTTCTCAGCCTGATAAAGTAAACGGAACGAAAGAGGGAAGATAAGTGATTTTTCAAAAACAGAGTAAGACGAAGGCGTTGGATTTACAGCAATATACGGTGAAAATGGAGCTGTCTAATCGCCAATTAATGGTGAAGCAAATTGAAATGCTAAATGTAACGAAGCGAGACTTACAATATTTAAAAGCATTCCAGCCGTATGTTATGGACAATGTTGATCACATCGTAAACCGTTTTTACAATATGATCGGTACCGAACAACATTTGGTAAATATTATTAGTCATCATAGTTCTGTAGAAAAGCTTAAAATAACATTACGACAGCATATTATTGAAATGTTTAACGGAACGATTGATGAGGATTTTTACCAAAGGCGTGTGAAAATTGCAAAGGTGCACGTACATATTGGGCTTAGAACACAATGGTATATTTGCGCGTTCCAAGATTTATCTCTCTCATTTATAGACTTGGTTGAACAGCATATTGATCATCCACAAGATCAGTTTAATACAATAAGGGCCATTTCTAAAATTTGTAACTTCGAGCAGCAGCTTGTTTTAGAGGCATATGAAAATACAGTTGAACAGCATAAAGAAAACATGGAACAAGAAAAAGAAGCAATTGAACGACAAATTGTACAATCCTCTGAATTGCTTGCGACCATTTCACAGGAAACCAATAATTCGTTTTGCAGACTAAGCGAGCAGTCTGGGGATATTGAACAATTGGCAAAGAGATCGCTAGAGGTGTCTACTCTGGCTGAAAACCAAGCACTGGATGGACGTGAATGTTTAAAGAAACAATCATTAAATATGCATAATATTATTCAATCTCTTCATGATATAGAAGAAAATATTGAACAATTGTCTGATATGTCGAAGGAAATGGAAACGATTATGAGTGTCGTTACCAATATTGCCAATCAGACCAATTTATTGGCCTTAAATGCCGCTATTGAAGCAGCCCGTGCCGGAGAAGCAGGGAAGGGGTTTAGTGTAGTAGCTGATGAAGTACGTAAATTATCCATTCAAACAAAGGAATCTGTCACCGCTGTTGCATTATTGTTGCAAAAAACGAGTGAACGCACTGGGAAATTAGAGCAATCTCTCATTCATATCCAAGATGAAGTGGCATCTGGTGAGGATAATATGTTACACACAGAAGGACAATTTACAAATATAGTAGGGGCAATGACAGAAGCAAAAGATCAAAATGATTGCATGGCGACGAAAATACAAGCAATCGCAGGTATATTAAGTGGGCTGGGTAGTTCTTTTACTGAAGTAACGAACTCAGCAGAAAAATTAGCTAGCTTTGCTCAAAATTTAAAAAGCTAGATCACTAGTAGCTATATTAAACACTATAGTACTCATTATAATGTGTGTTTAGTAAGCATAATTCTTGGAGCTAGAGTTATCTCACAGTTGAGATAGCTCTATTTTTGCTAAATTTGTAAAGGGTTTAACGTAATTTTCAATGAAAATAAGTTTATACTGTAGACAGAACTAAAAATAGGGGCGGTTGACTATGAAAACAGTTGTTGTATTAGGTGGCGGTATTACTGGTTTATGCACAATGCATTATCTACAACGCCAAGTGAAGGAAAAAAATTTAGATGTTCAGCTAGTGCTCGTAGAAAAAAATACATATTTAGGTGGCAAACTATATTCAGCCTATGAACAAGGTTTTATTATGGAAACTGGTGCTGACTCTATCGTAGCTCGCCATAAAGGTGTAATGGAGCTAGTGCAGGAGCTAGACTTTGAAGATCATCTCGTTTACAACGAAACAGGTGTATCCTATATTTATACAAATAACGAGCTGCACGCCATTCCAGCGGATTCTACTTTCGGTATACCTATGAGTGTGGCTTCACTTGAGGAAAGTACTCTTATCTCTGATCAGGCCAAACAAGAAGCTTTAAAAGATTTAACTTTACCCAATGCAGATTTTACAAAAGAAAGCTCGATAGGGGAATTTTTAACTTATTATCTTGGCGAAGAGCTTGTGGAAAATCAAATTGCACCTGTTTTAGCAGGTGTCTATTCTGGTGATTTACATCAACTTTCTATTGCCTCTACTTTACCTTATTTAATTGACTATAAAAATGACTATGGAAGTATCATAAAAGGTTTTGATGCGAATCGTGAGCAATTTGTTAAAGCTGCTAATAAAAAATTTATTTCATTTCAAAATGGATTATCCTCTTTAATTGAGCGATTAGAACAGACATTAACAGAGGTAGATATCATTAAAGGGGTAGCCACAAATCATGTCCAAAAAATGGGGAACCAGTATTTGATTTCATTAGCAAATGGTCAAAACATTGAGGCGGATTATGTTGTTCTAGCGCTACCGAATGAAGCGGTTCAAAGTATATTACAGGACGACTCCTTAACACATTATTTTGATCAGTTTACTACAGCTTCAGCCATTACTATTTATCTAGGCTTTGATGTGCCTGATGCAAACTTACCTGCGGATGGAACAGGCTATATTGTATCGCATAATTCTGATGTCACTTGTAATGCAGCAACTTGGACGAGCCGCAAGTGGAAGCATACATCGAAAAACAATCAGCTACTTGTTCGCCTATTCTATAAGAGTATTAATCCGGCGTATGAGCAGTTACGTAAAATGACTGACGACGAATTGGCAGCCGTCGCATTAGAAGATGTTCGCAAAAGCCTAGGAATTGATGAAAAGCCAACTGTTGTGAATGTCACAAAGTGGATTGATCAAATGCCTAAATATGACTTAGCTCACCGGGAAGCGCTGCAAGGCTTACTACTAGAGCTGAATGAAAACTATCCGAATTTATCGATAGCGGGTTGCTCGTATTTTGGAGTAGGTATTGGTGCTTGCATTCAAAATGGGAAAAAAATTGGTGAAGAGCTTGCCGAGGAACTATCCAATTTCTAAGTTTTTAAACGAAAAATTTCTTTGTTATGTGAAATAGTCTTGACTCATTCGTCTGTAAACGATATGATTCTTTTAATTATTTAAAAAATTCATACTTAATAATTCTTATCAAGAGAAGCAGAGGGACTGGCCCATTGAAGCTTCAGCAACCAACTTTTTGTCAGGTGCTAAATCCAGAAGACCGTTGAGTCGAAGATGAGAAGGAACAATAATGATGAGTCGTTAAAGCCTTCTTTTTATATAAAAGAAGGCTTTTTATTATACAGAAATAGAGGAAGAGAGGCTAGTTTTATGGGATTGCTTGAAAGGTTAAAAACGCATGTATTGACGGCAGACGGTGCAATAGGCACAGTGTTGTATGGCTATGGATTGGAGTATTGTCATGAGGAAATGAATGTTCAGAGACCTGAATTAATTGAAAAGATTCATAGAGAATATATCGCAGCGGGTGCTGATATTATTCAAACGAATACGTACGGTGCCAATGCCATTAAATTAGCTCGCTATGGACTAGAATCAAGTGTCCAACAATTTAATGAAGCAGCTATTACTATTGCCAAGCGAGCAGCAGCGGATGGCGGTCAATTTGTTTTAGGAACGATTGGTGGTATTCGTGGCATTCGTAAAAGCGATGCAACATTAGATGACATATTAGCGACCGTTGATGAGCAGGCAAGTGTGTTACTTGCAGGAAATCCTGATGGTCTTTTACTCGAAACTTATTATGATTTTGAAGAATTAACAGCGACATTAAACATGCTACGCGCCAAAACTAATATACCGATAATTGCTCAAGTATCTATGCATGAGCCTGGTGTTTTACAAAATGGTATGTCTTTAAACAATGCGCTACATGAATTAGAGACTCTTGGTGCAGATATTGTTGGTGTCAATTGTCGTCTTGGTCCATATCATACGATTCAAGCGTTTGAGGGGGTAGAACTTCCGAAAAAGGCATTTATGTCAGCCTATCCAAATGCTTCGCTATTAGATTTAGAGGACGGGCGTGTTGTTTATGAGTCGGAGGCTGATTATTTTGGTCGCGCTGCTGTTGAGCTCCGTGATCAGGGTGTTCGTTTAATTGGGGGCTGTTGTGGTACGACACCAAAGCATATTGCAGCCGCAAAGAAGTATTTAGAAGAGCTATCACCAGTTAGTGAAAAGCATGCGAAGCCTGCAAAGATTGAGATTGTTCGTGATGCCGAGCCAGCTAAATATGAACCACTTCATGAAAAAGTAAAGCGTGAACGCTCGGTCATCGTAGAGTTGGATACACCTAGACACTTAGAAATAGATGGATTTCTGGAAGGGGCCAAGCAACTATATGAGGCAGGTGCCGATGTAGTTATGATGGCAGACAATTCATTGGCATCCCCACGTATTAGCAACATTGCAATGGGGGCTTTATTGAAAAGTACTAATGGCGTACGCCCCCTTACACATATTACCTGTCGAGATCGTAATTTAATTGGTCTGCAATCACATTTAATGGGGTTAAATGCCTTAGGTATTCATGATGTGCTAGCTGTTACAGGAGACCCAACGAAGGTTGGAGATTTTCCTGGTGCCACTAGTGTCTATGATGTCTCCTCGATGGAGCTTATCCAATTAATTAAACAATTAAATGAAGGAGTCTCTTTCTCAGGGAAACCACTTCGGAAAAAGGCTAACTTCTCTGTGGCTGCTGCATTTAACCCAAATGTTCGTGTTTTAGATCGTGCTGTGGCACGCTTAGAAAAAAAGATTGAGCATGGGGCAGACTATTTCATTTCACAGCCTGTTTATACAAAGGAAAAAATTATAGAAATATATGAAGCAACGAAGCATTTACAAGCACCGATTTATATTGGCATTATGCCTGTTACGAGTTATAAAAGTGCAGAGTTTTTACATCATGAGGTGCCAGGCATAAAATTATCTGAAGATGCTTTATCAAGGATGAAAGCATGTGGTGAAGATAAGGGACGCGCCACACTTGAGGGCATTGCAATTGCCAAGGAATTAGTAGAGGTGGCCGCGCAATATTTCAATGGCATTTACCTTATTACACCATTTTTACGCTACGATGTGACATTAGAATTAATGAAATATATAGAGCAATTGGATGAACAGAAAAAAGGGGTAAGTATAAATGGCTAAGCACTTGATAGAAGAACAACTTGATAAACGAATATTAATTCTCGATGGCGCAATGGGAACCATGCTGCAAAATGAAAACTTATCAGCAGATGATTTTGGTGGGGAGGATCTAGATGGCTGTAATGAAAATCTAGTACTTACTAGACCAGATATCATTGAGAAAATTCATCATAAGTACTTAGAGGCAGGGGCAGATATTATTTGTACAAATACATTTGGTGGAACACCTCTTGTATTAAATGAATATGATCTAGGTGCAAAAGCAGAAGAAATTAATAAACGTGCAGTCGAAATTGCTCGTCAAGCAGTTGACAATTACACGACTTCCGATTGGCCCCGCTTCGTTGCAGGCGCAATGGGCCCAACAACGAAGACGTTGTCAGTAACAGGTGGTATTACATTTGATGAATTAGAAGAAAATTTCTTTGTGCAGGCAAAAGCATTGATTGAAGCTGGGGCAGATGTGCTATTGCTAGAGACAAGTCAGGATATGTTAAATGTGAAAGCAGGTACCCTTGGAGTAACACGTGCTTTCGAGGTAACCGGTAAAGAGTTACCTGTGATGATTTCTGGAACTATTGAGCCTATGGGGACTACTCTTGCAGGGCAAACCATTGATGCCTTTTATATTTCCATCGAGCATATTCAACCATTATCGGTGGGCTTAAACTGTGCGACGGGACCTGAATTTATGACGGATCATATTCGCTCATTAGCAGAGCTGTCAACGGGGTATATTAGCTGTTATCCGAATGCAGGCTTGCCAGATGAAGAAGGATGTTATCATGAGTCTCCAGAATCTTTATCGCAAAAATTAAAAGGATTTGCAGAAAAGGGTTGGCTCAATATTGTGGGTGGTTGCTGTGGTACAACTCCAGCACATATTGCGGCTCTACGTGAAATTTTAAAAGATGAAAAGCCTCGTCAGCTACCAGAAAAAACGCATGGTCACGCTGTATCAGGTATCGAGCCACTTTTATACGATGATTCTATGCGCCCGCTATTTATTGGGGAAAGAACAAATGTTATTGGTTCTCGTAAATTCAAAAACCTAATTATTGATGGGAAATTTGAGGAAGCAGCTGAGATTGCAAGGGCGCAAGTGAAAAATGGCGCACATGTCATAGATATTTGCTTGGCGAACCCAGATCGTGATGAATTAGCAGATATCCGTGGCTTTATGCAGGAGGTTGTGAAAAAAGTTAAGGTTCCACTTGTTATTGATTCCACAGACGAAAAGGTTATTGAAGAGGCCCTCAAGTTTTCGCAAGGGAAGGCCATCATTAACTCTATTAACTTAGAAGATGGCGAAGAACGGTTTGATGCCGTATTGCCATTAGTGAAAAAGTACGGTGCCTCGTTAGTTGTGGGAACAATCGATGAAACAGGGATGGCAGTCGATCGTCATCGGAAGCTTGAAATAGCCGAACGTTCCTATCAATTACTAACAGAAAAATGGGGAATGCAACCTGAAGATATCATTTTTGACCCATTAATGTTCCCAGTAGGAACGGGGGATGAGCAATATATTGGCTCAGCACTTGAAACAATTGAAGGAATTCGTCTCATTAAAGAAAAAATGCCCCGTACATTGACGGTGCTTGGAGTTAGTAATATTTCGTTTGGCTTACCACCGGTTGGACGTGAGGTTCTCAATGCTGTATACCTTTATCATTGTACACAGGCTGGTTTAGATTATGCCATCGTCAATACTGAAAAGCTAGAACGGTATGCATCGATCCCAGAAGCGGAAATTAAACTAGCCAATGATTTGTTATTTAATACTAATGATGAAACATTAGCCGTATTTACTGATTTTTATCGTGATAAAAAGAAGGAAAAGACTGAAGCGGATATTCCGAAAACTGTAGAAGGTCGCTTAGCCTACTATATATTGGAGGGGACCAAAGAAGGTCTTATTGCTGATTTAGAGGCTGCGCGAGAACTATTTGAGTCACCTCTTGATATTATAAATGGACCTTTAATGAATGGGATGGCTGAGGTTGGTCGTTTGTTTAATGATAACCAATTGATCGTAGCAGAGGTTTTACAATCTGCTGGAGTGATGAAGGCTGCTGTTGCCCATTTAGAGCAGTACATGGAAAAGAACGAGGAGAGTGCAGGCAAGGGGAAAATGGTGCTTGCTACTGTAAAAGGTGATGTGCACGATATTGGAAAAAACCTTGTTGATATTATTTTAAGTAACAATGGCTATAAGGTTGTAGACTTAGGTATTAAGGTGACACCTGCTCAATTAATAGAAGCTATTCGCAAGGAAAAGCCAGATTTCATTGGATTATCGGGTCTATTAGTTAAATCAGCACAGCAAATGGTCACTACTGCCCAAGATTTCAAAGAGGCAGGAATTGATGTGCCAATTTTAGTAGGTGGAGCTGCACTTTCCCGCCGTTTTACAGAAACAAAAATTGCTGATGAATATGGTGGTCCTGTTATTTACGCAAAGGATGCGATGCAAGGATTAGAGCAGGCCAATTTATTAATGGGTGAAGGCACACGTGAAAATTTCTTAGCAGAAATAGCGGAATCTCGCCAAAAACGTTTAGAGGCAGATGAAAAACGAGCAGCTCGTCCTGTCAAAGAGATTACAATAAAACCTGCCCGTACAGTAAAGGAAGCACCCGTATTTTTACCGGCAGATTTGCGTCGTCATGTAAAGAAGGAATATGCTGTTTCACATTTATATCCATATGTGAATATGCGGACATTGCTTGGGCACCATCTGGGGTTAAAAGGGCAAGTTCAACCTTTACTAGATGCTGGCGATCCAAGAGCAACTGAGCTTAAAGATTTAGTGGATGATTATTTAAAAAGTGATTTATTAAAGCCTTCAGGTTTATATCAATTCTTCCCTGCCCAAGCAGATGGAGATGATGTAATTATTTATGATCCTGCAGATAACAAAACAGAAATTGAACGTTTTACTTTCCCGCGTCAGCAGGTCGTACCTTTTTTATGCCTGGCTGATTTCTTAAGAACAGTAGAAAGTGGAGAAATGGATTATGTTGCACTTATGGTAGTGACAGCAGGGCAAGGAGTTATGGCAAAAGCTCGGCAACTAAAAGAAGATGGTAAATTCCTTGAAAGTCATGCCTTGCAGTCGACGGCATTAGAATTAGCAGAGGGCTTTGCTGAGCGCATGCATCAAGAAATTCGTGATCAATGGGGTTTCCCAGACGTGACAGACTTTACGATGCGCGATCGTTTTGCGGCTAAGTACCAGGGACAACGTTTTTCTTTTGGTTATCCAGCATGCCCAAACTTAGAGGATCAAGAAAAATTGTTTGGCTTACTAAAGCCTGAGGATATTGGTGTTCATTTAACGGAAGGCTTTATGATGGAGCCAGAAGCCTCTGTATCGGCGATTGTTTTTGCTCATCCTGATGCTCGATACTTCAATGTATAAGGCGTAAAATATGAGGATATAGATAGTGGATGGATTGCTTATTTATATCTTCTTTTCTTGCTATTGAAGGGAAGGATAATTTCGGAAGGACGTGAGGAAAATGATTCGATCGATGGAAGAAAAAGATATACCTGAGGTGTTAGAAATTTATAATGATATTATTTTAACGAGCAAAGCAGTCTATCGATATGAAATTCAATCTTTAGATGAAAAAAAGAAATGGTTTAGCGACCAGCAAGCATTAGGAAATCCGTTGTTTGTATATGACGATAATGGGATGGTCGCTGGCTTTGCAACTTATAGTCAATTCCGTCCTTATCCGGGTTATAAATATACAATGGAGCACTCCGTTTATGTACATAAGGATCACTATCAAAAAGGTATTGCAACGAGTCTTATGCTTAAGCTAATAGAAAAAGCGAAGGAACAAGGGGTAAAGACATTGGTTGCTGGTATAGATGGAGAGAATATTGGTAGTATTAAAGCACATAAGAAACTAGGCTTTGAATATGCAGGAACCATTAAAAATGCAGGCTATAAATTTGAACAATGGTTAGATCTTGTGTTCTACCAACTGCAGCTGACTGGACCCAATTCATAAAAGGATATGACAAATGTCATATCCTTTTTGTGATGTTTGCGTCTGTTGCTGACTTATACTCTTGTTTTATGATGAGGTCATAAGGAAAAGGAAACGAGGGAGTAAAAGATGGCAACAATTAAAGAAAAAACAAAAAAATTACGCCAAGATGTAGCGCCTTTTGCTAAATCAGATATGCGTAAAAGTGTTTTTCAAATGATCAATACCATTGTACCGTTAATTGCTTTGTGGGTGGCAGGTTACTTGTTAGTGGATGTTTCACCTTGGCTAACAGCTGGTTTAAGCGTTATTTCAGCTGGTTTTGTCGTAAGAACTTTTATTATCTTTCATGATTGTACACACGGGTCATTTTTCAAAAGTAAAAAGGCAAACGACTGGGTTGGATTTTTTACTGGAGTGTTAACGTCATTCCCATATGAAAAATGGAAGCGTGAGCATACAATTCACCATGCAACAAGCTCAAACTTAGACAAGCGTGGTATTGGTGACATTGATATGATGACTGTGGAAGAATATATGCAAGCCTCAAAGGGTCAACGATTATGGTATCGCTTCTATCGTAACCCATTTGTAATGTTTGGTTTAGGACCTTTATATATGGTACTTGTTTTAAATCGTTTTAATCGTAAGGATGCAAAGAAAAAGGAACGTACCAACACAATGTTAACGAATATTGTCATTGTCGGAGTTTGTGCCGCTTTAATCTTCTTTATGGGCTGGCAAGCATTTTTATTAGTCCAAGGTGTGACACTATTTATTGCAGGTGCTTTAGGAATTTGGTTATTTTATATTCAGCACACATATGAAGATTCTTACTTTGAACATGATTCAGAGTGGGATTATGTGAAAGCAGCAGTAGAAGGTAGCTCATATTATAAATTGCCGAAAATTTTACAATGGGTTACTGGGAATATCGGTTTCCATCATGTCCATCACTTGGCTCCTCGTGTACCTAACTATAATCTTGAAAAGGCTCATAATGAAACACCGCCATTACACACGGCGACAACGATTACTTTACGAACTAGTTTAGAATCATTGCGTTATAAGCTATATGATGAAGAGCAAAATAAATTTGTATCGTTTAAAGAAGTCGAATTAATTATAAAACGGAAAGCAAAAGGCAGTATTGCCGCTTAGTTAAAACAGCCATCTCAATTAGAGAGATGGCTGTTTTAACTATAGCCGAGAAAATAAGCATGTATGGGCAAAAAAATAATTTTCTTGTTATAATAAGGGAAAAGTAGGAAAGAGCGTGAGATTATGTTGAGAAAATGGCATAGTATTATTCCGAATAGTCCTATGCTCAGTATATATTTATGGATTATTTTTTGCTTTCTACCGTTTTTCTTCATTTTTAGAAAATCATCTTATATAGAAATCTCTATAGGTATTACGTTTTTAATGCTATATTTTATTTTCTATCGATTTTCCATGAATTCGAAAAGCGGACTAGTATATATGTGGATCAGCTTTGAAATGGTTATTAATATAGTCATGACGATTTTATATGGTTATGTTTATCTTTCCATTTTTACTGCATTTTTTATTGGAAATATACGAAGACCAGTTGGTTTCTATATTATGTACGGTCTACATATTGGCTTTACAGTCATATCTACAGGTGCTGGCTTTTTTGTTGAGCTTCACTTATTTTTATCACAATTACCTTTTGTCGTATTAACTATTTTAGCAGTTGTTCTACTACCGCTAACGATCTATTCCAAAAACAAACGCGAGAACTTAGAGGGGCAGTTAGAAACGGCCAATGAGCGTATTGCAGAGTTAATTGTTTTTGAAGAACGACAACGTATAGCACGTGATTTACATGATACACTGGGGCAAAAATTGTCTATGATTGGTTTGAAAAGTGATTTAGCAACAAGGTTGATTGAGCGTGATCCACAGCAAGCTTTAGTTGAAATAAAGGATATACGCCAAACTGCCAGTATCGCCTTAAAAGAGGTTCGTGAATTAGTTTCAGACATGCGTACAGCAAAATTTGAAGATGAGCTTATGCGTATTTCTCAAATCTTAAAGGCAGCAGAAATGGAGTTTGTCTTTGAAGGCGATAAAAATGCCTTGCAAGTGCCACCGCTTGTAGAAAATGTTTTGTCTATGTGCTTAAAAGAGGCTGTAAATAATGTTGTGAAACATAGTGGTGCTACAAAATGCGAAATAGCTTTCCATCAAAATTTTAAAGAAGTTTACTTAGTAGTTCGTGATAATGGACAAGGAATTACGAAAAAACAAGCATGGAAAACTGGGAACGGATTAAAAGGAATGCGTGAGCGATTAGAGTTTATCAACGGTTCCTTCAAAATTGAAAGTGTGGACGGCACGACGTTATCAGTAACCATTCCGGTGGCTATTACGCATCAAAGTGTGAAAGAAAATCTGAAGAACATATAGAAAAGAGGCTTGTGACATGATACGAATTGTGATTGCTGAAGATCAGGGGATGCTGTTAGGCGCTCTTCGCTCTTTACTTAGTATGGAGGAGGATATGGAGGTCGTTGGCTTAGCAAAAAATGGTGAGGAAGCATTGATGCTTGTTAAAGAGCACCAGCCTGATATTTGTGTTATGGATATTGAAATGCCAGTTAAAACCGGCCTTGATGCAGCAGAAGAAATGCATAGCTCTGGCTCGGATTGTAAAGTCATTATTTTAACTACATTTGCTAGACCAGGTTATTTCGAGCGTGCTAGAAAAGCTAGTGTAAGGGGATATTTATTAAAGGATAGCCCTATTGAGGAATTAGTTTCTGCCATTCGGACTATTATGGATGGTAAACGCATTTATGCCCCTGAGCTCGTTGATTTTGTGTATGAGGATGATAGTGAAAATCCATTAACTGAGCGAGAAAGTCAGGTGCTGACTCTTGTAGCAGAGGGCAAAACAACAAAGGAAATTGCCGCAGAGCTATTTTTATCTGCTGGAACTGTTCGTAATTATATTTCAACGATTTTAGAAAAATTAAATGTAGGCAATCGTATCGAAGCCATTGCACGCTTTAAAGAAAAAGGGTGGAATAAATAGGAAAAGAACCTTATCGCATAGTAGCGGCAAGGTTCTTTTCTGTTTTACTTATTGCGTTTTGTTAAGCGTCCAAGAACGAATGCACCTGCAGCTACAGCAAGAACTGTATTCGTCTTTTTCGTAAACACTTGTTTTGTGACAAGGTTAAGGTTTTGAGGACGTTCAGCTAGGCGACGCATAAAGTAACCGTACCAATCTTCGCCGAATGGAACGTACACACAGAAGTTATAGCCTTCTTTAGCTAGCTCTTTTTGCATATCTGTACGGAATCCATATAGCATTTGGAATTCGAATTTATCAAGTGGAATATTATGATCAGCTACAAAGCGTTTAACGTGAGCAATAATATTATGGTCATGTGTAGCAATGGACGTAAATTTACCATGTAGTAAATGATATTCAATTAACTCAATAAAGTTTAAATCGATATCCAATTTATCTTGATAAGCAACCTCAACAGGCTCTTTATAAGCTCCTTTTACGATACGTAAACGGTAGTCCTTGAATTTTTCGATATCGTCTTTTGCACGGTAAAAGTAAGATTGAATGACAGTTCCAACATTATTAAATGTTTTAGACAACTCTTCTACCATATCAAAAGATGTTTGAAGACGCCCAAAGTCCTCCATGTCGAAGTTAACAAATATATCATAAGCAGCCGCTTTTTCAACAATTTCATACAGATTGTCATAGCAGAAATCTACATCAATATCTAAGCCTAATTGAGAAGGCTTTAATGAAATATGTGCTTTTACATCATTTTCATGAATAGCTTCTACCACAGAGAGAATTTTATCTTTTGCAGCAGTTGCTTCTTCTTTACTTGAAACAAATTCACCAAGGTTATCTACTGTACATGAGATATTATGTGCATTTAGCTCTTTGATGCTTGCAATTGTTTCTTCAATATTTGTACCAGCTACTACACTTTGTGCTCCTAATTTTAGGCCATATTTCTTTGCAGCACTATTCAATAGTTGGTTTTCGGAAAGCTGGATGAAAAAATCGCGTAATAACATGGTCATTCTCCTAACTGCATTTTCTTTTTAGTATATCATAAATTATTAAATCTATATTAAATCTGCTTAACAATTATTTCATCTCAAGTATTTGCATACGCTCATTAAAAAGTGCAGGATAGCTTAAAAAGCCAATCATGATACTTGATAATGTCGCTGTTGTTAGGAGAGCGAAGATGATTAAAAGTTGAAATTGTACAGCCTGAATGGGGTCGGCACCACCAATAATTTGGCCGCTCATCATACCTGGTAGCTGTACCAAGCCAATTGTTTTTTGGCTTTCAATCGTGGGGATCATACTCGCCTTTACGGCATTAATAAGTTGTCGATGAACGGCTTGCTTGGGTGTGCCTCCAAGAGACAAAATTAATTCCATTTGATCTTTATGGCTAGTAATTTCAGCCGTAAATCGGTTTAAAAATAAAATGGATAACACCATTGAATTGCCAATTAACATACCACTAATTGGAATAATATACTGAGCGGTTGCTGGCACAATGTTAAAGCCAAGCAAGACTCCTTGTGTAATAATTTCTATCATCACAAGTGTCAGTGCTATTTTCCAGGTGATCCCTTTAATACCTTCTCCTTTTTTTCGAGCATTAAACGTAGCGACTAGTATCATTAACGCAACCATAAGAAAAATATATACATAACTATTTGCATCAAAGACAAATTTTAATATATAGCCAACAGCGAGCAATTGTACGATAGACCGAAGAGTTGCAATAAGCGTATCTTTTTCAAGTCCTAATTTTAATGTTTTGGATAGCAGTAGAGGGATGCACACGAAAATTAAAGTGAGTGATAAAGACGTATAAGTCATATGTTAGCCCCCTGTACAAATGCTGCTACGCGTGGGTTAGTCGGTGCTTTAAGTAAAGCGCTCTTGCCAGTTTCTATTAGCTCCCCATTCATCATGACCCATGTATAGTGTCCAATGGTTAATGCTTGTTGCAAATTATGAGTAATCCAAATCATCGTCACATTATATTTTTTATTAATAGTGGCGATGAGCTTTTCAATTTCCTTTACAGATTGGCGATCCAGTGCAGAAGTTATTTCATCTAATAATAGGATAGAGGATTGATTAATAAGTGTTCTAGCTATAGAAACCTTTTGACGCTGTCCTCCTGATAATTCATTTGTGGATTGGTGTAAGAAGCTTTCATCTAAGCCGACATCCTCTAAATATTGAATGGCCTCCTGTTGAGAAAGTTTTTTTCCCTGCAATGTCCGTGGGAGTGCAAGGTTTTCCTTTACAGTGCCAGCAATCATAGGAGCAGCTTGTAGGGCGATACCGACATGTCTTCGTAATGCTGAGGGCTCATAATTTGAGATGGGCTCATTATCAATGAGTATATGTCCGTTTGTCGGTGAAAGAAGGCCATTACATAATTTAAGCAGTGTTGTTTTGCCTGCACCTGAAGGGCCGACGAGAGTGGTGATTTGACCTTTTGGAAAAGACCCAGTAATTGACTTTAATATCATTTTGTCATTTACTGAGAATTGAACTTGTTGAAAGTGAATGGCAGGCTCGTATAGCGTATTCATGTAGTGAAACTCCTTTGCTATAGTCAGTAAAATAACTGTAGCATGAAATGAAGGAAAGATGCAGTTTAAATATAAGATTTTAGAAATGAAGGGAGAATAGGGAATGGAGATATTGTATTATGATACGTTAACGTTCGCACAAGGTGCTATGTACATTGTAGCCACGACTGATGGACTTGCCTATATTGGAACGCCTAATGCATCATTTGGTGAGGTTAAGGAGTGGGCAAAAAAGCCTTTTAAAGGTTATAGCTTTGAAGAAAGTAAAGAAAAATTGCAACCATATAAGGAACAATTAACAGCCTATTTTAACAAGGAACTGACAGACTTTGATGTACCTATCCATGTGAAGGGGACACCCTTTCAACTAGCTGTGTGGGACGCTCTAAAAGAATTACCCTATGGTTCCACAACATCGTATGGAAGCATCGCAGAACGTATTGGGAACCCCAAAGCAGTTAGGGCTGTAGGTAGTGCTATTGGTGCGAATCCAATATTAGCTATTATTCCATGCCATCGTGTCATTGGCAAAAATGGTCAATTAACAGGTTTTCGTAGTGGACTAGATGTCAAACAATTTTTATTAGAACTAGAGAAAGCTTAATACTTCATTAGCCATTAGTTCAAAAAAGGAAATCTGCCTGCTACTTTATGAATAGCAAAGCAGATTTTTCTTCTGTCTATATATGCTGTTCTTCTTGTTGCACATTGTTTTGTGATTTACCGAAATGTGTTAAACGATGGGCAAAGGTTTCTCCTCGAACCGCAGAGCTTTTAAAAATATCATGGAATTCGTAGGCAGGCGCTCCGTGTTCCATGATATCTAAACCAGCAATTTCCTCTTCCACCGTTACACGTAAAGGTACAAAGGCTTTAATGATAAATATACCAGCTGCTACAGATACACTAACCCAGGCTATTGTAGCAATCACACCGATAGCTTGAATGCCTAGCAAACTCAAGCCTCCACCATAAAATAAGCCTTGCCCGTTACTAGCAAATAATCCAACGGCTAATGTCCCCCATACACCGCAAATTCCATGTACAGCAATTGCACCAACTGGATCGTCTACTTTTAGCTTCCACTCAATGAATCGCACACCTTCAACAAGTAATGGAGCGGCGATAAGGCCAATTATAATAGAGCCGATAATGCTGACATTCGCTGCACCCGCTGTAATTCCTACTAGTCCTGCTAGTGCGCCATTTAATGTGAGGGAGCCATCAATATGCCCATAACGGAACTTCGTATAGAAGGCGGTTGCTACGACACCAGCGGCCGCTGCAAAAAATGTATTTGCGATGACATTCGGAACAAGTTCAGGATCGGCAGCTAAAGTGGATGCGCCATTAAAGCCAAACCAACCAAACCAAAGTAAAAATACGCCCAATGCTCCTAATGGTATACTATGACCTGTAATAACATTTACTCGACCATTTTCATATTTACCTAGTCGTGGTCCAACCATAACTGCGGCGATAAAGGCAGCAACAGCTCCCGTTAAATGAACGACTGTTGAGCCAGCAAAATCCACAAAGCCTAAATCAGTCAACCAACCTTGACCACTCCAAACCCAATGGCCTACAACAGGATAAACGACTAATGACATAAGTATAATGACTCCGATATAAGCAAAAATATTAGTACGCTCTGCCACAGCACCAGATAAAATAGTTGCTCCTGTTGCAGCAAACATTGTTTGGAAAATAAAGAATGAAAGATCCTCGACTCCGTTTAAAGCAAAGCCACTTATGCCGAAAATGCCACCTACACTGTCACCAAACATAATTGCGTAGCCACATAAAAAATAGACAATTCCCCCTAGGGAAATAGTTAGAAAATTTTTCATGATGATGTTAACAGCATTTTTAGAACGTGTAAATCCGGCCTCTACCATAGCGAATCCAGCATGCATAAAAAATACTAAAATTGTGCCTAACATCACCCAAATTAAATTAACAGATAACAATAGTTCATCCATCTATATCGCCCCCTTATTCTACTGCAATCGATCCGACTTCTTTTGTTCGGATACGAATTGCTTGTTCTACTGGATAAATGAAAATTTTCCCGTCCCCAACCTTGCCAGTCGCTGCTTCGCGCAATAGGATTTCTACAATGCCATCGACTTTACTATCATCTACAATCATTTCTAATTTCAATTTAGGTAAAAACTCAATTTCATACGTATTACCACGAAATAAACCAGTCCTCCCTAATTGACGGCCACAACCTGCGATTTCAGAAACACTTAGTCCTGCAATCCCTTGTTGTGCCAGACCGTCCCGAACGGCTCCAAAAACCTCAGGACGAATGATGACTTCGATTTTTTTCATCTGTACCAGCTCCTTGCGTAATTTTAATTTACATGTTAAATTGCCTGGGACCGTAGTGCAATTACTTTTTTGGAATTGGTGTAAGGTTTTATAACATGAACTATTTTTGTTCTCGAAATAGTTGCCGTAAAAAGGTTTTAGAATGGGAATGAAAGCGGTACTAAAAAATGTGTCTAAAATATGAACGGTTCTAAATTTTCTGACTATTCATGTTAGAAAACCTAACATTAGAGAGTGTGAATGTCATACGCAAGAATTTGGGTATATAGTGTATACTAGGACTAATTATCAAAGCGGAAGAAGGGGTTTCTTTTGAGATCAAACTATGCAGATGATAGCTTAGCGCTACACACAGACTTATATCAAATCAATATGGCCGAATCCTATTGGGCTGATGGGATACATAATAAAAAAGCAGTTTTTGAGTTGTATTTTAGAAAATTACCATTTGGCAATGGTTACGCAATATTTGCTGGCCTAGAGCGAATGCTGGATTATTTACGGATTTTCCGTTTTAGTGAATCTGATATTGCGTATTTACGTGATGAAGTTGGTTATAAAGAGGATTTTATTGAGTATTTAAAAGATATTCGATTCACAGGGGATATGTATTCGATGGTAGAGGGAGAGCTTGTTTTTGCCAATGAACCGATTGTTCGAATAGAAGCTCCATTAGTGGAGGCTCAGCTTATAGAAACAGCATTATTGAACATCGTTAATTATCAAACATTAATAGCGACGAAGGCCAGTCGTATTAAACAAATCATTAAAAATGAAGTGGCTATGGAATTTGGTACACGACGCGCACAAGAAATGGATGCAGCTATTTGGGGTACACGCGCAGCATTTATAGGTGGTTTTGCTTCCACTAGTAATGTAAGAGCAGGTAAACTGTTTAACATCCCAGTTTCTGGTACACATGCACATGCGTTGGTACAGGCCTATAAAAATGATTATGATGCTTTCCATTCTTATGCAAAACGCCATAGCGATTGTGTTTTTCTTGTAGATACGTATAATACTTTGAAATCAGGAGTTCCAACGGCTATCAAAGTAGCTAAAGAATTAGGAGACAAAATTAATTTTATTGGTATTCGTTTAGATAGTGGAGACATTGCATTTTTATCAAAAGAGGCTCGTCGCATGCTAGATGCTGCTGGTTTCCATGATACAAAAATCATTGTTTCAAATGATTTGGATGAATACACGATCTTAAATTTAAAAGCTCAAGGGGCAAAAGTAGATGTGTGGGGGATCGGTACGAAGTTGATTACAGCTTATGACCAGCCTGCATTAGGTGCTGTTTACAAAATGGTTGCCATTGAAAACAGCGATGGTCAACTGGAGGATACCATTAAAATATCAGCGAATGCTGAAAAAGTATCAACGCCAGGTCTCAAAAATGTATATCGTATTATCGATAAAAAGAATGGCAAGGCAGAGGGAGATTATATTGCGATGCAAGATGAAAACCCTCAGGAGGAGGAACGTATTAAAATGTTCCACCCAATTCACACGTTTGTCTCTAAGTTTGTCACGAATTTCGAAGCGAAAAATTTACATCAGCATGTCATTCATAATGGAGAAATTAACTATCATAACCCAACGCTTGAAGAAATGCGTGATTATGCAGCCGGAAATTTAGAGCTGCTTTGGGATGAATACAAACGTGCGATGAATCCTGAAGAGTATCCAGTCGATTTAAGTCAAAAATGCTGGGATAATAAAATGCGCAATATTGAGGAAGTTCATAACATGGTGAAGCAAATGTAAAAGGGAGTGATGGAAGCAATGACTTTACAACAACAAATCATTGAAGAATTACGTGTACAACCAACTATCGATGCGCACGAGGAAATCCGTAAATCCATTGATTTCTTAAAGGAGTATGCGAAACATTATAGTTTTGTAAAAGGATTTGTTCTTGGTATATCTGGTGGTCAGGATTCAACATTAACAGGAAAGCTAGCGCAACTAGCCGTTGACGAGCTGAATAAAGAAGCTGGTGAAATGAAGTATTCCTTTTGGGCGATTCGCTTACCATATGGAGTGCAAGCAGATGAGCAGGATTGTCAGGACGCTATCGACTTTATTAAGCCGACGGCATCTTATACAGTTAATATAAAAGAGGCTGTCGATGCGAGTGTGAGGGCCCTAGCAAATGCGGGTATTCAGCTTAATGATTTTGTCAAAGGGAACGAAAAAGCTCGGGAGCGTATGAAAGTGCAATATTCGATTGCTGCAATGAATGGAGCAGTCGTATTAGGAACGGATCATGCGGCCGAGGCCATCACAGGTTTTTATACTAAATTTGGGGATGGAGGAGCTGACTTAATGCCAATCTTTCGTTTGAATAAACGACAAGGGAAGCAGTTATTGGCAGAGCTCAAATGTCCTGAACATCTTTATATGAAGGTGCCAACAGCAGATTTGGAGGAAAATCGCCCATCTTTGCCAGATGAAGTGGCTCTTGGGGTGTCCTATGATCAAATTGATGATTATTTAGAGGGGAAGGAAATCCCGGAGGAACCTCGCCAACTACTGGAAGGATATTATTTGCGTTCGCAACATAAACGCCATATGCCTATTACAATATTTGATGTTTTTTGGAAGTAAAATAAGGGAAAAGAGTTATAAAAGTGAATCTCACTTTTGAAAATAGCTCTTTTCTCTCTTTTTTTATGCAATTTGGTTCTAAGTTGTTAAATATCATCATATAATGTCGATATAATTACCTATAAGGATTATAAAATGTAAGGGAGGGTAACTAAATATGAGGACTTCTAGAGTAAATGCAACGACAAGTAGTGTTTTTCGTCAGGAAAATCAATATTTACATGCAGGTGATATTAGCCATAATTTTGGGCAAAATCCACAAAATCTATTTAAAAATAGTTTGCAAAAAAATAAAGAGAAGAAGCGCAGTTCAATAAATGCGCCAAATCAGCAGCAACAGCATCAACATACAGTGCCTATCCATATGGATAGTACGAATGATTTGCAAATACGTCGTGAATTAAATGAAACTGCGTTAAAGCTTAGTCGTTTAAGCAGACAAAAGAAGCGACTTAATAGTTACCGTTCTTCCATATAAAGCCCAGACTCTCCACAGCCAAACATGTGGGGAGTTTTTTTGTGTTTGAGTAAAAAAGAAGTGCTAATTTCAAATTATTTGAAATGAAGATGTTCATTGAATGTTCAAGATAATTTTTCCAATTCTTCACCGCGATTTTTTACTAATTTCACAACTAATCTGTATTGTTGAATATGGCAACAGAAAACTAAATTTGGAGGAAATAGTTGTGAAAAAATTATGGTTACCAGCATTAATATTATTATTTGTACTAGCAGCATGTACTAGTGAAAAACCTCAGGTAAAGGAGAAGGAATCAGAGCAAGGCGCTACTGAAATAGAAACGAAGGTAATGGATGATTCTATACAAGTTGCTTCACTTGTAGATCCGCGATTACAAGAGCCGAAGGAGGATACAGTTTGTGAAATGTGTAATATGAAGGTTTACATGAAGGAGCATGAATTGGGCGTATTTTCAGCGCAAGCGATAAAAGAAGATGGGACTATTGCTTTTTATGACGACATTGGCTGTTTGTTAAATGCAGAGGTTGCTAATGAAGAGAACAATGCAAAATTTGTCCGTGATTTTGTGACGAAGGAGTGGGCGAAGGTCGAAGATGTAACAATTGTGAAAACAGAGCTGAAATCTCCGATGAACTGGGGTTATATTTACTTCGTGAACAAAGCGGATGCAGATACATACATCCAAGAAAATTCGAATGCTTATATGGAGGAATTACAAAAAATTAAAGATGACGCATTGGAACGACGTAAGAAAATGATGGAAAAAAAAGCTGAGGGAGAGAATGGAGATTCTAGTTCTATGCATTCAAGTGATATGAATCATGGGCAAGAGGGACATGGTCATTAAAAGCTTAGACTAGGGGAACTTTCCTCTAGTCTTTTCATGCTGAATAAGGGGGAGAGTAATGAAACGAATAGGATGGTTCGTATTGTTTTTTCTATCGACATGTCAAACAGCAAATGCGGAGTTTGATCTTCAATTTGCTATTGATCAAGCAAAACCTGGAGAGATTGTTCATATTCCTGCCGGTCGTTACCAAGGAAATTTTACCGTAAAGAAATCGATTCAGCTCCAAGGAGAAAAGGGGGTTAAACTTTATTCCCAAAATACTGAACCTGCATTAAAAATAGACGATACGGCTAATGTCACAGTTGAAGATATACTGATTTCTGCCAAAAATAAAGGAATTGTTGTTAATGAAGTGGAGAATTTAAAACTGAAAGCTATTGAAATAAAGGATGTACAAGTGGGTATCCATATTCAACGTTCTAAGCATATTCAACTATTAGAAAATAAGGTTGTTGGTAATCAGTTACATTATGCTGAGAAAGGCAATGGGATTGCTGTGTTTAAAAGTGAGGACATTGCTATTGAACATAATGCAATTGATTTTGTGCAGGATGGGATCTACGTAGAAGAAGTGAGACATATCAATGTGCAACAAAACGAAGTGACAAACAGTCGTTATGGAACTCATTTTATGTATTCAAGTGATGTGAAGGTGCTTTTTAATTCATATTTACATAATGTGACAGGTCTTATGATAATGATGACTACGGACTTAGAAATAGCGAGCAATTCAATTAGTAACCATAATGATTTCAATAGCTATGGCCTTTTAATGTATGACACACAACAGGCGAAGGTAAGAAAAAATAGCATTCGAAATAATCGGGTAGGTGTAGCAATGCAAAAATGTTCAGTTGTACAAATACAAGAAAATGGGTTTCAGATGAATCAGACTGCCTTAGAAGGAACAAAGGTAGATCATCACTCTATCATCAATGATAATCAGTTTACTGGAAATATATTAACGGCAAGATCAGACCAACAGGGCTTGCGATTAGTTCGCAATTTTTATGATGATTACCGAGGGATAGATGTTGCGGGAGATGGTTTCGGAGATGCTCCCTACGTGGCTGTGTCGAGCTTTGGTCAATGGATGGTGAGACAACCAGTTTATCAATTTTTTGTGGCATCACCGAGTGTTATGATTCTGACATCACTTGATCAGGAAGTGAATAAAACAGAACAAAATTTACTTGTAGATAACGAACCAAGATTAATTAGTCATACGAAAGAGAAGTCGTTTTCCATCAACATCTTACAATTTATTATTGGCTTAGTTGTATCTCTGAGTGGATTTTGGCTGTGGAAAAGAGGGGTGTAAGTATGACGAGGTGGATAGCCATTCTAGTTATATGCAGTACAATATTAGGCGGTTGCGGCGAAAAGACGTATAACCCACGTGATATTATCCGTGAAACAGATGTTTGTGAAATTTGTAATATGAGTATCATTCATCATGAATATGCTGGACAAATTGTGCTCAAAAATGGAGATTATAGGATTTTTGATGATATTGGCTGTTTGATGGATTATCTGGCGCTAAATGGTGAGGATGAAATGGGCGCAGCCTATATTAAAAATAATGTAAATAATGAATGGATTGACGTTTATAAAGCTACCTATGTGTACAATGCAGGTTATTGGACTCCGATGAACTATGGAGTACTTGCATTTGCGACGAAGGATGAGGCGCAGGAATGGATGACCAATGAAGGAGAGGGGCAACTATTAGTCTATCAAGATTTGCTGACGTTTAATTGGGGGATTCATGAATGATGTTTGTGAAAATAGAGTTGAAGCAAATTTTAAGAAGCCATTGGATGCAACTAGTAGCTTTTCTATTTACTTTTGTATTTGTAGCCATTATTGTCATTCAGCGATTGGCATTACCTGATGTGGAGGGCTTTACACGTCAAACGGCCTCATTTTTAAATGTGTTATTGTTTCTATTACCATTATTTATTATCACCATTGGAAGTATGAGTATAGCCGGCGATATTGAATCTGGCTGGTTTTCGTTATTAAAGACATATCCAATGAAAATTGGGCAATATATTTTAGGGAAATATGTGGCTATATCACTTGCCTTTTTATTAGTAGTGCTTGTGGCATTTGGCGTTGTCTTAGCAATAGGTGGTCTATTAGGTGGCGTCCAGTTACCGATTATTTTAGTGATTCTTACGTTATTATGTATCTTTATATTTGTCTCATTAGGTATTGTACTGGGGGCAATGGCTAAAACAAGGTTATTTGCACTAGCCTTATCACTTGTTGTATGGTCCTTTTTTTTACTGCTTATTTCTTATGCGTTAATGGCTCTAGGTGCAGTTGTAGCGGGCCATGTTTTACAAAAGCTTACCATTGTATCGATACATATTAATCCCGTAGAATGGCTACGCTTTGGTTATTTTATATTCACCAATCAGGCTAGTGTGCTTGGTCCAGCATTTTATGGTGTTACGAGGTTTTATTCGTCAACTTTAGGTCATGTGTTGTATGTGGTGGTGACGCTTCTTTGGATCCTTCTACCACTTATGCTAGCTACTAAGTTTTCAAAGGAGGTCACACAGCGATGATTCTTTTAGAAGCCAAAAATATAGCAAATGTCTATGAAAATGGTAGAGGTTTAAAAGAAGCTACCTTTACATTACATTCTGGTAAAATATTAGCGCTGGTTGGGGGCAATGGTGCCGGAAAGAGTACGTTGATCCGTTTACTAACGGGGCAAGAGAAGGGGAAGTTCGGAGAAATGATATGGCATAAACCAGATGTCATTCGTTATATGCCTGACGACATACATTTTCCAACCATGCTAACGGCAGCTGAAATTTTTGAACTACTAGCCTCTTTAAAGCAAGTAAATCAAGATGAACAAGAGTGCATATTAAAGCGTGTTTCCTTATGGGATGTTCGTAATCAACCAGCTAAACAATTTTCTAAAGGGATGCTTCAGCGATTAAATCTTGCGCAATGTTTACTTGGAAGTGGATCTTTGCTGATCTTGGATGAACCGACAAATGGTCTTGATCCATTTTGGATAGCGCAATTAAAAAATGTAATGTTAGAGGAAAAGAACAAAGGAAATACGGTCATATTCTCTACTCACTTGCTGTCTTTTGCTGAAGAAATAGCAGATGATGTATTAGTTTTACATGATGGGGAAATTATTATTTCTGGTGAAATCACTGAAATTTTCACTCAAGAAAATTCTACATCTTTGGAAGAAATATGGTTAAAAAGATTAAAATTGTAACATTCTAATGAATAGTAACGTTATATACTAAACAAGGCTTGTTTGACTACGTTCAAGCAAGCCTTGTTTAGTATGTGTTATCGAAGGGAAGAAGTTTCTGATAATTGTTTTACTAGACATATTTCGATATGCTTATGATAAGTTATCGTGCAATTCACATAATTGTTTGATGAAATGGAGGTTTTTTAATTTATGAATTCTCAAATACAAAATGTGCTAGAAAATATAGAGAAAGTGATGATTGGAAAGAGAGAGGTGGCTGAGTTAAGCCTTGTTGCTTTATTAGCGAGGGGGCACGTATTGTTAGAGGATGTACCTGGTGTTGGGAAGACAATGATGGTTCGTTCATTAGCAAAATCCTTTGATGCGCAGTTTAAGCGAATTCAATTTACGCCAGATTTATTACCCTCCGATGTAGTAGGAATCTCTATTTACAATCCGAAGACATTGGAGTTTGAATTTCGTCCAGGGCCCATCATGGGGGATGTTATTTTAGCCGATGAAATAAATCGTACTTCGCCCAAAACGCAGTCAGCTTTACTGGAGGGAATGGAAGAAGCGTCTGTTACTATTGATGGTAAAACGCTTGCTATAAATCAGCCGTTCTTTGTAATGGCCACACAAAATCCGATCGAACATGAAGGAACATATCCATTGCCTGAAGCACAGCTTGATCGTTTTTTACTGAAGATAAAGATGGGCTACCCTACTAGAGGGCAGGAAGTGGAAATTTTACGTCGGGCGGAAAATGGCAAAGCGATTGAAAAGATCGATGCAGTATTGTCGGTAGCTCAATTGATTGAGTTACAAGAGCTCGTTCAAGGGGTGTACGTTGAAGATTCAGTAAAAAATTACATGGTGGAGCTTGCTACTCAAACTAGAGAAAACAGCTATGTTTATTTAGGTGTAAGTCCCAGGGCGACACTAGCCTTAATGAAGGCTTCTCAGGCCTACGCATTTATGAAAGGGCGTAGCTATGTAACACCTGATGATGTCCAATACCTTGTCCCTTTTGTCTTTAGCCATCGTTTAGTTTTAAAACCAGATGCTCGCTATGATAATGTAACGGCAAGTGAAATCATTGAACGTATCATTGCCAAAACACCAGTACCAACAAAAAGGTTTGCAGAACAATGAAGCGATGGAAAGCTTTTTTAGAGAAAAGTAAACATTTTCTATTAGTAGTTTTCTTAATGATTGTAACGTTTTGTTATGCGATGTTCCAAGGTGGATTTGTTAGTTGGTTTGTATTTTTTACGGTAAGTCCATTTTTAGTGTATGCCTTATTTTTCTTTGTTGTTAGAGAAAGTATCTTAGTAGTAGAGCGCAAAATTGAGCCAGCACATGTAGAACGTGGTCAATCAACGAGGGTCATGATTTCAATCGAAAGAAAAACACGTTTTCCTTTTGCTTATATGATGATGGAGGAACTTGTAGATAGTGAGGGGTTAGTTCAGGCGAAGCTTCAAAGTTCAACTGCTATAAAATTTGTTGGCTTTAGAAAAAAATTCAACTGGCATTATGAATTAGTAAATATGCCTCGTGGCGAACACCGTTATTTGGGTGTTACGGTCGCTTTCTATGATTTCTTCGGTTGGGCAAAAAAAATGGTCGTGGCCGAGAAAGAACAAACTATTTTAGTGTACCCAAGGCTTAGAGAAATGAAATATTCGGCACTTCAGACAAAATATGATGTTGGGCCAATGATGTCTCCTTATTCCATAGTAAAGGATACTACTATGGCTGTTGGGTTACGAGAATATGTTCCTGGTGATCGTTTTTCATGGATTCATTGGAAGTCATTCGCGAAAACCCAAACCTTACAATCTAAGGAATTTGAGGATAGACAATCTTCTGAGCTGATGCTAGTGCTTGATGCCAAGAAATCAACGTTATTTGAGGATAAGATTGAGCTAGTAGCATCTATGCTCAAGATGATCGTGCAGGAGCTTGGTGATATTTCCTTTATTTCTGCTGGAGAAGAGACAAAGGTATTCCCTGTTATACAAGGTGAAAAGCAGTTAGATCAGGTTATGTATCATTTGGCAGCTATAAAATCTACTGAAAATGTAAAATTTCGATTTTATGACCAGCAAGCCTTTAAGCAAGTAGCGACATTGCTTTATGTGACTAATGAAGTATCAGAAGAATTCCTACATACTCTTGCGAATATAGTGAAAAGTTGTATTTGTTTTGTCGTGGCAAAACAGCCACCTGTGCAGTCTGAGGTTACTTTGCGTTATAAACATATTCAAATTGTCTATGTAGATCCAACAGATTTTTATCATGTATTCACGGAGGTGAGGAAGCCGTGAAACAAACAGTCGGGGAATTTTTAGAGTTAGCGGTCGCCTATATTATTGTCTTCTTTATTTTGCGTGAATGGCTAATACCCATTATGCAATTAACTAATACAGGAGGGTTTCATCTCTTCCTAGTTTTTATTGGCTTGTCCCTAGCCTTAAGTTTATTCCGAGTACATCCTTTATTATCAGGGATTGTAAAGTTTGGTTATATGACTTGGTGCATTGTCTTTATTTATAGCGAAAGCCCTGTGCTTTCTGGACAGTCCATATCCTTCTTAATAGCAGAATGGAAAGGGAATATGGCCGCCATTATCTCAGGTGATTTTGGTCTAGTATCCGATGCCTTTAGAACAGTGCTATTTCTAGTGTTAATATGGATGCTTGTTTACTTAATCCACCATTGGGTCTCCGTAAGGAAAAATATATTTTACTTTTTTGCCATAACAGTATTCTTTATTGCTACTTTAGATACGTTTAGTGAATACAATGGAAAAACAGCTATTGTTAAAGTGGTCATTTTAGGATTAATGATGACAGGTGTCCTATTTGTCAAACGTTTATGGCTTCAAGTAGGTACAACGAGCAATACGTTTGGGAGATGGAAAATTGTTATTCCGATGCTTGTATCCGTATTACTTGTTGGGACTATCGCCTTCTTTTTACCAAAGACCGGGCCGACATGGGCAGATCCTGTGCCGTTTATTCAAGGTGTTACTGGACAAGATGGCAATGGAACAGGCATGAAATCAGTCGGCTATAGTCAAGATGATAGTCAATTAGGTGGACCTTTCCAAGGAGATAATACATTAATTTTTACTGCATCTTCACGTGATCGTCATTATTGGCGAATTGAAACGAAAGATACTTATACGTCAAGGGGATGGATTTTGTCAGAGGGGAACTTTGGAAAAAATGTATATGAGGCAAATGCGCCGATTATGACCTCTTTACAAGTAGGCTCACCTGAAAACGAGCGTCAAATTCAACTGGACATTGCGACCTCAATGCCGTTTTTAATCCAAACATACGGCTTGTTATCTGTTTCAGCTCAAGATTCCACATTATTTATTCAGGACGAGCAGACGGAAAAGATGACTATAGAGCAGCAGAATGATACATCTACATCTTTATCAGGCTATACTTTATCGTATAGTGAGCCTGTCTATAGTATGGAACAGCTGCAATTATCATTCCCAGCCACACTTGAAACATTAGATTCATCATTTGATCGTTTTATGCAGCTGCCAGCGCAATTACCACAGCGAGTAAGAGATTTGGCGCTATCGATAACACAGGATAAAACTACGGTTTACGAGCAAATTAAGGCAGTAGAAGGTTATTTTAGGACGAATGGTTTTAGGTATGATAAAAAACAAGCGGCTATACCGGCAGAAAATCAAGATTATGTTGATCAGTTTTTATTTGATACAAAAGTAGGTTATTGTGATAATTTCTCAACTTCAATGGTAGTACTTTTGCGTTCAATAGGCATTCCAGCTCGCTGGGTCAAAGGATTTGCGCCTGGAACTGCAGGACCCATGTCAGATGGTCTGAGAGAGTATCGAATTACTAATGACAACGCGCATTCATGGGTAGAGGCATATATACCTGGTACAGGTTGGATGGAGTTTGAACCTACAATAGGCTTTAGCGGCAACGTTAACATTGATTATGATATACCATTAGATACATCCGAACAGGAGGAAATAGTACAGCCAGAGCAAAAACCTGAACAACCGCAAAAGCAGGAACAAGTGTCTAATAAAGAACAAAGTAAATCAATGTTTAGCTCAGATATGCTATGGACTTGGTTGAAAAAGTTTGCTTATGTTTGGATAATCGCCTTCGTTTTATTGATGATCAGTGGGATCGCTTTATACTTGCAGCGCAAAACTTGGCTTCCAAAAATGCATGTTCGAGTCTATCGTAAAAAGACTGCCAATTGGTCTACCTTTGATTCCTCCTATCATATTCTTCTGAAGCAATTATCACGTATTGGATTGCGTATGAGAGATGGGGAAACGTTGCATATGTTTGCAGAACGTGTGGATGCATCATTAGAGACAGATCAAATGCAAAAGCTAACGGCTGTTTATGAGCAACATGTTTATGGGAAGGATAAACAAGAAGTGGATTTCATAAAGCTGAAAGAAAGTTGGGAATATTTAATCAATCGCACTATCGGTTGATTTTAACTGAGACAAAGAGTAAAATGAAAAAAATTAAATGCAAGGATTGCTTTCATATAAGTTCGATAATAAGGTTCGGATGTTTCTACGAAATCACCATAAATGATTTCTCTATGAAGGCGGATGTATTCGCTAGGTGAGAAGTATAGTAAATCACTTTACTTTGCTACGCATTCGCCTTTATAAATTAACATGAGCTTTTTGAACGCGTAGAAAGATTTTACTTTCTTCGCGTTTTTCTTTGAACAACTGAAATATCCTTTAAAAATAGTAGAAGAGGTGGAAATTTTGACAGCTAGCCCTTTATTAAAAGAGCAAGAAAAAATCGTTGTACTTGACTTCGGTAGCCAATTTAACCAATTAATTACTCGTCGTATCCGTGAGTTTGGTGTATTCAGTGAATTACATCCACATACAATAACTGCAGAAGAAATTAAAGAAATGAACGCAGCCGGCATTATTTTTTCGGGTGGTCCAAACTCTGTTTATGATGAAAATGCTTTCCATGTGGATCCAGCCATTTTTGAATTAGGCCTACCAATACTAGGTATTTGCTATGGTATGCAATTAATGGCACATACAAATGGTGGTAAAGTAGAAGGCGCTGAAACTCGTGAATATGGTAAAGCTGAAATCAAAGTAACTGCTTCCAATAAATTATTTGGTGAGTTACCAACTGAGCAAATCGTGTGGATGAGCCATGGTGACCATGTAACAGAAGTTCCTGCTGGATTTGAAGTTATCGCAACGAGCACATCATGTCCGATTGCAGCAATGGCAAATGTAGAACGTAAACTATACGCTGTTCAATTCCACCCAGAGGTACGTCACTCTGTTTATGGTAATGATTTATTACGTCAATTCGTTTTCGATGTTTGTGAAGCAAAAGGTGATTGGTCAATGGCCAACTTTATCGAACTTGAAATCGCAAAAATTCGTGAAATTGTAGGCGATAAAAAAGTATTATGTGCGCTTTCAGGTGGTGTTGACTCATCAGTTGTAGCGGTTCTTATTCACAAAGCAATCGGTGACCAATTAACTTGTATGTTCGTAGACCATAACTTAAACCGTAAAGGTGAAGTTGAGCAAGTAATGAAAACATTTACTGAAGATTTCGATATGAATCTTATCAAAATTGATGCTCGTAAACGTTTCATGGACAAACTTGCAGGTGTATCAGATCCAGAGAAAAAACGTAAAATTATCGGTAATGAATTTATTTATGTATTTGATGAAGAAGCATCAAAGCTTGAAGGTATGGATTTCTTAGCACAAGGTACTCTTTATACAGATATTATTGAATCAGGTACTTCAACAGCGCAAACAATCAAATCTCACCATAATGTTGGTGGTCTTCCAGAAGATATGCAATTCAAATTGATCGAACCATTAAAAACTTTATTCAAAGATGAAGTACGAGCATTAGGCTTAGAACTTGGTCTGGATGAAAAAATCGTTTGGCGTCAACCGTTCCCAGGTCCTGGATTAGGTATCCGTGTACTTGGTGAAGTAACAGAAGAAAAATTAGAAATCGTTCGCGAATCTGACTTCATCTTACGTGAGGAGATCGCCAATGCTGGCCTTGATCGTGACATTTGGCAATACTTCACGGTATTACCTGATATCCGTTCAGTTGGTGTAATGGGCGATGCACGTACGTATGATTACGCAATCGGTATTCGTGCGGTAACGTCTATCGACGGTATGACTTCTGACTGGGCACGTATCCCTTGGGATGTACTAGAAAAAATCTCTGTCCGCCTAGTAAACGAAGTAAAACACGTGAACCGCGTAGTGTATGATATTACATCTAAGCCACCAGCAACGATTGAGTGGGAATAGATCAGAATAGATCCATATTTCTAATAACCGTTGAAGCCAGTTCTATAAAGGGTTTCACCGTTGTTTGAGTGAGCAATTGCTTATCCACGTGCAATTTTTTAACACAAAAGACTTTCCTTTATTCATGTAATTCATGGGTAAAGGGAGGTCTTTTTTAATTGAAAAAATCCAGTATTTTCTTTAATTTAGATAAGACTGATTAAAATATAAGGATAGAAGAAAGAAGTTTTGTGCAATAATGGGGGCAGTTTAATCCTTATAAATAATAATATGGTAGGTGATCCTTCAATGAATAAATTTATTATTACATCAGGTGCGGTAGTTTTTGATGAGCAAAAGAGGATTTTATTAAAAAGAGAGCCCTATCGCGGGTGGGAGCTACCAGGTGGGGTTGTAGTTAGAGAGGTCAAGGAAGAAACAGGCATTAATATTGATATAATTTCACAAGAACTAAGGAGAAATATATGTAATATATGGTGGCTAGGAATACCTATAAATGGGAGTTTGAAAACAAGTAAGGAAAGTTTAGAGGTCGGTTTCTTTAGCGTAGAAGATGCGCTGAAAATGAGTATTTTAAAGAGGAACTTTTAAAATGTTTAGATAAAGAGCATCATCCATTTTTTATATCATTGTAGCATTTATTTAGGTGCTTTGATGCTTTAGTTCATGTAGTTTAATCGACTTTAATTGTTTATAAAGAATATACTGATTCAACATCATCATCGGCTAATATTATATAGTTGGTAGTTTGAGTTGGGGTGATCATCTTACAAGCTTTACATTGAAATAATCAGCAAACTATTGGAGAATGTAGTAAACTAAATGGATACAAAAAAGTATTAGAATTATCAGATTTGGGGGGTTAAAATGGAGAAAAATAAACCATTAATTCATACATTAGCAGTTGGGATGCCAAAAGAATTGATTGATAGTAAAGGGCGTTCGATGATGACAGGTATTGAAAAGCAAAAAATGCAAGAAGTTTATTTGTCAGCTCATGGCTTCGACGGAGATGATGTTGCTGATAAAAAACATCATGGTGGACCTGATCGTGCAGTTTGTTTATATCCTGCGGAACATTACATACAATGGGAACAAGAACTTGGTAAACCATTGCCAACTGCTGCTTTCGGTGAAAATCTTACGGTTACAAATATGCTAGAAGAGGATATTTGTATCGGTGATATTTATAAAATAGGAGATGCTGTCATTCAAATTACACAAGGGCGTGTTCCTTGTAGTACGATCGACAAATATACTGAATCAAACACATTGCTCAAACGTATGATTGAAACTGGTTATACGGGCTTCCTTGCGCGCGTACTAGAAGAGGGGACAATTTATGCGAACTCGAATATTGAATTAGTAGAAAAGCATCCTGCCCAAGTTTCTGTTTTGTATTGCAACGAAGTATATTTTACAAACAAAGATGCAGATGCGATGAAACATATCCGAGCAGTCGATGCATTGGCGGAAGATTGGAAACAAAAGTTAGAAAAAAGAATTCAGGTCTTGCAAAGTAAAGTAATGAATTAAAAATTGTCTGCAAGGGAAACTGTCTTAAAAACCTTTAGAATTCGGGTGGGTTCTAAGGTTTTTTTATATTATAGTGTTCAGTGAATTGTTCATTACTTAGACTTTTTAGTAGCAGTTTATTAAAATATGAACATTAAATAAGAAATTTACACGAACTTTCGTATTTTATTTTATAAAATTGTTCGGAAATAGGGTTGAAATCTAAAAAGTGAAATGATATATTACGAATGTAAATTAAATAAGTCGTCGTATAATGTCGGGAATAGGGCCCGTGAGTTTCTACCAAGTTACCGTAAATAACTTGACTACGATTGAGGTTTATATACGTATGTATAAACCCTAATTTATTTCACACATTAATGTGGATGAAATATATCGTAGACATGCGACTAGTAGATTAGTCAGCGTGTCTTTTTTGTTTTCGATATTGAGGACGACCATACGGAGGATTTTTTTATAATGAAAAAATATTTCATGTTTGATGAATTAGGAACTAATTACCGCCGCGAAATAATAGGTGGTATTACAACCTTCCTTGCGATGGCATATATTCTAGCTGTTAACCCAGGTATACTAGAAAATGCAGGGATGGATAAAGGTGCTGTTTTCGTAGCAACAGCATTAGCTGCAGCAGTTGGTTCTTTAATAATGGGTATTTTTGCTAAATTTCCAATTTCACTAGCTCCTGGTATGGGATTAAACGCATTCTTCGCCTTTACTGTAGTCGGGGCATACGGTATTCCATGGCAAACAGGTTTAACTGGCGTATTCTTCTCTGGGATTATCTTTATCATTTTATCTCTAACAGGTATTCGTGAAACCGTTATTAATGCTATTCCAGTTCAACTTAAATATGCTGTTTCGGCAGGTATTGGATTGTTTATTACTTTCGTAGGTTTACAAGGAGCAGGGATTATTGTAGATAGTCCAGCTACATTAGTAACTTTAGGAACTTTCACTGGTGCTACATTACTAGCGGTATTCGGAATTGTTTTATCTGTTATTCTAATTATTAAATTACGCAGTGTTGGTATTTTCTTAGGGATGGTTATTACTGCGATTATTGGTATGGTGACAGGCATTATTGAACCTCCAACGGCAATTGTTTCTGCTATTCCAAGTGTAGACTCTACATTCATGGTGGCACTACAACCACTTGGAGATATTGAGTCACTATTTAACGTGAAGTTTTTAGTAGTTGTATTAACATTCTTGTTTGTAGACTTCTTCGATACAGCAGGTACTTTAATGGCTGTGGCAACACAGGCTGGCTTAGTAAAAGATAATAAATTACCACGTGCGGGTCGCGCATTAATGGCAGATGCGCTTGCAACAACAATTGGTTCTTTATTTGGTACATCTACGACTACTGCCTATGTAGAATCAACTTCAGGTGTAGCAGCTGGAGCTCGCTCTGGGTTCTCAGCAGTAGTAACAGCAGTACTTTTCTTAGTAGCATTATTCTTCTCTCCGTTATTAGCAGTAGTAACACCAGCAGTAACAGCACCTGCTCTAGTTATTGTAGGAGTACTGATGGTATCATCATTACGTTTAATTGATTGGGATAAATTTGAGATTGCAGTACCAGCATTCTTTACCGTATTAATGATGCCTCTTGGTTATTCCATTGCTACGGGTATTGCAATTGGCTTCGTGTTCTATCCGATCACAATGTTATTAGCGGGACGTAAAAAAGAAATTCACCCTATGATGTATGGTTTATTCTTTGTCTTCCTGGCGTATTTCATTTGGGTACGATAAATTAAATACATGTTGAAAATCACCTCCATTGTTAAGGATAAGATCCAACGATGGAGGTGATTTTTTATTGTTAGGTTAGGAACAGTAAATAATTAAATACTTTTATTGTTATTCTACTCGTCTCTTTTACTATATAAAATAAAGCATGATTATAACGAATTATATAAAGTTGTTTTCACCATTATATAGAAGAAACTCACTTTGTAATAATAAGAATAGTTTTACTTTAATGAAACACTTGCAAACTTTATTGCATGATGATATATTTAAACACGTTGTTACGAAACAAACGAACAACTTTAAAAATATTAACGTAAACAGTTGACAACAAGTTAACAATATGTTAAATTATAAAAAGTTACTTGAAAGTAACTAGCAAATGAACCTTGAAAACTGAACAAGCAAAACGTAATCAATAAAGTTTTTAGTAGCTAGCTTAGCTAGTGAACAAAACAAAATTTTGGACATCAAAATTGATGCCAGCAAAACAATTTGAGCTAATCAAATTTCTTTT
>NZ_JBWKZL010000014.1:82326-131172 GCF_059424475.1 Lysinibacillus sp. GW247-5R2A | reverse complement strand
ACACGGAAGTTAAGCTCTTTAGCGCCGATGGTAGTTGGGGGCTTCCCCCTGTGAGAGTAGGACGTCGCTAGGCAATAGAAAGACCAGAGAATCTTTTCTCTGGTCTTTTTTCGTTTTCAACAGAAGAAATGAAAGCTGTCTCCTGAGTAAGACAGCTAATATATTTAAAACTCAAGCGCACTTCTCAAGTTATTGATATATGATTGACTGACTGGTAATTCACTACCATCCATTAATGTAATAATAAAGTTTGATGTCAAATCACGCGCCATTTTTTTTATAAAATAAATATTTACGATATAGGATCTATGAATACGAATAAAGTATGATGGTAATCTTATTTGAAGTTCCTTAAGGGTGATGTTCGTTTTAAATTGTTCGCGCTCTACATAAAACCATGTCTTTTTTTGAAGGCTTTCAATATGCGATACTTTACTAATGGCTACAGGATTCCATTCTTCATCTTGTTTTCCTGTTATAAACTTAAATGGTTCTGTTTTTTTAGTAGTGAAAGTAGATGGCAGTATGACTACTAGAGCTGCTGGTTCATCCTGAATGAGTATCGGATAGCCGATACCGTAAAAGGGTGTATCGCATGACAAATTATCTAAAATTGTTTCTGTTTTTTTCTGTGTGCGCAATACTTGATCGGCAATACTTCCAGGTAACACCTGTTGACCGATTTCTAAATGGATACTCGGATGCCCTGGTTGAATAAAGATATACGTATTATCAACGGCAATTGCCATCGATGAATCAGTAGGAATCCAATCGCTCAACATTGAAATATATTGTTCTGAAATATCTTTTGCACAAGATTTTAACTCATTGTTCATTGTGAATATCCCCCTTGTTTGTAAATAAGCCTCCAAATTTCGTCGCAAAAAAGAATAGCTTTGTCATGAATATTTGGTCTTTTATCAAAAAATAATGAAAATTCAAATACTCTGTTATATATTAATTTACAACAAATAAACCTGTTATGGAACAGTGATTTAAAAGTTTTTTAACAGAGTATATTGTACACAAAGGGGAAGGTGGAATTTCAATATGTCAACTCGTCAAGAAAGAATCGGAGCTTTAGAGAAACAATGGGCTGAAAACCCTCGCTGGGCTGGTATTGAACGCACATATTCGGCTGAAGAGGTTATAAAACTACAAGGTACTGTAGTAATTGAACAAACTTTAGCAAAAAAAGGTGCTACTCGACTATGGAATTCATTACATGAGGAGCCGTTTATTAATGCATTGGGGGCATTAACGGGGAATCAGGCGGTACAGCAAGTTAAAGCTGGACTCAAAGCTATCTATCTATCAGGCTGGCAAGTAGCTGCGGATGCAAACCTTTCGGGTCAAATGTACCCAGATCAATCACTTTACCCAGCTAATTCTGTACCAGCAGTAGTTAAACGAATTAATCAAGCACTTCAACGTGCAGATCAAATTGATCATGCTGAAGGACGTGTCGATCAATTTGACTGGTTTGCTCCAATTGTAGCAGATGCAGAAGCAGGTTTCGGAGGACCTCTTAATGTATTTGAGCTAGTTAAAGGCATGGTGGAAGCAGGGGCAGCTGGTGTTCATCTTGAAGATCAGTTAGCTTCAGAGAAGAAATGTGGACATCTAGGCGGTAAAGTTTTACTTCCAACACAAAACGCTGTTCGTAATTTAGTAGCTGCGAGATTAGCAGCTGACGTTATGGGTGTTGATACAATTCTTATCGCTCGTACAGATGCTGATGCTGCAGATATGGTTACTTCAGATATCGACCCACGTGATGCAGAGTTTATTACGGGTGAACGTACTCCTGAAGGTTTCTTCCGTACAAAGCCGGGCATCCAACAAGCAATTGCTCGGGGCTTAGCTTACGCACCATACGCTGATTTAATTTGGTGTGAAACTTCTAAACCATCTCTCGAGGAAGCTCGTGACTTTGCAGAAGCTATTCATGGGGAATTCCCAGGTAAAATGCTTGCATACAACTGCTCACCTTCATTTAACTGGAAAGCAAATCTTTCAGAAGAAGAAATTGCAGAGTATCAGCGTGAGCTTGGTAAGCTAGGTTATAAGTTCCAGTTTGTTACTTTAGCAGGATTCCATGCATTAAACCACTCTATGTTTGAGTTGGCACATGATTATAAAGATAATGGTATGGCTGCATATTCTAAGCTACAGCAAGCTGAGTTTGCTTCGGAATCTAAAGGCTATACAGCGACACGCCACCAACGCGAGGTAGGTACTGGATACTTTGATGAAATTTCTCAAGTTATTTCAGGTGGTACTTCCTCAACAACGGCAATGGCTGGATCGACAGAAACTGAACAGTTCGTATAAAAAATGCGTGTTTTCCTAAATTCATAATCATAGAGTAGTCTCCTCCGCTCCTCCTAAAGCGGAGGAAGACAAAACTAAAATCGCAAAGGTGGGTAAACAACTAATGAAACAAGCAACGACAGGTAGGCTTAAAATTGTTGGAGAACAAAATGAGCATACAAATGAAATTTTAACGCCTGAAGCTCTTGAGTTTGTTCTTGCCCTGCACGAGAAATTTGATGCTCGCCGTAAAGAGTTATTGAATGCTCGTCAGAAACGCCAAAAGCGTCTAGATGCGGGAGAGAAGCTAGATTTCTTACCTGAAACAAAGGCTATTCGTGAAGGCGATTGGTCAATTGCACCTCTTCCACAAGATTTGCAGGATCGGCGTGTTGAAATTACAGGGCCGGTTGACCGTAAAATGGTTATTAATGCTTTAAACTCCGGAGCAAAGATGTTTATGGCTTGCTTTGAGGATGCTTCTTCTCCAACATGGGAAAATATGATTGGTGGTCAAATTAATATGCGCGATGCTATTAATAAGACGATTGAGTTTACACAAGCATCCAATGGAAAAACGTATAAACTAAATGTTGAAACAGCCGTGTTACTAGTTCGTCCTAGAGGCTTACACCTGCTTGAAAAGCATGTACGTGTTCATGATGAACCGATTTCTGGAAGTTTCTTCGACTTTGGTTTGTATTTATTCCATAATGCAAAAAATGCACTGGCAAAAGGAACGGGGCCGTACTTTTATCTACCGAAGCTTGAAAGTCATTTAGAGGCTCGTCTATGGAATGACATCTTTGTATTTGCCCAGGATTATATTGGCATTCCACAGGGCACTATAAAAGCTACTGTATTGATCGAAACCATTTTGGCGGCATTTGAAATGGATGAAATTTTATATGAGCTACGTGAACATTCAGCTGGTCTGAATTGTGGGCGTTGGGACTATATTTTCAGTTATATTAAACGCCTTCGTAATCAAGCGGATGTTATTTTACCAGACCGAGGTCAAGTTACGATGACTGTCCCGTTCATGAAGGCTTATACATCTTTATGTATTCAAACTTGTCATAAGCGGAACGCACCAGCAATGGGTGGGATGGCTGCACAAATTCCTGTTAAAAATGATGATGAAGCGAATGCGGTGGCATTTGCAAAGGTTGCTGACGATAAGCGACGTGAAGCATCAGAGGGGCATGATGGTACTTGGGTAGCGCACCCAGGTATGGTGGCAACAGCCATGGAGCAATTTGATGCCATTATGACGACCCCTAACCAAATTCATAAGAAGCGTGAGGATGTACAAGTTACTGCGGAAGATTTAGTAGCTGTACCTGAGGGCACAATTACCCTTGAGGGACTTCGTGTTAACTGTAGTGTTGGTGTACAATATATAGCTTCATGGCTTAGTGGTAATGGGGCTGCACCAATTAACAATTTAATGGAGGATGCTGCAACAGCAGAAATCTCTCGTACACAAGTATGGCAGTGGATTCGACATCCAAAAGGTATTTTAGATGATGGGCGTGGCATCACTTTAGCGTTTGTCCTTGAAATTCTGGAAGAAGAGCTTGTCAAAATTAAAGAGGCTGTTGGGGAACAAGCCTATAACAGTGGTCGCTTTGAAGAAGCTGCTGAACTGTTTAAATCCTTAATTGAGCAAGATGAATTCGCGGAATTCTTGACACTTCCAGGCTATGAGAAATTAGCGTAAATGAAAATCTACTAAAAACATATTCAGCTTTCCTACAAAGTAAACTATAACGGGGTCTGTTCCTCCGTTTCTAATGAGATGAGCACAAGCGTATAAAAGGGGTCTACTTATAAAAGTAATTTAGAGGAAAAAGATGTCCTACGAGCTTAGATGGGGAGCTTATAAGACATATTTTTTATTAATCCGCGTAACTGTTCTTCCAGGCTACGCGGATTTTTTCTATATTAATTGACGATGGCTAGGACAAAGCCATCATAGCCCTTGACGCCAACCGTCTGTATAGCTGTTGCTTCAATACGGGCCTCCTCTTTTAGCAGATCAATAAATTGCTGTACGCCTTTAACACGTTCATCCATACTATTTATATCTGTGACAGCACCATTCCGCACTACATTATCCGCAATAATAACAGCACCAGAATTCGCTAGCCTTACTGCCCACTTTAAATATTCAGGATTATTGGGCTTATCTGCATCAATAAAAATGACATCGAAAAATTGCCCCCTTTTTTTCAAGTCTGGCAATGTATCCAACGCTGGACCGACGATAATTTCAATCTTTTCCTCTAAGCCTGCATGTCGTATATTTTTGCGAGCGACAGAGGCATAGTCTTCATTGATTTCTAAAGTCACCACTTTCCCTTCTTTTGAAAGAGCTTGAGCTAAGCATATACTGCTATACCCACCAAGTGTGCCAATCTCTAATACATTAACAGCTCCTTTCAATTTAGTTAGTAAATACAAAAATCTCCCTTGGGTTGGGGATACATCAATTTCAGGTATACCTGCAGCTTTATTTGCCAGTAGTGCAGCGGTAAGACAGCTGTTAACTGGTAGAAGCTTATCCGAAAAATAATTATCTACATTTTGCCAAACATGTAACTCAGTCATCGTACAGTCCTCATTTCTAAGTCGTTTAAAAAGTGCAAGCTTGCATATAGAGTGTATGATAAAATGAATCATAAAAAAAATATATTATAATTATTCATATATAACTAAATATTATGGATAGGAGAAAATGATGAATATTCATGGGTTAAAATTGTTTTATCATGTTGCTACTACTGGAAGTTTCACAAAAGCGGCAGAATTATTATGTATAAGCCAGCCTGCTGTTTCGAGCCAAATTAAACGATTTGAGCATGAATTAGGCGTACAACTTTTTCAGCAGCAGGGGCGAGGGGTCGTACTCACGGAGTTTGGCATAGCTCTAGCGGAGAAAGCTCAACATTTGATGGCCCTTGAACAGCATATAGAAACATTTGTAGAAGAGTATCGCCTTGCCAAAGCAGGAGATTTACATATAGTAGCTACTTACCTACCAGCCAATTTTTTAATTCCTAAATGGGCAGCTACTTTTAAGGCAGCCAATGAACATGTAAATTTAATGATTACAACTACGAATACCAAGGATGCCTTTGAGCAACTAAAACACTATAAAGCCGACATTGCCATTTATGGCGGAGGAATTTCTGAAAGACCTAAAGAAATATGGTGGGAGGAATTATATGAGGATGAACTATGGTTTGTGGTGTCACCCCATCATAGGTATGCTCATCAAACTATTACCTTAATTGAAATGTTTCAGGAGCCATTTATTATGAGAGAGAAAGGGAGCTCAATGAGAGAACATCTTTTTTCCTTATGTCAAACGTACCAAGTAGAGCCACCAAAAATTGCGTTACAATTTAATGGGATCAATGAAACCATACGTTCTGTTATAGCTGGATATGGTGCCAATTTTATTTCATCCCTGGCAGTTAGAGAATATGTCGAGAGTGGGCAATTGGCAAGGGTCTATATAAAAGATATCCATCCCGTTAAACATAAAATTTCCATTTGTACGAGAAAAAATGAAAAGCAAATTTTGCTGGTGCAAAATTTTATCGAGACGATTAAGCGCTCACTATAAATAGTTTGTCCTTCATGTACATTTGAAAAATATTTGTTATACTAAACATATAACAAATATGGAGCTGATAAACATGTTTATTCAAATAGAGCCGCAATCTGACGTTCCCATCTATGAGCAGGTGACACGTCAAATCATAGAAGGGATAGCAAGAGGCGATATGAAGCAAGGAGAGACCTTGCCATCTGTTCGGAGTTTAGCTGCTGATTTAGGCGTTAATATGCATACTGTAAATAAAAGCTATCATGAATTAGAGGCTAAAGGCATAATAGCTATACGCGCAAAGTCGGGAGCCATTATCTGTTCAACAGAGGAGAGGGCTTTGACGCCTGAACAACTACGACAAATTGAAAAGAATTTAAAGCCTGTTGTGGCAGAAGGTATGGTGCTCGGCGCAACAGTAGAACAAATTGAGCACATGATGAAAAAGGTGTTCGCAGACTTGCATATTCCAGCAGAGGGAGTGTAGCAAAATGCTACTTGGTGTTTTTATATCTATTTACATCATGACATTAGTTTTACAAATAATCGTTCCTTTTATCGTCCGTGAGACCATTGTTTTTGGGGTTACTGTGCCAGATCAACATATTAAGCATCCTGCCCTAGCTAATGTGAAAAGACGTTACGCCCAAATAGTCGGAGGCGCTGGCGTGGTGTTTTTAATTGTTATGATTATTAGTTATAACTTGCTTACTTCTGAATCCATTCAAGGTATGTTTTTACTTGGTTGTTTATGGAGCATGCTTGCAGTGAGTATGGGGCTATACTGGGTATATCACCAAAAGATATCAGCCTTAAAAAGGCAGGAGCAGTGGGGCGTAAATTTTAAGCAGGTACGTGCAGTCGATCTTACAGCACGAAGCCGTGATGAGATGCTTCCTTGGTCATTCTTTGCTGTGCCCTTAGTGATATCAGGATTTTTAATTATTTATACAATCCTTCATTACGATCAAATGCCAGCTAATATAGCTGTACATTGGGGACCAAGTGGAGAGGCAGATGCTTGGAAAAGTAAGACGTATTTAACAGCCATTTCATTGCCTCTTGTTATGCTAATGATACAATTCATGATGTGGGGCATTACTGATTCGATAAAGCGTTCTGCCATCAAAATAGCAGTAAATCGCAAGGAGGAATCACTAGAGGATCAGCTAAAGACTCGAAAATTTATGAGCTGGCAAATTTTATTGGTAAGCTATGCTATAACAGTGTTATTAACGGTGCTACAACTTAGTAATATTTATCCTGCCATGACTGTAGGCTATAAGCTATTACCGCTATTTGTTTTATTTTTAGCTGTTGTAGTCGGCTCTCTTTTAATTTACGTGGTGAAAAAGCGCAAATATAGAGTTCACTATGAAAAAAATAGTGATTCACAGGTCATGGATGTCGATGAAGATCGTTATTGGAAGGGCGGCCTAATTTATATGAATCGTCACGATCCTTCCGTTTTTGTAGAGAAACGTTTTGGGGTAGGGTGGACGATGAACCTTGCCAATCCAAGAGGATATATTGTCATTGGATTACCTTTTCTCTTATTGCTGTTGATTTCTATATTTTCGTTATAAAATAATAAGGATCTATGATGAAAAATTCGTTCCAAGTGAGCGGATTTTTTTCATATTGACTGGAGGTAAGCAGATGAGAATTCTTGTTGTCGATGACGATGTGCATATTTTACAGCTAGTAAATATTTATTTAACAAAAGAGGGCTATCAAGTGTTACGTGCGGAAAATGCCCAACAGGCACTAGCATTACTTAACGGGAATCTACCCGATTTAGCAGTCGTAGATGTGATGATGCCGGGGATGGATGGATTCACACTGACCGAGACTTTAACACAAGATTACGATATCCCTGTTTTATTATTAACAGCAAAGGGCGAGCTTGAAGATAAAGAGCGAGGCTTTTTAGCAGGCTCAGATGATTATGTTGTGAAGCCCTTTGAGCCAAAGGAATTATTATTTCGTATAGCCGCTATTTTGCGTAGATTGGATAAGAAAAATCAAATAACCATCCAAGTGGGCCATCTAGTAATCGATCGTCGTAGCTTCGAGGTTATTATTGGAGAAGAGACGCTTATCTTACCTTTAAAGGAGTTTGAATTGCTGGCGTTATTAGCATCACGTCCTAACCAAGTATTTACAAGGAGCTATATAATGGAGCAAGTATGGGGCTATGACTATGATGGGGACGAGCAAACATTGAATACGCATGTGAAGCGGGTTCGAGAAAGATTAAATCGTTTTGATACGGCTGTTGAAATCATCACGGTACGAGGCGTTGGCTATAAGCTAGAGGCAACGTCGTGAAGACTTTATATAGTAAATTTGTAATGACCACATTGCTAGTGATGATTGGGAGCTTGTGTATTGGTTTTTTAGCGACGAATACATATTATCATCAAGTCGTAAAAGAAAAAAATGATACAAAAAACGTTGTCATCGCACAGGGGATTGCGCAATATATTGAGACTGCTAAGCCAGAGGATTTAAATAATTATTTCATGACACTTGGCGAAATTGGCTATCAAATATATGTAACCGCTGGTGAGGAAGGGCGCTTTTTTGGTGGCGATTATCGGGATAAGACTTTGTCAGAATCTGTTGTAAAGCATGTTTTAAATGGTGAGGTCTATCATGGTATGCGAGATTTTCCAAAAGAAACGTTTGTAACAGGCTTTTTTGCTAATGAGCTAATTAATACAATTGGTGTGCCATTTACGTATGAAAATAAATCCTATGCATTGTTCGTAAGACCGGATATTCGCTTATTGTTTTCGGAGGTACATACATTGCTTGGTGGATTAATGCTCGTCATGATAGTGCTCAGTTTACTGGCCATGCTACTATTTGCTAAGGCACTCATTCGTCCCATTACAAAGCTAACAGCAGCAACTCAACAGCTTGCACATGAAAAGTTTGATACCGTATTGGACATTGACCGTAATGATGAATTAGGCCAATTAGCTACTAGTTTTAATATAATGACAGAAAAATTACAGGAGAATGATCGCGTGCGAAAGGAATTTATAAGTAATGTATCGCATGATTTTCAATCCCCTTTATTAAATATTCAAGGATATGTTGACTTACTAAAAAATCCTTTGCTGAAGGAGAAGGAAAGACGGGAGTACGCAGCCATTATCGAATTGGAAACAAAACGCTTATCAACTTTAACGAAGCAGTTATTGTTATTAACATCGCTTGATCAATCGACACGAATAGTCAAACGTGAGCGTTACCGAATAGATGAACAGCTAAAGGAAAGCGTACGGAAATATCGCTGGCAAATGGAAGAGGCTCAGCTCCAAATCACTTACAAAATGGAGCAAGTTATTTTTAATGGAGATGCAGGGCTTCTACAAAATGTGTGGGACAACTTGCTGACAAATGCGATTAAGTACAATGTGGAGGGAGGTCAAATACATCTAGATTTACAGCAAAAACCTGCTTCACTTGTAATACTTGTTGAGGATAATGGAATAGGTATGACTGCAGATCAATTAGCAAAAGTTTATGACCGTTTTTATCGAGCAGACACTTCTAGAACGAAGCAAGGGACTGGATTGGGGCTAGCAATCGTCAAGCAAATCGTAGAGCTACATGGAGGCACTGTCCATATAGAAAGCGCAATCCATGCGGGGACAAAGGTATATATAGATCTCCCTATTTTGTCATGAGGAGTTCATGTAAAGTTCATGTTCTCCCGATAAACTGCTACTTAGTTGAAACAAACTAAGGGGGAGTTTTCGTATGGAACAGAAGTGGAGCATACGCCTTATTCGATTGGCGGCCATTTTTGCTTTAATTGGAACCTATCTAGGTTCACATATGTCCGGTTCAGGTAGCTACGAATATAGACCGATACATGCACATATTTTACTTGTTGGTTGGCTGAGTATGTTTGCATGGGGTATTTTTTATAGAGCTTTTAAAGTCAAATCACAAAAATTAGTGAATATACATGGTTGGACAGCTATTCTTGGTGTTTTTGGCTTAACATTAGGGATGTGGTTTTACAATATCAATCCATTTCAATTTGGCAGTACATTTACTTTAGTGTTCTTTATTGTAGGTGGAACTACGTTATTAATTAGCTTTGCTTTGTTCATTGTAGTAACATTTATGATTAAACAACAAGAAGATATGAAAAATTAGAAAAACCTACCGTGTTACATAAGCTCGTGACACGGTAGGTTTTTGATGTTTATTGGATATCTTGAAGTGATTTTTTCAGCCATTTTGTGGCTTCTTGATAATCTTGGGCAACTCCCTGCCCTTTTTTATAGATCAGACCGAGTTGGAATTGTGCCTTCTGATGGCCCTGATTAGCAGCCAATCGATAGAGCTGGGCTGCTTTAGCAAAATCCTTTGGAACGCCTTGCCCATGACTGTGCATTTGTGCTAATTGGAATTGTGCTTTTATATGCCCTTGTACCGCAGCTTGCTCAATCCATTTGGCAGCTTCAGTGTAATCCTGGGTAACACCCTTGCCTTTATCAAATAAATTTCCGAGCTGGTATTGAGCACCCGCATGCCCTTGAATGGCAGCTAATCGATAGCAGCGGCGTGCCTCTTCCAGATCCATAGAAACCCCTAATCCTTGCTCATATAATAGGCCTAATTGATACTCAGCCTGAATATGAGACTGATCGGTTGCAGCTCTCCACCATTGCACGGCTTCCGGATAATTAACAGGAACACCAGCTCCTGCAGTTAGTAAAAGTCCAAGCTCGTATTGAGCATCCACATAACCCTTTTCAGCTGCAGCCTTTAGATAGGGCAGAGCTTTATCTGGTTGTTGAAGTTGATAAACATATAGACGCCCAAGCTCGAAGCCAGCACTAATATGTCCTTCTTTAGCAGCTAGGAGTAGCCATTTCTCAGCTAATACGAAATCCTGTTCTTTTTCATAGAGAAGACCAAGGTAATATTGTGCATGTAAATGTCCTTTATGTGCCGCTAGCTTAAACCACTTCAAAGCCTCAATAGGGTCCTTGTCTATTCCTTGGCCAGTATTGTAGAGCATGGCAATTTGAAATTCTGCATTCATATGGTCTTGTAAAGCGGCCATGTGCAACCATTTAGCTGCCTCTGCAAAATTTTGTGGAATGCCACGTCCTTTCAAATGCATATAGCCTAGATTATATTGCGCACTTGCATCTCCGGCTAAGGCAGCCATTTCAAAATAAGTGCTGGCCATCACATAACTTTGCTTTACACCTGTCCCATTATGATAAAGAAATCCTAAATTGTTTTGCGCACTGGTATTCTCTTGATCCGCGGCTAAGGTGTACCATTTGGCTGCCTCATTGAAATCTTGCGATAGGCCCAGCCCTTGATTATAAAGCACACCCAGATTATATTGAGCATCTGCATTTCCTAAATCAGCCGCTATTTGGTAGTGATGAGCGGCCTCCCCATAATTTTGTTCCGTACCTTGTCCTAGATGAAAGAGGACACCTAGACTATAGTGTGCATTGGGATCATTTTGAGCTGCGGCTCGTTCATACCACGTTTTCGCAAGCGCATAATCCTTTTTAACCCCCTGCCCATGGTTGTAAAGCGCCCCTAGATTATATTGCGCACTTGCATCCCCATTTTGTGCCGCAATTTCGAACCAATCAGCGGCATGTTTATAAGCATCTGTTGAATGGCCCTGCTGATATAGGTTGTTTTCCGACATGAAAATTTTCTCATCAGCGACATTCGATTTAAAGCTATGATCATAGCGCTTCATAAACCATTCAACAATATCAGTTATATAATCAAGAACAATTTTGGCCGCCTTTGCCTCCACAAGTTCATTACTAGTATGGCTCGTCATTTTATAGACGAGATTCATTAATAGGAAAATTCGACGAGGATGAATCTGGGCTGTAAAACTACGATTATTTAACAGCATGCGGACATTTTTTAATTTGGGCATAGTATGCATTTCCAATTGATAAACCTCAAATAAAATCTCCTCTAATACTAGCAGTGATTTTTGTAAAGAAACTAGAGGGTTTGAAATGGCGAAAAAACTAGCTTCCTGTAAGTTTTTAGCTAATGTTGCGAAGGAAAATTGCCTTAACTTATGACATTGTTCCTCAAGAGTTTCATAATGTATGACGATCGTACTCACCCTCTTTCATGGTAATTCTCTTTTTTCATATATCGGAGAAATATCGATATTATTGATATGTTTTCATGGGATTCATCAGTTGAATTGTTGCTGTTACATGATACTATTTGATATAAGGGGAATTCATTCATATGAAGAGCCTGACAGCCTATAGGTGGAGGATAGACATGAAAAATATTGCAGCTATTATTCCAGCATATAATCCGCAACAATCACTCATTACCTATGTACATCAATTACTAGCAACGACCATTACACAAATTATTATTGTCAATGATGGAAGTGATCAGAAATATAAAGGGATTTTTGACGACCTAAAAAAAATAGATGGTTGCCAAGTCCTTCAGCATCGAGACAATATTGGAAAAGGTGGTGCCCTAAAGACAGCCTTTACATATATACGAGAGCAAAAAAGAATATTTCATGGGGTACTCACAGTAGGGGCTCATGGTCAGCATACATTACAAGATGTAAAGCTTGTTTTAACAATGACGAAGGTCTTTTCAGAAGGTATTGTGCTAGGCGTGCGAAACTTCCATTCGGTCGATAGTACCTTTCTTTCCTATTGGGGAAATCGTGCAACAAGTCTCTTTTTTGAACTGCTCTATCACCGGAAATTGATGGATACTCAAACGGGTTTACGCTATATTTCGATGAATGAATTACCATGGCTAATGAAGGTAAAAGGTGAACATTATGATTATGATACAAATATGCTAATCGCTGCACTTAAACGAAAGTGCCCTATTTTCGAGGTGGAGATTGGGCAATTACGAATAAAAAAGAACTCCATTATTCAGTATGATGAAATAACAAATGCAAGCTCCATTATAACGAGAATGCTTATGAATTATTTACGACCAAGAAAACAATGATAATTAAGGTTTAAAATTGAAATAAAGAGCTAGGATAAAGGATAACAATTACTCAATAGAACGTAGCGAGTATAGAAAGAAGGAGCATGTTTATGGAATATTCAGATCAAGTGAAAAATCGGGTGAAACGAATGGAAGGTCAGCTACGTGGTATTTTGAAGATGATGGAGGAGGAAAAAGACTGTAAGGCAGTGATTACGCAGCTATCAGCCGTCCGCTCGGCTGTAGACCGAACAGTTGGTGTGATTGTTAGTACAAATTTATTGGAATGTGTGCAAAATGCGGAAGGGGATGGCGAAAAGATGAATGAGGCCATTCAGGAAGCGGTTAACTTAGTAGTAAAAAGTCGTTAATTGTCGTAAAACTCACTGGAATGTAGTGAGTTTTATTTTTTTACAATTTAATAGTTAGAATCGACGCCTATATTCAATTTTTAGGTATTTTATATTAGAAGGATCATTTTATTTTTTTAGTTGAAAGTCTTAGTTGGGGCGCTTGTCTCATAGCCTAGTAGTCACTTTCTTTGTTATGCTAACTAATAATGATAGCGTAAAAGGGAAGGTGATCGTGTTATGAAGAAATGGTTATTATGTGGCGCTACTTTACTTATGTTAAGCCCGACTGCGGCTTATGCACAACATGAGGAAACTAATTCTGTAATAAATCCTGTTGTAGCAAATTCAACAGTCACAACTTGGGAGCAGTTTACAAAAGAACTAATAAAGAAAATTAATAGTTTTGAAACGAATATTAACATTACATATACTGGGCCGATGGGTGATTTCAAAAAAGAGATTATGGCTGCCTTTGATCAAGCTAAAAAGCAGGCTGTGTACGCAAGCGGACATATGGAAAGCACAACAATTTCCGCAGATTCTTTAGGGAACGTAACCTATAAAATAAAGTACCTGACAAATCAAACACAAGAAGCAGCTGTACAAAAAAAGATCGGTCAAGTATTGAAAAATATTATAAAGCCCACTATGACTGAATTCGATAAAGTAAAAGCTATTAATGATTATATTGTATCGAATACTAGTTATGGTACTAAAACAAAAGCAAGTCCCCATAGTGCCTATGCTTTGCTATTTGAAGGACAAGCTGTTTGCCAAGGTTATGCCTTAGCTGCACAGGCGATGCTGTCAGAGAGTGGAATTGAAACAAAATACGTGGTGGGATTTGTGAATGGAAATGAGGCTCATGCTTGGAACTTGGTAAAGGTAGACGGCAAATGGTACCATTTGGATACAACATGGAATGATCCACTACCAAATCGCATTGGTGCTGCATCCTATGATTACTTTTTAGTGACGGATGAAGTGCTTAAGAAGGATCATTCTTGGATTCAGGCAGATTACCCTGCTGCCTCAAGCACTAAATATAGCTTTATGCACAATGTTCATTTTGCGTATCAATTAAATAATGTCGTCTATTTTAGTAATACGGCTGATCACGATAAATTATATAATCTAGAAATGGCAACTGGTAAAAAAACAAAAGTTTTGGATAAACGAGCGTTGTATATTACTGGAATGGGCCAAAATCTATATTATAGTGATTATAGCAACAGCGGTTATTTAACAAAACTAAATCTGAAAACATTAAAGGCTGAAGTGTTGGTCAAACAGCCAGTAACGAATCTAAAGATTAGTGACAATTATCTAATCTATAACATGAATGCCAAAGAGCATAAACTTACATTAAGTCAGTAAACAATTATTAACAGGCATAAAAGGACTCTGAACGGGTTCTTTGTGCTTGTTTTTGTATATAATGAATAGAAGAAGACGGTTGGAGGTGAGGAGTTTGTGGAAGAAATTAGCCATTATTATGATCATCATTATTTTCATTGACCCCATTTATACGGCAGGTAAAGCAGTTGTCCGGCAGGTAGCAGAATGGACAAATAATGATGAGATAGAAACAATGCTTCTTTCAACAAAGGAAAAAATCGTTGATGTAACCGCTAGACTTTCAGACAATGCCTCAATAGAAACGGCCATACCTATAGAAGACATGCATGATATGGAGGTAGCACCTACTGCTCAAGCAATTCAGAAACCAGAGACGAAGTTAGTTGTGACAAACGTTAAGGAAATGACTGATGCAATGTATGCGTATTATAGTAGTTTCTCACCGAAATTTGAAATTCAGTATAAAGGGAATACACAACGAATTGAACAAATTGTAGAAGAGGCCTATAACAATGCCATCGAAAGAGACGATTATGTGTATGGCCATATTAGTAAACATTCAATTCGTTTTGAATATGGAAGAAACCAGGCAACAATATTTGGGGAGCAAAGCTATTTAATGACCCCAGAACAGGCTGCCTACGTGGAGATGAATGTCCAAGAAATCATTGCCAAAATTAGTAATACATCTATGTCAGACGTAGAAAAGGTACGAGCCGTTAATGATTATATTGTGGCGAATACGGCCTATACCGATCAGACAAATTCTAGTCCCCATAGCGCCTATACCGTTCTTGCAGAGCGCGGAGGGGTATGTCAGGGCTATGCTTTACTTGCTCACTCCATGTTACAAAAGCTAGGGATTGAAACGAAATATATTGTAGGATATGTAGGTCAAGAAGGACATGCGTGGAATTTAGTGAAGTTAGGTGGACAATGGTATCACCTTGACACAACGTGGAATGATCCAGTCCCAGATCGTAAGGGGGCCATTCGTTACCAATACTTTTTAGTTGATGACCGCACAATGGCAAAAGACCACTCATGGATTGCTGAAGATTATCCTAAAGCAACGAGTACACTTTATAGTTACTATCATGATATAGACTTCCCAGCACAGGTTGACCATCAATTATATTTTAGCAACATCTCTGATGACAATAAGCTGTATGTGCTTGATATGAAGACGGGTAAAACGAAACGAGTAACAAATTCCCGTGTACAATACGTCGTTTATGCAGATGGATGGCTCTATTATAGTAATTATTCCCGAGGCGCTTATTTAACAAAGATTCGTCCAGATGGTAGCGGGGAACAGTCCCTAAACCGAGAAGATACGAAGGATTTATTTGTGAAAGATGGCTATCTCTATTTCACAACGAATGAGTTGAAGAAAATGGCCCTATAAATGGGGACAACAAAAGGGCATGACTTATAAACAGTCATAGGCCCTTTTTGTTCGTTCAATTAAATAAGCAATTGGTTGCTGCTTACAAAGAGAAATGGAAATCTGCGGATGCGTTACTGCTAATATATTTGTAAATGTTTTTAAAATAAGTGGATTATACTTGATGGCACCACCATTACAATAAAGAGGAAACAGTCCATTCTGATAGCCTATCTTTGTTAACACGGCCCTTGCTAAAAGAGCCAATTCTTGAGCTGCCTGTTGTGATATTTGAATGGCACAAGCATCTTGTTGTTCAACTGCTTGCGCAACAAATGACCCCATTTTCGCTAATTGTGCATTTGTATAGGATGGCTGAAATAACCATTCAGCGAGCTCGGTTACATTTTGTATACCTAAGGAATGATAGACAGCCTCTTTTAAAATAGTGGTCTCACCTCGACCATCTTCCATTTTAAAGATGGCTCTTACCACCTCTTGCCCTAACCAATAACCACTACCCTCATCTCCAGCTCGGTGTCCCCAGCCTCCAGCCCGAACGATTTGCTGTCCATCATACGCGTAAGCGATGGCTCCTGTTCCAGCAATGAGTAATGCACCTGCCTGTCCAGCAGTCACACCAAGTAGTGTGGCTTCAGCGTCATTTTCAATAATAAGAGTTGCAATAGAGAGCTGTGTGGCTGATAGGGCATTTTGAACAATGGCTGTAACCATTTCTTTGTCTTTTGGAGAATCAATCCCAGCTAAGGCAAAGGTAGCTACAGCAATTTGAGAGCAGGGATACTTTTGTAAAAAATTTTCTACCTTTGCTAATAGCTCATGTAATATCACTGTAGCTGCTTCCATACCAATGGCTTGATAGTTGGAGCCCTTTGTTGAAGCTGAATATTCCATAACACCAGTTTCCGCGTGAACGACTGCGCATGCCGTTTTTGTTGCACCGCCATCTATAACTAGAAGCCATTTCATCATTGGCTCCATTCCTCAAGAAAAATCGTTAATTGTTTCTCTGCTTCAATAATGGAGATTTCCTTTAATTGAATCCATTCATAAAGACTTTTTGTTTTCATTTTGGCATGTTCAAGCGCTGCTTTCATTGTGGCAGGAGCTGGGCCACCTGGTAGTGTTCGAACACCAACAAAAGACTCTGGCTGTAAGGTTTTATAAAAATCCTCTTCTGAAATATTTAATTCTTTTCCCGTTACCAATTTAGATTGAGTATTCACGAGCCCCCATGTAAGGCTTGCTAGCGATTCCTCACTATGAGCAAGTAGTACTTTAATGCATTTACTAACAATGCTATGTGCTTGGCGGAAGGAAATATCCTCTGAACGTACTAATGTATCAGCCAGCTCAGTAACATTGGCAAAGCTGTTCTCTGCACGGTTTCTTAGTTTTTTCTTGTTCACATCCATTGTGACAACAAGTGAGCCAAATAATTTATAAATCCCAACTAAGCGGTCGATGGCACGCCATAAATAGGGTTGCATATCATCCTCAGTATCGACGATATCTCCGAATGGTGTATTATGTACCATCTGTAACACGGTGCTTGCATCTCCAACAACAGCTGATAGTAATGAACGCGTATGTTCAATTGAAACAGGATTACGCTTTTGGGGCATAATAGAGCTTATTTGAACATATGGACTGGCGAGTGTGAAGGCATTGAACTCCTGGGTAGCCCATAATAAAAAATCTTGAGAGGTGCGGCCAAGATTGAGTGCAGCAAGCTGTACAATACTTGCTGCTTCAGCAATATAGTCAGCTCCAGCCACTGCATCCCACGCATTTTCGATAATATCGTCGAATGCCAACAAATGACGCATCCGTTCTCGATTTATATTAAATCCTGTTGTAGTTAAGGCTGCAGCCCCCATACTGCTACGATTCACAGTTTTATAGACATGCTGCATGCGCTCAAAATCTCGTTCGAGCTGGTCAATGACAGCCTTTAAATAATGGGCAAAGGTTGTAGGCTGTGCCTGTTGGGTATGCGTGTAGCCAATCATAATAGTATCTACATGCTCCTCAGCAGCTGCGATTAAATCATCTCGCAATGTGAGTAGCTCTCGCATTAATAACAGTAATTTTTGCCTTAGTGTCATACGATAAATGGCGATGCCCATGTCATTACGACTGCGTCCAATATGAAGATTTCCAGCAACGTCGCCAGCAAGCTCTATTAATTTATTTTCAATGCGGAAAAATAAATCTTCGTATTGGGGGCTATAATCTTCTATACGATAATAATTTAAATCTATTTTCTTTAGTGCTGCCCCAATTTGTTTCGCTTCCTCTTTTTTTACAAGTCCTTGTTCTTCTAACATTTTTAAATGAGCTATATTAATTTGTAGCATAATAGTTAGAAAATTTTTCTTTGCCTCTTCATAAGCTGGCTGTAACACAATTTTCCGATAGATGTTAGAAGGGAAAATCATCCCATCTTCCTGCTGCGTTTTGTTGCGAAAATCTTCAAACATTATCATGGCCTCCTAATAGATTAGCAGTTAAATAGCTGTACCAGCACTGCCTTTTGATAGTTTTTCAGAAATAATAAGGACAACTAAAATTAAGCAAATTTGTAAGACACCGTAGGCACATGCAGTCCCAAATTTAAATGCATACAATTTTTGAAATATGGCAACAGACAATGGAATAGTAGATGTACTGTAGATAAGAATGGACGCAACAAATTCACCAAAGCTTTGTACTAGGGCTAATAGTGTTCCCGCTAATATTCCGGTGAATGTTAAAGGTACGACGATGCGTCTAAATGTATACCACCAATTGGCGCCTAATCCACGTGATGCCTCTTCAATTGACGGGTCTAGTTGTACGAGAGAGGCAGAGGTTGACCGGAAAACAAGTGGCAAATGTCGGATAAAATAGGCTAATGGTAAAATCCAAAATGTCCCGATTAATACTTGATTAAAGGCAAAGATGTTTTCCGTGCTAAAGGCGGCGATTAAATTGACTGCTACCACTGTCCCTGGTAGAGCCCAAGGTACCATTATTAAAATGTCGAGTAATGTTTTTCCTTTAAAATTTAAACGGACCATCGCATATGCTGCGGCAACACCAAAGATAATATTGCCAAATGTTGCGACGATACCCATCTGTATAGAATTCCAAATAGGTCGCCATGTACGCTCATCAGTAAAGAGAGCTGTATAATGATCCAGTGTATAGTCTGTAGGGAGTATTTGAGTCTTCCATGCCCCATCAACAGAAAAGGATATTAATATCAGCACTAATATCGGTAAAATCAAAATCAACGTGCCGATAAAGGAGGCAATAGTTGCCGCTATTTTTATTTTCTTGGAGGATACCTCCGAGCGATGGACACTTATCCCTTTACTGAGATTTTGATAATTTCTGCGATTTTGATACCAACGCATCATTATTAAAAATGTAATAGAGACGAAGGACAGTATCATCGACTGAGTTGCGGCCATCTCAAGATTGCCATTAGTCCGCGATAAGTAGATTTGCATGGTCATAGTTCGTTCTACACCAAACATTAAGGGTGCCGTGTAAGAGGCCATAGAGATCATAAACACCAATAAGGAGGAAGCAACAATGGAAGGGGTCAGCATGGGTAAAATAACCTTTGTCCACACGCGAATACGCCCTGCACCTAAACTAGTTGCCGCTTCTTCTAGAGCTGGATCTAGCCCCTTTATGGCTGCTGATGCGGTTAAATAAAAATAAGTATACATGGTGAAAGTATGAACAACGATGACTCCCCAAATCCCTTTCAATGAAAAGGGTACATGATCTAAACCAAATAGATGCTGAAAGATTCGAGGGAAAATACCACTATCTCCGTACAAAAATGAAAAGGATAGCACACCGACTAGGGGGGGGAGTGCCATAGGGACCAATACTAAAATAGAAAGTATTCGTCTCCCAGGGAAGTTATAGCGTTCGAGTAAAAAAGCCATAGTTACTCCAACGATAGCGCAGCAAAGGACGCTAATAATAGAAATATAAATACTGGTCCACAAAGCTTCTAAATTTGCTGGGCTTGCTAGATTGAAAAATTTTTTATAGTGAAGGAATGGTTCATCACCAGCAAAACTTTGAGTAAATGTTTGATAGAAGGGATAGACGACATAGGCGAACAACACTAAAAATAATGGCGATATTAATATATAGATGAACCAATGGGAATGAAAGATTCGTGTCCATATACTTTCTTGAGAAGCATTGACAGCTTGCTTTTCCATATTGGCTTCCTCCTATTCCCCTAAAAAATACAGCGAGTCATGCGTTATATGAATGGTAATATCCTCGCCAATCTTTTTTATTTGGTCATAAGAATTAATAAGCATTACTTTAAGTGAAAAGGCGTTACAATCTACAATATAATTGACGCTAATGCCTGTGAATTCAACAAAGGTAATTTTCCCTGTTAATGTATTATCCCCAGTCCCCAAATGAATAGATTCTGGACGTATTGAAATAAATACTTTGTCTCCAATCATATGCGTTAATGCTGGAGAGCTCTGTTGCTTTCGCCCAGTAAAAATATGCCCATTTGCTGTTTTCACTTGTATTTCTTCGCCTTCAATTGCTTCTAATATGCCCTCAATTAAATTGGTTTCGCCAATAAAGTTAGCTACAAAGCGATCTACAGGTTGGTGATATATTTCCTGAGGAGTCCCAATTTGCTTGATATAGCCGTTTTCCATGACCATGATTCGGTCAGACATCGCCATAGCCTCCATTTGATCATGGGTAACATAAATCGTCGTAACACCAAGCTCAGATTGAATCCGTTTGATTTCAACACGTGTTTCCTCACGTAATTTTGCATCTAAATTGGATAATGGTTCATCCAGTAATAAAATATCTGGCTCAATTACGAGTGCTCGAGCCAAAGCCACACGTTGCTGTTGCCCGCCAGAAAGCTCATTTATTTTTCTGTTTCCATAATTTGATAGATGTACTTGTCCTCTCATTCGATCAACCTTGTACTGAATCTCAGTTTTAGAAAATTTACGAACCTGTAAACCAAATGCGATGTTTTCATCTACTGTCATATGGGGGAAAAGGGCATAGTTTTGAAATACCATACCGATATTGCGTTTATTTGGCTGAAGCCGAGTGACATCTTGTTCATCAAATAGAATCCTACCTTTAGTAGGGTAATAAAAACCGGCAATCATTCTCAAAGTAGTTGTCTTGCCACAGCCGCTAGGCCCAAGAAAAGTGAAAAATTCACCAGCCTTTATTTCGAGATCTACATCTTTCACACCATACAACTGACCAAATTGCTTCGAGACCTTTTCGATTGTGACTCTTTTCAACAAAAAACTCCTCTCCAACAAAGGATTCATAGCTATATAGGGAATGAGATAGATAGTAAGGTGAAAACCCACTAAAAAAAGCTGGATTTTTCACCCGGATACTATTTACCGCGGCCTTTAATATTGTTATCCCAGTATTCCATCCATTCAGCCTCTTTGTCAGACATTTGCTGCCAGTCTATATCGAATGTTTTTAAATCTAATTCTTGATACCACTCTGGCATGGAGGCCTTATCGATATCAGATCGTGTAGGAATTTGATAATAATCATTTGCTAACTGTGTCACCATCTCTTTTTCGAATAAAAATTCGACAAATAGTTTGGCATTCTCTAGATTTTTCGCCTTGTTGACAACAGCAACACCATCTACCAAAATAGGTGCTCCGCTTTTTGGATAAATATAATCAAAGGGATAATCAGTTGTATATTTCTTTAATAAAATATCTTGTAGATTCCATAAGGAGACACTGCCTTCTTGTCGTGTTAGCTTTAAGTACAAAGCATTTGGATCTTGCGTATATTCCTTCGTATTAGCGTCTAATTGTAAGAGCCATTCATAGCCTTTATCAGGAGAGTTCGCATCTTGTCGTACAATCATAGAGGAATATATGGTGCGCATTGTTCCTGAAGCCAGCACGCCCCGAATTAAAATTTGATCCTTCCATTTAGGGTCAAGAAGGTCATCCCAATCCTGTGGCCCATTTTCTTTTGTTAATAAATCTCTATTGATCATAATGACTTCTGGTAGCAGCATCTCGCCAAACCAGCGACCATCTACATCTTTATGTGTACCATCAATAGAGTCAATAAAGCTAGGCTGCCAGGCATGTAATAAGTCTTCATTCGCCCCAACAATGAGTGCTGATTGTGTGCCGCCCCACCAAAAGTCTGCCTGAGGATTGGCCTTTTCGCCCCGTAAACGTTCTAAAATTTGCTGAGCGCCCATTGTTAAAAACTCTACTTCAATGTCTGGATACTTTTTATTAAACTGGTCGATTACACTTTGCACCATTTCTTCGTCACGCCCTGTGTAAATAACAAGCTTACCGGATGGCGTTGTTGTCGCTACTTCCGTTTTGTCGCCATCTGTCGCTTTATCGTTCTTGGCAGCATCATTTGTAGTTTTTGGGTCATCGTTTCCACTACATGCAGCTAAAACAAACAGTATGAACACAAGGAAAAAACTAAGAATACGTGTTTTTTTCATCAACTTCCCCTTTCTCAAAGTAAGGTACTTACATATTGCAGTATAATACGAAGGGGTAACATTCATGTTAGAATTATTAAAAAATTACATTTTCCTTCATCATAGCGAAGTGCCAATCCATTAGCAACGGCATTTCAATGAAGTGCAAAAAAACTCCTTAAAAAGGAATATTTCCATTTTCAAGGAGTTTTCTATCTGTTTAGGTTTGTGCATCCAATAGGGTATCATTTTGTCGGCGTTGCGCAATAATTGTCGGCAATAACATACCGACTATCACTAGAGCAATGCCCATAATTTGCAATGCCGTTAATGGTTCATGTAGGACAATAACGGAAACGGTAACTGCAACAGGTAATTCAATAGCGCTTAAGATGGAAGCGAGTGCACCACCAATTTTCGGAATAGCAATGGAGAATAAGTATATAGGTAAAATGATACCGAATAGACCGAGGGCTAATCCATACTTCCATAAGCCTTCCATAAACAATTTGCCGTTCCAAATCACTTCAGGACTTAAGAAAATACTGATCATTATAAGGGCTACAAAGGAAACGATAAATACCCTTGAAGTGGTTGTAACACCCTCCACTGGTCGAGAGTTAAATTGAATGAAGCAGGCAAAGGTAACGGCAGCAGCAAAGCCGAATAACCACCCTTGGAGAGGAATTCCACTTAAATCTACATTTAAAACACCTGCAGCTAAAATTGTTCCTACAAATAAGATAATAATAGAAATTACTTCAGGTCGACTTGGTAATCTTTTATGTAGAGCACAATCAATTAACAAACCAATCCATGTAAATTGGAACAGCATCACTACTGCAAGAGAAGCGGGTAAATACTTGAGAGATTCTCCGTACACTATTCCTGTCGTTCCGGTAAAAATACCAGCGCATAATAATATAAGCATGCCTTTTTTGGATGGCTTAGGTAATTTTCTATCTGTCAACATAAAAATAACTAAAACAAGTAAAAAGCCAATAATATATTGGCTCGATACAGCCTCTGCAGATGTAAAGCCATGCTGCATTGCTACTTTGACAATAGTCGACAAAATTCCATAGCTACTAGAGGCAATGACGATCAAAAGAGGGTAAATTAAATTTGTTTTCATGAATACAATCTTCACTTCCTAAAATTGTTTCACCATATGATGAAATGGTTCATCAATTATGGACCAGGGCTCAGTAATAACAAAGCCTAAACGTTCATAAAGACGACGAGCATCTTCTTTTTGAGTTTCTACATTTAAAGATAACTTTGTATAGCCCTGCTGCTTTGTCAGTTCTTCGGCATATTGTAAAAGCAATGTGCCAATTCCTTTACCGCGCGCTTCAGGTGTTACACAAACTGTATCGATATAAGCCTCATCTTCGTGGGCCTCTTGATCGATGATGATGGATGGAGCATTTTTAGCCTCTAACCATTTCACAAGGTTAGCATCCATAGCAATGGCATGTGCGCCATAATAATAAACGAGAATCCCTACTATTTGCCCATCCTCCGTAGCGACATAGGTATTTAAATAAGAATGTCGATTGTCGTCACGCTGAAAAAGGGTTGTCAGTTCTTGACGAACAGCTTCGGTCGATTGCTCGCCAGTTAAACGATTAGCAATCTCACCAATCGCATCAATAATTAAAGGCACAACGGCATGGGCATCTTGTGGTTGCGCTTGTCGAATTGTAATACTCATCTTGAAAATCCCTACCTTTCTATAGGCAAGTATAACAAAGTTAGTGGATGACACAAATTTTCAGGCATGCTTCCACAAGTTAAACCTTTATAGAATGACAATTTTCGTGTTAATCTATAATGACTAGACTTTCAGGAGGACAATCATGACGAAGCAAGATAAGGATTTTATTTTAGTCTATGGAGACGCATTTATTGACTATATTGCTGATGATGTAACAAACACATCATTTACAAAATATATGGGTGGTGCAACAGTAAATGTTGCAGCAGGTATTAGCAGAATTGGGGCACCATCTGCCCTAATTACAATTACAGGGGATGATGAGGGTTCTCAGTTTGTGCGTGATGGGCTTGTAGAGGAAGGTGTCAAGCTTGACTATGCCATATTCGACCCCGCTAAACGAGTAAGTGGTGTTTATGTGCATCTGACAGAAGCCTGTGAACGAATTTTTAAAGATTATGTGGATGAAACACCTGATTTACAAGTGGAGCCGCAACAATTAAATGAAGCAGCATTTAAACATGCCTCTGCTTTAACGGTATGTTCAGGGACCATGTTCCATCCGACAGCTCTAGCTACAACTCGAGCTGCCGTAGAAATGGCGAAGGACAAAGGTGCAATCATTGCGATGGATGCAAATATTCGACCATTACGCTGGAGTAGTGAAGAAATTTGCCGAGAAACGATTACGTCGTTTTTTGAGGATGTAGATATTTTAAAGGTAACAGATGATGAGTTATTCTTCCTGACGGAAACGACTAGTTTGGAAGAAGGAATTGAACAACTAAGTAGCTATTTAGTGCCTATTATTTTAGTGACAGTAGGAGAAAATGGCACTTATGCGGTGTTGAATGGAGAGGTTATCCACGTACCAACTGAAAAGGTAACACCTGTAGATACTACTGGTGCAGGGGATGCATTTATGGCAGGGGTATTACGCGATGTTCATTACAATGGCTTACCTACAACAAATGAAGAGCTTGTTCGCTGTACAAGCTTTGGTAATAAATTAGGAGCATTTGCAGCAACAAAAGCAGGCGCTTTAACGGCTTTACCATATTACGAGGATATTAAGCATTTACTGAAATAATCCTATGGAGTGTGACCAATATGGAAAAAAACTATGATGTTTTAGTAAAGGATCAAATATTCTTTGGCGGCGCAAAAGATGCGGAGGCAGCTTTTAAGCAAGAAGCTGTAGATGTTGTAATAGATGTTCGTGTGCAGGGACTTACTTCAGAAGAGCAAGAGACTGTTTCTTATTCGTATAAGCATATGCCAATTGCAGATGAAGATATTGCGGTAGCATCATCTATTCAGCATGTAGCTAAGGAAATTGCTTCGTCCTATGAGGCAGGACAGAAGGTATATGTTCACTGTGGAAGTGGTGGTGGTCGTGCTGGAGTAGCAGCTACTGCGGTGTTAATAGAGCTAGGGCTGGCTCATTCTCTTGAGGAAGCGGAGGCAGCGGTCAAAAAGGCTCGTCCACAAGTAACGATTCGTCCTAAAATGGAAGACGCTCTACAACAACTTTATAAATAAAGGAAAAGGTGTACTGATTAAGGTACATCTTTTTTTGTTTTATAAATGAGGCAGGGCGTATAGATGGTGAAACAGGGGACTATCTTAAACATGACATCTTATCCTATGGAAATGTCACCTAATATTTGGAATAAACAACAACTTTGTTCTATACATATTAGAACAAAGTTGTTATAGTTAATCTATAACAACTAATGGGGTGATCTGTATGATGGAGGAATTAGCAAAAGTTCCATGGGCAGTGATAGCACCGCTCATCGTCGTTCAATTAATATTAATGATCGTAGCACTTATTGATTTGCGTAAAACACATGCAACGAATGGGCCTAAAATTTTATGGGTATTTATTATTTTATTTACAAATATAATAGGGTCGATTGCGTACTTTATAGTTGGGAGAAAGCAGTCATGACAACATTACTTCAAGTAACTGGTTTGACCAAACGATTTGCAGAGCACAATGTTGTAGATAATGTTCAATTTATTCTAGAGGAAAATACTTCAACGGCGTTAATAGGGCCAAATGGCGCGGGTAAGACAACAACATTGTCCATGTTAACAGGGCTCTTAACGCCGACTGCCGGAAGTGTAGAAATGCTAAATGGGGATTTACGTGAAAATATAGGGTTTTTACCCCAATATCCACAGTTCCATCCTTGGCTCAGCGCGTTAGAATTTACTGAGATGGCTGCGCGGCTAAATGGTGTATCAGCAAAAAATGCTAAATTAGAAGCTCAAAAAACATTAGAGTTTGTAGGGTTAGGAAATGTTCAACATAAAAAAATAGATACTTTTTCTGGTGGGATGAGGCAACGCCTTGGTATTTCCCAGGCAATTGTGCATAAGCCAAAATTACTGTTATTAGACGAACCTGTTTCAGCACTAGACCCTGTTGGCCGTAGAGAGGTTCTTGATTTATTAAAAGGTTTACAACAAGAGACAACCATTTTATATTCAACTCATATTTTAAACGATGCGGAAGAAATGACAGATCAGTTATTATTCTTACAAAATGGAAAACTAGTAGAGCAAGGAACATTACGAGAGGTACGCCAACGTTTTGATGAGCAAAATTATATAATTGAGTTTTCCAGTGAGGAAGAGGCAAAGCTTTTTGCAAGCTCGACTGATCATGTAGTAGGTTGTTATGTATATATCGAGATATTGAATGAGCAGCCAACGATGAAGGAGCTTCTTCATCGTTTAAGTAATTGTCCTTATACAATAAGAAAAGTAGAACGACAAACAGCATCGTTGGAAGAAATTTTCATGAAGGTGGCGAAAAAAGCATGAGAGGATTCAACGTACTTCTACAAAAGGAATTTAGAGAGGCGTGGCGAAGCTGGAAATTTTTGTGGATTCCTCTTGTGTTTGCCCTGCTTGGAATGAATGATCCCCTGATAAATTATTATATAATGGATATTTTAAATGCTGTTGGAAATGTGCCAGAAGGCTTTGAAATGTTGATGCCTGAATTAATGCCCGTTGACCTATTACAGGCTTCTATAGGGCAGTTTCAAACGATAGGGTTATTGGTGATAATGGCTTCTTTTGTGGGTATTATAAGTAAAGAACGTGCGAGTGGTACGGCTACCTTATTATATGTAAGACCTATATCTTTTGGAGCCTACTTTATGAGTAAATTTATTGTAATGAGTGCAGTTTGTTTTGTGAGTATTTTAGCAGGCTTTGCGGCAAGCGTGTATTACACAAGTATTTTATACGGAGCTTTAGAAATTGGACCACTGCTTGCCAGCTTTTGTACGTACTATGTTTGGCTAATGTTTGTAATGGCTGTGACATTAATGATGAGTGCTAGTTTTAAAACAATTATAGCTACTACATGTGCCTTTACAGTTATCTTTATTGGGCAAATAGTCGATATGGTAGTAGGACTTTTCTGGACTATATCCCCTTGGAAGCTAGCAAGCTATGGACCTTTACTAGTTCGTGGAACAATGGAGATGTCTGATTACTGGTGGAGTTTAATCATGACGATAGCACTGATAATTCTTTGTATTTGGATTGGAATTACAATGATGAAAAGAAATGCGGCTATGACCAAAATTTAAAAAATATAGGACGGGAAATCTGATACATATAGATTTTTCCGTCCTTTTGTTTGAAAGCATACCGCCATTGATAAGCAGGAAGAGCCCAACAAAGAACATAATCCATGATAGGGCCGAGCACAGTTCTTTGAATCGTCAGCAAAATAACCATACCCCTTTCCCTGTTAGTGTCATTATACAAAATGACGTAGCGTAACTTTCAAGGGGATATATACAAATAAATATATAAATGACAGCAAAAATTACATTCTTGGAATATGCATTACTTAGGAATATAATGGTGGTGTAACTCGAAATTTGTCAAATAACTCGGAAAATAAATAAAGTTACTAGAGAAAGAGGGTACGTAAAAGTGGAGACTGAAAATTCCGATCGTTTCCTGACAGCATTTAATCGAATAGACCATAGATTACGAGATATTGTAGGCATTAAGGATTTTACGCCCTTTTATCGGCTCATTGATCAAGCGAAGAAAAAAGAGGTATTGGTGAAAAAATACGAAGATGATTTACGGTCATACGCCGATTTGCGAAATGCAATTGTCCATCATCGTACTTCTATTAACTATGTAATTGCAGAACCACATACCGATGTAGTCGAAAGAATTGAATACATAGATGCTACGCTTGCTAAGCCTATGCTTGTCGGTCAAATGTTCCGAAAGAGAGTACTTGTTTTTCAAGAGAATGATTCCCTCAAGCATGTGTTAAAGGTTATTCACCAGCGAAAATATACGCAGTTCCCCGTCTATTTTAATAAACAATTTAGAGGGCTAATTACAACTGTAGGAATTACCAATTGGCTTGCCTCTAAAATGGGTGGCGACCATTTACCTAAAGGAATTCCGACGTTGCATGATATTTTGATGCATGAGAAAAATAGGGTGAATTACAAGTTTGTTAGCAGATACATAACGATATATGAAGCCGAAGAAATTTTTAAACAGGGAGTGGAAAGAGGTAGGCGTTTTGAGGCATTACTAATAACAGAGCATGGCAAACCACACCAAAAATTAATAGGAATCATTACACCGTTAGATATTGTAAAAATTGATTAAAAAAAAACGAGACAAGCATTTATGGGCTTGAATGTCTCGCTTTATCTTTTAGGCTAATGTATAAGGACCCATTTGTTTGAACCTGTGCAAAAAAGACATCTTCAACGGAATGCACATTTTGTTTTTTCAGCTTCTTCATTACCCAGTCCTCTGTTAATTCGAGCTCTACAATATTTTCTTTGATGAGTTGCCCATCTGACACAACCTCCGTAGGCAAATAAGTAGGTGGGGAAACATCAGCTTTAACATCCTGCTTCGTGGCAACTTGCTCGGAGGTTTTTTGCAGGACACTTAGTTTTCCGTTTGTTTCAAGTAACGCATATTGAATATCTTGTACAGAAAAGATGGCTTGCTCACGTAGCATCATTGTCAGCTCGTCCATATGCAAACGATTTTTTCTTAAGGCAGATTCTAAAATAAGACCATTTTGTACGACAATCGTAGGTTTGTCATCAATAAGGACGCGAGCTTTTTTTGATTTAATCGTAATAATCGTCATTAAGTAGGTTAAGGCACTCCACCAGATAAGGGATATTACGCCATCCAAAAAGGGTGTTTCCTCCTGTGAGGCGATTTCTGAAGCAATCGATCCAAATGTAATACCAGTAATATAATGGAAAAATGTGAGTTGGCCCAATTGTTTCTTTCCAAGAATACGCGCCAAAATAAGTAAGATGAAGAATGAAAGTGTTGTTCGAAGAATCATTTCCCAAAAATGAGCATGAATAAAGCTTTCCATGCATACATCAACTCCTTTTACAGCTGTCGAAACATAGCTTGTGCAAAATGGTTGATAGTATGCGACAATCGTCAATAACAAAAACTAAAAAGAGCGAGGTGGCAGCATGAATAATCAAATAAATGTCGCTAATCCAATTTATCCCATCATGATTTTAATAGGTGTTGCTCACCTAATCAATGATACGATGCAAGCTGTTATTCCAGCTATGTTTCCAATCTTCAAAAGTGAGCTAGGATTGACTTTCACACAAATTGGCCTCATATCATTTGTCTTAAATATAGTTGCGTCTGCATTACAGCCTATTGTTGGTTTTGTTAGCGATAAAAAGCCAATGCCCTATGCATTACCAATAGGGATGATCAGTTCTTTTATTGCTATAACAATTATTGCATTTACTACTCAATATTGGATTATTCTTATTGCGGTATTATTTTTAGGCTTCGGTTCAGCAATATTTCATCCTGAGGGTTCTAGAGTATCCTTTATGGCAGCAGGCTCTAAAAGAGGACTTGCTCAATCCATTTATCAAGTGGGGGGGAACTCAGGACAAGCGCTTGCCCCATTAATTAGTGCCTATATTTTTGATATTTTCGGCCAACGTGGTGCAGCAATTGTATTAGTAGCGGCAACATTTGGTATTATTCTATTAACTAAGATTGCAAAATGGTATAAAAAGCAATTAGAGCAGGAGCGTGCAGCGAAGAAAAAACGTGTGTTGGTTTCGACATTGCCACCATTAACAAAGAAGCAGGTAGGCGTAGCTTTAACCTTACTATTTACCATCATTTTTGCACGATCATTTTATACAACTAATATAACTAGCTTTTATGTATTTTATTTAATGGATCATTATGATGTAAATCTCCGTCTAGGACAAATCCTAATTTTCCTATTCATGGCGTTTGGGGTAGTGGGAACATTTTTCGGTGGCTCTCTGTCAGACCGAATAGGAAGGAAAAATGTTATTATTCTTTCCGTTGTAGTACCAATGCCATTTTGCCTAGCATTGCCTTATGTACCGCTATGGGCGGCTATGATATTTTTAGTGATCATTGGTACATTAATTATGATTAGCTTCTCTGTAACCGTGGTATATGCGCAAGAGCTAGTTCCTTCTAAAATTGGCACAATGGCCGGCTTAACAACTGGCTTTGCCTTTGGTATGGGGGCCATTGGAGCAATGGTTATTGGTGTTTTAATTGACCATAAGGGTATTGATTTTACAATGATGGTCGTTTCTTTATTGCCGTTATTACTGCTAATAGCCTTTTTCCTACCGAAGGATAAACCAGCAACTTCAGCGGCTTAGAAAAAACGCATTAGGAATGTAGGCAAACTCAGAATGGGTTTGCCTACATTTTTTTACAATGAACTAAAGTTTTCAACTACAATCCAGAGTTAAAATGAAATGACAAAAGCCGTCGAGAGATACTTCCCGACGGCCTTTATCAACAGTCTGAACGCAACCTTTAAAAAGAGGGGCGCGTTTTTATTGTCTTAATGGGGATAAAAATTCTCCAGGAAGATTCTCTTGATCGATCACATAGCCCTCTGAAATATGAACTTCATGCATTTTATCGTTGTAAGTAAATTTGAAGACACCATTGTCAAAATCCGTGCCGATTTCCTTGAAGAAGATACCTTCGATGGATACATATTTCGGACATGTAAATGCTACTTTAAAGTTTTCCTGTTCTTTAATTAAGTAAGCACGAACACCTTTTTCGTATGTCTCGTTAGCATCATCATCAGTAGGACGTTGAACAGCTACAATATGAAAATCTACAAATGGAACTTCTTTTAACAGTACGTTAAGGAACGATCCTTTAGTAATCTCTTCCCAGCGACTTTGTGCGCTTTGTCCTACAATAATTTGTGAAATGCCGTAGTTTTTCGCCACTTCTGCAATGACTTTCTGAATGGGGCGTTTTTCATTATCTTGCAAAATGAATTTTTCGACCTCAAGTTCGTTTGATAACTTTTCCCATTGCTCAATATAACTAGATTTTTCAGCGTCAAATGCATCAAGGGGTTGCGAATCAACTGAAAGAATATAGAGTGGGCAATCTAGCATGGTTGCCATTTTGTGCCCTCTACGTATCAAACGTTCACCATTTAAGCCATAGTAAACACAAACTAATATACTTTCGTCTAAACGCCCTTTTACATGCCTCATAAAAATGTACACCTCTTATCTGTTGGTATTTTGTTAATTTCACTGTTGATTTTGAAAAATTATCCTAAAACAGCTAAAATCGATGCTGTTACAGTGCATTATGCTCATTTATATTGTATACTTAAAAATGTATAAAAGTTAATGAAAATATATTGGAAAACCCTTGAAGGAATAAGCTTATATCAATAATTTAAAGTTATTTAATTTATGCATTGCGTGCATCTAAGCTAAATTGATTTCATATGCCACACTATTATGCAGTGTGTTAAATAGATAGTCAAGTGTCTTTATAATGCTGATATAATTGAGTTGTAACTGTATAAATTATCTGATTTTCCACAAGTTATTTAGGCTTGCATCGGGTTAGAGGTGACTAAATAACTAAACATACCATTTTCAATGAATGACAAGACACTTTAACACCCCATCACTTTCCATTGCAAAATTTCAAGAATATATCTGATATGTTACTTAGCTTAAACAAATTGCTATAGTTTTAGCACTTACCATTCCAATCACCACAAAAATTTGCTTGATGATTTTGATAGTAGGAGGTTTTCATTTGGTTACAGTTCTTATCGCGATACTTTTGCCATTTGTCTGTGCTGCACTTATCCCATTGCTGTATAGGCGACTAAGGCGTGTAACACATCTTGGCTGGTTTGTTTTTTCTGTTCCATTCATCTTGTTTCTTTTACTTGCGCGCTATATTCCTCAAATTGCCGGAGGTAAAACATTTATCCATACATATGAGTGGATTCCCTCTTTTAATATAAATATTACAACTTACCTAGATGGGCTCAGTATGATTTTTGGCTTACTGATTACAGGTGTAGGTAGTTTAGTCATTTTATATTCTATTTTTTATTTGTCAACGAAAGAATCTCTTCACCATTTTTACTGCTATTTATTACTATTCATGGGCGCTATGCTTGGCGTTGTCTTTTCAGATAACCTAATGGTATTATACACATTTTGGGAATTAACGAGTGTGTCATCATTCCTATTAATTGCATTTTGGCACCATAGAAAGGCATCACGTGCAGGGGCTAAAAAAGCAATGATGATTACAGTCTTTGGCGGTCTCTCTATGCTAGCTGGTTTCCTGATGCTCTATGTAGCTGCTGATACATTTAGTATTCGTGAAATTGTAGCTCATGTAGGGGTTATCCGTGATCATGCCCTCTTTACTCCAGCCTTAATCTTAATTTTACTAGGGGCTTTTACAAAATCTGCACAATTTCCATTTCATATTTGGCTACCGGACGCCATGGAAGCACCAACACCCGTTAGTGCATACTTACACTCAGCCACAATGGTAAAGGCAGGGATTTATTTAGTTGCCCGCTTTTCACCAGTCTTTGGGGGAGAAGCAATTTGGTTCTGGCTCGTAAGTGTTATTGGTCTTGTTACACTTTTCTGGGGATCATTTAATGCGGTTCGCCAAACGGATTTAAAGGCGCTCTTAGCCTTTTCAACGATAAGTCAGCTAGGCTTAATTATGAGCCTATTCGGTCTAGGGTCTGTAGGTCATTACTATGGCTACACTAAAGACTCTATTATATATACACAAGCAAGTTTTGCTGCTCTGTTTCATCTCATCAACCACTCCACGTTTAAGGGAGCCTTATTCATGATGGTTGGGATTGTCGACCATGAAGTGGGAACTCGGGATATTCGCCGTTTAGGTGGCTTAATGTCTTTAATGCCTATTACATTTACAATTGCAGTCATTGGTAGCTTTTCTATGGCAGGATTACCACCATTTAATGGTTTCTTGAGTAAAGAAATGTTTTTTGCAGCGGTCTTGGCTATTCGGGATGTAGAGGCCTTTTCCATTGCTGATGTAGGGTTATTTTTCCCATTAGTAGCATGGGTAGCGAGTATCTTTACCTTTATCTACAGTTTAATTTTAATTAGTCGAACATTTTTGGGTAAACTACAGCCTGAGAAGATGGATAGAAAACCACATGAAGCTCCATTGGGCATGCTAATATCACCCATTATTTTATGTCTGTTAGTAGTCGGTATCTTTTTCTTCCCGAACGTGTTAGGTCATTATATTTTGGAGCCAGCCATGGCAAGTATTTATCCTACATTCCCAACAGCCAATGAATTAACACCACATATTTCTGCTTGGCATGGAATTAATGCGGAATTATTAATGACGTTAGGAGTCATTGTACTCGGGATTATCTTATTCAAAACATTGAAAAGCTGGAAGCCGATGTATCGCATTTTTTCACAAAAATATACGTTTAATACTTACTATAATCGAATGATAGAAATAAGTGAAAGTGGTTCAGAGAAGCTTACTCGCAAATATATGTCAGGTAATTTAACCCATTATTTTGTCTATATATATATATATTTCGTGGCCCTTATCGCTGGTTATTTTATTTATTCAGACGCAATGACCTTTAATTTTGATATGGACTCCACGATTGAGTCATACGAATTAATTCTTGTATTTGTTATGGTATTCGCTGCTGTTTGGATGATTTTTGCAAAGGGTCGCGTTACAGCCATGCTATTAAATGGCGTATTAGGCTATTCAATTGCCTTCTTCTTTGTCATTTTCCGCGCACCAGATTTAGCGTTAACACAATTAGTTGTAGAGTCAGTAACAACTGCATTATTCCTTTTATGCTTTAAGTATTTACCAGACTTAATGCCTGAAGCACCTCGCAAAAGGGTGCAATGGTCTAAAGCAATGATCTCTATTTTTGTCGGTGCAACAGTCACAATGGTTGGTCTAGCTGTAGTGCACTACGAGCAATTTGAGCCAGTATCCACTTATTTTAATGATGCCTATGAGCTAGCGGGTGGTTCCAACATTGTTAATACAATTCTAGGGGATTTTCGTGCCTTTGATACAATGCTTGAGGTTGTAGTGCTTCTGATTGCTGGCTTAGGGGTTTATACATTAACAAAGCTTAAGCCTCGGAAGGAGGAAGCAGATCATGAAAATTAATGATGTGATATTACGGACAGTCACTAAGGCCGTCGTCTTCATTATTTTAACACTTGGCGTGTATTTGTTCTTTGCGGGACACCACGCTCCAGGTGGTGGCTTTATTGGTGGCCTCGTGTTAGCTTCTGGCATTGTATTATTGTATCTTGCTTACGATATAGAGACTGTGCATAAGGGAATGCCGTTTGACTTTAAAAAGGTTGCTGCTCTTGGTGTATTGCTGGCAACAGGTACGGCAATTGGTTCTTTGTTTTTCGATGTACCATTTCTAACACAGGCTTATACGTATATAAATGTCCCGATTTTCGGGAAAATGGGTTTTTCAACCGTAACCATTTTTGAAGCAGGAGTAGCTTTGACGGTGGTGGGTGTTGTCGTGACAATTATTTTAAGCATAAGTGAGGATGAGTAGCCGATGGAATCTTTAATACTTGTTTTAGTAGGTATATTAGTAGCTGTTGCGACGTACTTAATCCTCTCTAAACAGTTATTACGTGTTATTTTAGGCACTGCTGTTTTATCACATGCTGCCCACTTGCTGATTCTAACAATGGGAGGTCTTAAAAAGGGGGATGTCCCATTATTAGGCGAATCAGAGGGTCCTTATACAGATGCATTGCCGCAAGCCCTAATTTTAACAGCTATTGTTATTAGTTTTGCTGTGACTGCGTTTGTTCTCGTTTTAGGCTATCGAGCGTACAAAACAAATGGTTCAGGGAATTTTGATGAATTGAGGGGTACGCCGGATGAGTAATATGATTGTTTTACCATTAATAGTACCGGTAATTACAGCTATTTTACTGGTGTTTTTAAAAGAGCATGTCTTTTTACAACGGGTTATTAGTTTACTGACATTAAGCTTTATCGTTATTATTAGTGTGATTTTATTAGTAGAAATTCAAGAACAAGGGATATTGCGCATTGACTTTAGTGGTTGGGCACCTCCTTTTGGTATTTCATTTGTGGCAGATTCCTTCGCAACGCTGCTCGTGTTAATAGCAAATCTTGTAGCAGTTATTTGTATGCTCTATGCAATATTCACAATGGAGTTAAAGTATGAAAAAATGTATTTTTATCCGTTTACCTTACTAATGGTAGCTGGTGTAAATGGTTCATTTTTGACAGGAGATATCTTTAACTTATTTGTATGTTTTGAGGTGATGTTGCTGGCTTCATATGCACTTATAAGCATAGGTGGGGAAAAGATTCAGCTGCGTGAAGCATTAAAATATGTGCTGATTAATATTGTCGCATCTTGGATTTTCTTAGTGGCTTTGGCCTTTCTTTATGGAACAGTCGGTACATTAAATATGGCCCATATTTCTATGCGTGTGATGGAAGCCGGTGCTAATCCACTTATTACAACAGTGGCACTCATTTTCTTAATTGTCTTTAGCTTAAAGGCGGGACTGCTATTATTCTTCTGGCTGCCTGGCTCTTATAGTGTACCTCCCACTGCCATTGCTGCTTTATTCGCAGCACTATTAACAAAGGTTGGGATTTATGCACTCGTAAGAACCTTTACATTGCTTTTCCCAAATAATACTGAAGTCACGCATACGGCACTTGGCATTATGGCAGGTATTACAATTATAGCTGGCTGTATCGGTGCTCTTTCAGGGCGTGATGTTAGAACAATCGCTTCTTATAATGTATTGATTGGTGTTGGGTTTATAGTAGCTGGTCTAGCGATTGGTACAGAGTCTGCCTTACAGGGCGTTGTCTATTATTTAATGCATGATATGGTGGCAAAGGCTATGTTATTTTTAGCTGTCGGCATGATGATTTATGTAACTGGGGAAACAGTCATAGATAAAATGAGTGGGCTTATTCGTAACTATCCGTTCTTTGGATGGCTATTCTTTGTAGCCATGTGTTCATTAGCGGGTATCCCGCCATTGAGTGGCTTTTTAGGGAAGGTTTTAATTGGACAAGGTGCGATAGAGGGCGGCAATTTTGTTCTATTAGGTCTAGGTTTTTTCTCTAGTTTAATTGTTTTGTATTCATTACTGCGGATATTTCTCTCCTCCTTTTTTGGCGAGACCATTATTAGTTTAGAGGATGAAAAGCCTTTACACAAACGTGTAATACTGCCGTTAACTTTATTGGCTGCTTGTACAATTAGTTTAGGAGTAGGAGCGGAGAAATTGGCTCCCTTTGTCACCGATGCAGCAGAAACGTTATATACACCATCTATTTATATAGACGCTGTTCTAGATGGTGAACAATGGCAAGGTGAGGTGAATAAATAATGGCGATGCAGTTTATTTTAAATTTATTTATCGCAGCACTTTGGTTACTCTTGCAAGATGAAGTGACACCACAATTTTCAACGTTTTTAATGGGGTTTATTGTAGGAATGGGCATACTATATGCGATGCACCGCTTCTATGGGACCCAATTTTACTTGCGACGAGTCTTTTCGATTATCAAGCTATTATGGCTATTTAATTGGGAGCTATTTTTATCAAGCTATAGCGTATTAAAGCAAATTACTACACCAAAGCTAAACATTACGCCGGGTATTTTTACGTATAAAACCGCACTCAAGGGTGATTGGGAAATTACGGCGCTAGCATTATTGCTAACATTAACACCTGGCTCTGTCGTCATGGAAGTTTCTGAAGAAGGCGATGTCTTTTATATTCATGCGATGGACATTGAGCAGTCTAAGGATGCGGTTATTCGCTCTATTGGAAAGTTTGAACAAGCAATAATGGAGGTGACGCGTTAATGATAGAGAATATTTTACTTCTGGCTCTCGCCTTCTTTAGTATTTCCATCGCGCTGTCGTTGTATCGAGTTATCCGAGGTCCATCTATGCCTGACCGAGCCATTGCTCTCGATACAATTGGTGTAAATCTTTTATCCGCTATTGCGATTGTTTCGATTATATTAAAAACAAAGGCTTATTTAGAAGCCATTCTTATATTAGGTATTTTAGCGTTTATTGGGACCATTGCCTTTACAAAATATATTGAAAGAGGTGTGATTGTTGAACGTAAATCAAATGATTGAATGGGCGGCAGTCATCCTCATTCTAATCGGTTCGATTGTGAGTGTTATTAGCGCATTTGGCATGATCCGTTTACCAGATGTCTATACGCGATCACATGCTGCTACGAAAAGCTCCACGTTATCCGTGTTAACTTGCTTATTAGGTGCATTTATATACTTTTGGGTACACGATGGTTATGTCAGCGTCCGATTAATTTTAGGTATTCTTTTCGTCTTTGTTACAGCTCCAGTTGCCGGACATTTAATCTGTCGTGCAGCTTATCGTTCTCATGTTCCATTAGCGGAAGGCTCTGGCGAGGACGAATTAAAAGATAAATTATTTATAGAAGACAAATAAGCAAGGGACCTCCAAATGGGGGTCTTTTTTATTTCCACGGAAATTTTGTTAAAGAAGGAAGGGATAATTATTAAGCTTTCGGAAAATAGTAAGGAAGCGAACTCGAAAACAATAAATTGACTTATCAGAAAATTTTGCATATAATATTTAGCTAAAAATTTTCTAGTTTATCTTGATTATTATTTCAAAAGAGTATATCTTAATTAGCAGATAGTTTTTTTATTCTCAAACATGAATAAATATCCAATTTACTATTTTCGAGAAATGTATTCTCATACACAATATATTATAAATAAAAGGAGATGCTTAAAGATGAAGAATAAGTTTTTCATGATAATTCTGGTCCTAGCTATTGGCATACTAGCAGCTTGTGGCGCTAAAGAGGATAATGCAAATAATAATGCTGATGGTAGTACAGACAAACAAGTATTAAAAGTTGGTACTTCAGCAGACTACGCGCCATTTGAATATGTTGACGCTGCAAAAGGTGAAGAGATTATTGGTTTTGATATTGATTTAATTAAATTGGTTGGAGAAAAAATAGGTATGGACATGCAAGTGCAAGATTTGGACTTCAACAGTCTTGTACCAGCGTTACAAGCAGGGAAAATTGATGTAGTCATTTCTGGTATGACACCAAACCCTGAACGTGAAAAGGTAGTAGATTTTTCTGATCAATATAATGAAACAGAGCAAGTTATCATTGTTAAAAAGGATAGCGGTATTAAAAAGGAAGCTGATTTAGCTGGTAAAAAAGTTGGTGTGCAAACAGCCTCTATTCAAGAAAACTTAGGTAATGAAATTGCTAAAAAAGTGGATGTTTCAGTTGAAGGACGTACACGAATTCCTGAAATTATTCAAGATATGATGTCTAAGCGCTTAGACGCAGGCATTTTAGAGGGTGGCGTTGCGAAAGGTTATTTAAAAACAAATGATCAATTAGCAGCCTTCCCTGTAGAAGAACAGCCCGAGGATTTCAAAGCGATTGCTGTGCCAAAAGGCAGTGATTTAAAAGAAAAAATTAACAAGGCATTAAAAGAACTAGCTGAAGAAGGAAAAATCCAAGAGCTAGAAGAAAAATGGTTAGAAAAAGTTGAATAATACTTGCATGCGATAGCTCTTATTTGGGCTATCGCTTATGCTTTTCAGTTCAATCTAATATGCTTCGGCAAGAATTTTGTCGAGTGTGCTAGAAAAGGTCCACTCCCATATCTGTGACAACCGCTAGAAGCTTCTGTATTTGCTGTTTCGCTTTCAGTGCAAAAAAGAATGGCTGAATCAAGATGAAAAAGAAAGGAGGGAGCGCTGTGAATTTGGATTTTACAGCTATCGTTCCCTCTATTCCTTATATTTTAAAAGGGATAGGTGTTACTCTTCAAATTGCAATTGGTGCATCCATCATTGGGTTTATCGTCGGTATATTACTAGCCTTATGTAAAATTGGAAAGGTAAAAGTTTTACGCTGGTTTGCTGACTTTTATACGTCAATTTTCCGTGGTACACCACTAGTATTACAATTATTAATTATTTATTATGCAGTACCACAATTATTAGATATTCAAATCGAGCCTATTCCAACGGCCATTATTGCATTTGGTTTAAATTCAGGTGCTTATATTTCGGAGATTATTCGTGCAGGTATTAATGCAGTGGATAAAGGGCAAATGGAGGCGGCACAAGCTCTTGGCATTCCTTATGCAAAGATGATGAAGGATATAATTATCCCGCAGGCAGTAAAAAATATTTTGCCCTCTCTAGTTAATGAATTTATTACACTAAATAAAGAAACAGCAGTTGTCACAGTAATTAGTGCCCTTGATATAATGCGTCGTGCTTATATCGTAGGTGGTTCGACATATCGATATCTTGAGCCTTTACTATTTGCCGGTATTATCTATTACCTCATGACACTTGTTTTAACGTTCCTTGGTAAACGAATCGAGAAGGGAATGAGAAAAAGTGATTAAAATTGAAGATCTACACAAATCATATGGTCAGAATGAAGTACTAAAAGGTATTTCAACCGAAGTTAAAGAAAAAGAAGTAATTGCTATTATCGGACCTTCAGGATCTGGCAAATCAACATTCCTTCGTTGCCTAAACTTATTAGAACTCCCTACGAGTGGAAAGGTAACGATTGCTGGGGATGTTCTTACAGATAAAGGGACGAATATTATGAAAATACGGGAAGAAGTTGGGATGGTATTTCAGCATTTTCATCTTTTCCCACATAAAACAGTGTTAGAAAATTTAACGTACGCTCCAATTAATGTAAAGGGAATGGATAAAGCGGTTGCGATAAAAAATGCAGAAGAGTTACTTAAGAAAGTAGGGCTCTTTGAAAAGCGCCAAGAGTATCCAAACCGTCTCTCCGGTGGACAAAAACAACGTGTTGCCATTGCCCGAGCGCTTGCGATGGATCCAAAGGTTATATTATTTGATGAACCAACGTCAGCACTCGATCCAGAAATGGTTAAAGAAGTATTGGCTGTTATGAAAAACCTAGCGGACAGCGGCATGACAATGTTAATTGTGACACATGAAATGGGCTTTGCACGTGAAGTTGCTGATCGTATACTCTTCTTAGATGGTGGCAAGCTCATTGAGGATGCTCCTCCCGAGCAGTTTTTTACAGCACCTTCAACACAGCGAGCAAAGGATTTCTTAGAAAAAGTTTTATAAATAATTAAACGCAGTAAGTTCTCTTTGAGAGGGGAACTTACTGCGTTTTTTATTCAGAATGCAAAATATAAGGTTATGCCCCTATTGTTATGTAATTAGTTGAGAGAAAGAAGATGCATCAAATTGGTTTTGTAATGCTTCGAATGTAAATAATTCTTCAATATGATAAGTCCCCGCTGGATATTTGTTATCTAGAAGCTCTCTAGCAATGGCAGCTGCAACCTTTGCTGTCACAAGTGATTCATCACGACCTTTAAAGTCTAGTGTTACATTCGCTTCTTTATGCTGTATCTTACCAATAGCTTCAATTTGTATGGAGCATACATCTGTACCCATTTTTATTTTTTGAACGAGGGAGGCAAGCATGGATTGTACTCCTTTAAATTTCAATAAATAGGCAATACGACTTTTTTGTAAGAAGGCGACAAACCAATTAAGTGATTCTACATCAAAGCCTAATCTCGTCACAATGGGAACACTAGGAAAATGATGAGCTAATGTGTGCTGATCTGAAAAGTTGAATTGGTACACACTACGTTTTCCAATATCCCTAAATTGCACAGATCTCTTACTAGTGAAATTAGTAATAATCTGATTTTCGTAATGGGAATACGGAATATTTAATTGTTGCAAAATCCAAAGAATAGCTGCAGTGCCATGCGTATCTCCTGCCCCAAGTAAAATAGAAATATGAAGCTTCTCCATAGTGGTTAATGGCTTGGTGGCATGCATGGCCATTATATTAGTGAGTCCTGGAGCCATACCGACACTGAATATGGCAGTTGAACGATTCTCTATAGCTGTCGAATGAAGATTTTTTAGTTGTTTGAGGAAGGTATGGCTAGCAGTAATATCAATATACTTAATTCCTTCTTTCAAGCAGAGCTCTGCAAAAGTAGTATCTTGTTGCTCCAAACACATAATGACCAAGGCTACATTGGCTAATTGCTGTGGATGTACAGTTTTAGATACATCCATTTGTAAAGGTGCCCCGAGACCATTATGCTGTGCACAAAACTGTCTGGCTTTTTCTAAATTCCTTCCGGCGATACATACTCTATTTGGGTAACTAGAGAGTAGTATTTTTGCAATTTTACGACCAACTTCACCATATCCACCAACGATTAATATATTATCTCTTGTCATTTGTTTACCTCTTCTTTAATGGCTAATAAGGCGTCGACCATATGTGATTTAAAATATGGAATTACCGTTGAAAAACCGACTTCATGTAATAGGTCCGTTAGCAATTCAAGTGTAATTGGATAGGTAGAGGAGCCAAAGGATTGCTCAAAGCGTAGCCAGTGTTCCTCAGACAAATCATTTTGTAGCATAGAGCTTCGCCAATACTTGAGTTGGTGTTGGAATGATACGGCTGACATGTCTGCATGAATGGATGATATAAATAAAATTCCGCTCTCCTGTAAGCTATCCGCTAATTTTTGTAGCAGAGCTTTTTTTTGTTCAAGTTCCTCAATAAAATGTAAAACTAAGTGACAGGAAGCTACTTCAAACTGATGGTCAAATACTAACGCAAGTAAATCTTCTTCATACCAGTCAATACGAAGAGGGGGTTCCAATTTCTCAATATGTTTACGGGCAGCCTGTAGCATAATTTTAGAAGTATCAATGGCTGTAAAGTGAGAGAAGGGGAAAGCTTGCCCTAGTGAAAAGAGTTCCTGACCGCCACCAGCTCCAACTATTAGCATGTTATCAGTCGGGTAACTTTGAAGAATATCGGTCATCATGTCATAGATAAGGTCATAACCACTAATTTTTTGTCGAATAGTATTTTGGTAGTTAGAGACATAAGGTTTGTGCCAGTCATGTTGTGGATTTTTCATTTTTACCTCCTTGTTGTACAATTTAATTAAGAATTATTCTCAATTATAAATACTTATGGAAAATGTGCTATCCCATAATTCTGGGGGAGGAATTTTGTGAAAGATATTCATTATTGGAAGAGACGGTCAGAAGTCCACTTAAAAGATAATCAGAATTCAGCTCAATACCGACAAAAGATGATAGAAGAATTGCGTGATTTTATTAGTTTTGACGCATATTGTTGTACCATGACAGATACTCAAACCCTTTTTTCTATAGGAGCTGTTACAGAGCAATCAATAGAGGATATCCATCAGCAAATAATGTCCTTGGAATACGATTCACAAGATATAAATAGTTATGTATATCTTGTGGAAAGTGGCAAATACATCGGTAAACTTAGCGAAGTGAGTAGTCAGAGTAAACGTTATCGAGAGGTGTTAGAGCCCCGTGGATTTAGTGATGAAATTCGAGCTGCATTGATGTTTCAGGGGCAATGCTATGGGTTTTTAACACTGTTTAAAAGGATAGAAAATGGAAAGCCCCATTTCCAAGATGCTGACGTAAATCAAGTGAAAATCCTCATGCCTGTTATGGCTGAGGCATTAAGGGGGTTCTACCATACGATTATAGAAGAGCGACTCTTTATCGAAGAGGAACAGAGTGGCATCATTATTTTGAATAAAGAGCATCGTATTATTTCCACCAATACAAAGGCGGCTCGATTGTTAACACTTTTAAGAAACAATGAAGGCTTGCTTGATTGGCAAATACCCAAACCAATTCAGGCATTTTGTGCAAAGCTACAGGCTAACAAATTGAACAACCAATCTTCGTTATTAGTGCCAATTAATAATACGGGTTATGTAACAGTCCAAGCATCAGTTCTCATGACAGCAGATTCACAGCAGCAAATAGCCATACTATTAAATGAAGCATCTCCTAAAGAAATGTTAGCCTATTTACTGACAGCCTATCATCTTACACCTAGAGAAAAGGAAGTAGTAGTTGAAGTAATGAAGGGGATACCGACGAAAATTATTGCACAAAACCTTGGGATTTCTAGTTATACCGTTCAAGATCATTTAAAGCTAATTTTTCAAAAGGTAGATGTTGCCGATCGGAATGAATTAGTATGGAAGCTCTTTACTCGTTTTAATTGAATAAATATGCCTTACGTAAATCTGTTTATGTTCATAAAAGGGAGCATGAGCAGATTTTTTTGCCTTCTGGACAAAATTATAGGTCGAAAGGTTAAGAAAAATTAACCTAAAAAATGGAATTATTTCATAGAAGAAAATAGGGAAGTTGTAATATAATAAAAACCAGTAAGAGAGTCCTAAGAAAAATACAATACTCGACACTATTTTTAGGTAGTAAGAGATAGAAAATAGAATACATTCGCTTTTAGTATTCTGAAAATTCTGTAAAGTAAGGGAGAGACAAGGATGACGTGGACTTTTTATTTAAATGTTACAAATGACACAGACCGAGATTTAGAGTTAGTAGAATCGCAGTTACACTGGGGTTATTGGAATACAGATGGTGAAGAGGATAAAAAACCTCAAACGATTAAGGCAGGTGAAACGATTCAAGCTGTTGGAGCCAAATCAGCCTTTGGACCAAATGGCTATGAATTTTCTTGCTCCTGGAAAGATCAAAATAATACAACAGAAGCACCATATGGGGTAGTAAGCCTTTATGTAAATGTTCCCTATAATGACCCAAATGAAGCTAGATGTCTAGCAAATGGATATTTTGAAGTAACAGAGTGGAAGGATATTCCACACGATGGTCATAACTTTGTTCGAAATATACGAATCTCTAATAAAATGGATAAATTGAAACAAAAAGAAATAAGAAATAATTTATTTACGGACTGGTCCAAAATCAAAACATTAAACGAAATTGAAGATGTTCGAGAAATTGATTTAAACCAATCCATTCCGAGTGGTGTTCATTTTGAAAAAATGCCATTATTTCGAACGCCTCTCTTCAACATTTCTAAACAATTATGGGACGGGGTCAATGATTTAGAAATTGATAGCCTTTATTTAAAGCAGCGAGAGGCACAACAGTATTTTTCTGTAGAGGTAACTTGCTTAAGAGGAGATGCTTCTAAAATTGAAACTGTTACTAAAAAGGGAAAAATTACAGTCATAGATGAGTATGGATTGTCTACTGCTAGTAAGGTAGTGGAGGAAAAGGTTTGTACGATTGAAACTGCCTTTAAATTTACTGAGAAGGTATCTGTATCAGATGAAAAAGTAGTGAAAGCGAGCGTAGCACAGGAACTACAGGCAGAATTAAAGGCGAAATTCAATATATTAAACGCTGTGACAAAAGAGCAACATCAAACAGAGAAAAATTCAAAGACAAGGGTTTTTGAAGCTCCCTCTGATAAGGATATGGACGTTGTGCCATGGATTTTTAGTAAAATGATTCTTCTTTACCGAACAGACAATAATAATATCACCACACTCATTGGCGCATCTGAATGGGACTATGCAGTATTACACCGTACGCATGTATACGATGTGATGGATAACGCGAAGAAAAAAGTACTGACAGGAGGAGCGCACTAAAATGGCGACTTGGACATTTTCATTAATGATTACAAATGCAACAGACCGTGAGCTTGAAGTGTTTCAATCACAGTTGGAATGGGGAATCTGGAACACCCAAGATGAGGAGGACAAGGAGCCCGTTAGTATCCCACCAAATACAACATTACAAGCATTGGGCATAAGAGCATCCACTGGCCCAAATGGCTATGAATGCTCTTGTTCGTGGCGTGATAAGGTACAGCCAGGTGAAAAATCCTATGGCACCATCTCGCTTTTCCTGGACGTACCTCAAAAAAGTAAGAATCGATCTGAATGCTTAGCTGACCATCAATTGCACGTAGATAGTTGGGAAGACTTGCCTGAAAAAGGACATAACTTTGTAAGATCTATCATTGTGACTAATAAGAATGTTTAGAAGAAAGTGGAACAAACATTATGAAAATAGAGCTTAAATCTATAGCAAAGGAAGATGAAGCACTTCTCTATGAAATCTATGCCTCTACAAGAAATGAAGAAATAGATTCATGGGGATGGTCGGCTGAACAAAAGACACTTTTTTTAGATATGCAATGGCGTGCACAGCAAGCTTCCTACAATCAGCAATTCCCAAGAGCGAGTCATTGGAAAATTGTTGTAGATACTGAGGGCGTTGGCAGGTTTCTCACGGAAGAGCAACCTGAATTCCATCATCTTATAGATATAGCTTTATTGCCAAATTACCAAGGGAGAGGCATAGGAACACTTTTGATTGTTCAGCTTCAGAAAAAGGCAAAGGAACAAAGCAAAGCAGTTGTATTACAGGTTCTTAAAACTAATTCTGCAAGAGACCTTTATGAAAAACTAGGATTTCAAGTTATTCAAGAAGATGAGATTTATATGAAAATGCTATGGAAATAAAAGAAAAGGAGAGTGTTGGCATGTCAGAGGCGTATCTAGGTGAGATTCGTATGTTTAGTGGTAAGTTTGCTCCAATAGGTTGGGCTCTTTGTAATGGACAACTGTTATTGATTAATCAGTATCAGGCTCTTTATTCATTAATAGGAAATAAATATGGTGGGGATGGAATAACAAATTTTGCTTTACCAGACTTACGTGGAAGAATCCCCATTCATTTAAACTCGCAATATCCTATCGCGAGTAATGGCGGAACGGAAAAAGTAACACTATCAGAAACGAATTTACCAGCCCATACTCATATAGTTTCAGCAAATAAAGAAAAAACGGATACTACAGCAAGCTCGCCAGCTAATAATGTGTGGGGAAAAGCTGATTTAAAGAATTATCAAACAAATGTAGCTAGTGATATTGTGCAGATGAATACAGATTTAGTGACGTCTGTGGGTGGCAATCAACCTCATGAGAATATGATGCCTTCATTGGCCATTAATTTTATTATTGCAACGCAGGGTCTTTACCCTGATTTTACTTAAAAGGGGGAGAGTATATTGGCAGAACCGTTCTTAGGAGAAGTACGGCTATTTAGTTTCGACAAAATACCTCAAAATTGGTTACCGTGTGATGGCCGACTATTACAAATAAGACAGCATACAGCACTTTATTCTTTAATAGGAACCTGCTATGGGGGAGATGGTAAAACGACTTTTGCGTTACCTGATTTGCAAGGAAGAGTACCTCTTCATAAAAATGATCAAATTACCTATGGTTCCATAGGCGGTGAGGCAACCCATACATTGACAATAAATGAAATGCCTACTCACACGCATGAAGTTTATGCTGATGAGGGCGTAACAAATAAACCATCCCCAATGAATAATGTATGGGGAAAATTTGATGGAAATCCTATGTTTTCTAGTAATGTAAATACTCAAATGAGTTCAACGGCGATGACAGTTACAGGACAAAATAAGGCACATAATAATATGCAACCATATCTAGTAGTATCGTTTTGTATTGCAATAAATGGGATTTTTCCACCTAGAAGCTAAGGAGGGACAAAAAATGGCAGATGCCTATACAGGAGAGATTCGAATATTTGCTGGAAATTATGCACCAAGAGATTGGGCTTTTTGTGATGGCAGTACATTACTTATTCAGCAGCATGCCGTGTTATATTCGGTTATTGGTAATGGATTTGGTGGGGATGGGAAAACAGATTTTAAGTTACCAGATTTAAGAGGTAAAGCGCCCATGCACTACGGAACTGGCACAGGACTTACTACAAGAGAATTTGCCAAAGAAGTAGGGGTAGAAAATGTGACATTAAGTAATGAGCAGCTACCTGTCCATAAACATGTATTACAAGGAAGCTCGAAAACAACTGGTGGAGATAGTAGTCCAGAAGGTGCTGTTTGGAGTGCTATAGGAGGATTTAATCCCAAAAAAATATATAAAGAATTTACAGCAACTACAAAAGTAAATATTCATCAACAAGCGATTGGTACAACCGGAGGGAATTTGCCGCATAATAACATGCAGCCTTATGTAGCATTAAACTTTATTATTTGTTTGTATGGTGAATACCCAGTGAATGGGGAGTGATGTAAATGAAAAAACGTCAACAAGTATATGTTGTACCTATGTTGATTGCAATGTTGCTCATAATTGTACAACCGTTTTTAGAATTACAAGTAGCGAGGGCAGCAGTTACAACTATCTTTCCAAGTAAGATTGTAACGGGAACTGTCTTTCAAGGAATGCCGAATAGCGTTGGTATTTTAGAAGAAATAGCCGGCGTAGGTGGTTATGATTCAGGTGATCAGACAAATACTGCTTATGTAAAATTTTACTTACCGTCAAACTATGATTATTCTAATGCAAAATTAAGTCTTACACCTATTCCTGGTTCGGATAGTGGTGGAGATATATCCAATTTGACAATTAATATTGGTAGTTCGGACGATTGGACATTTACTGAAGGGAATACATATTCTCTAGCTGATTTACCAAGTAATGTAGGGATTGAGAAGGATTTTTCAAAGCCAGCTTATAGTTTTAATAATTTCGATGTCCCTGTTTTATTACCTATCGGTGATTTACTCACCGAACAAAATATTAATGATATTGGTAGTAATAATATTATTACACTAATTCTTTCCTCACCTAATATGAAAGATGACTATGCTGTTTTTGGAAGCATTTCATTAGTTGATTTTAATACCTCACCTCAAGTGAAACATACAGTTAGTTTTGAAACAGATGGGGGGAGTGCGGTAACAAGTCAATCGGTTGTTAATGGCGGTATGGCAACAATGCCAGAAGTAGAGCCGACGAAAGCAGGTTATACATTTGAAGGCTGGTATACAGACGCTGGCCGCACACAAGCCTACGATTTTAATAGTGTTATCACTGAGGCTACGACCATTTACGCCAAGTGGAATGCACAGACGTATACCGTGAGTTTTGAAGTGGACGGAGGAAGTGCAGTATCCAATCAATCCGTAGCGTACGGTGGAAAGGCAACGATGCCGCAGATAGAGCCGACGAAAGCAGGCTATACATTTGGAGGCTGGTATACAGATGCTGGTTATACACAGACCTATGATTTTAATAGTGTTATCACTGAGGCTACGACCATTTACGCCAAGTGGAATGCACAGACGTATACCGTGAGTTTTGAAG